>DASWDY010000104.1:0-27342 GCA_036395035.1 Candidatus Limnocylindria bacterium
GGCGCAAGGGCGCTGTCACGGCGTACGTCGACTGCCTCGGCGCGACCGACGTCCGCGGGCTCGCGGAACGGCTGGCCGGCTCGCTCCTCGCGTCGCTGGAGGGGAGGGAGGGCGGCCTCGACGACGCGCGCGCGATCGCGAGCGGGCTGCGGCCGCGCGGGCGCATCCGCTACGAGCACCTCGAGCTCGTCATGCCGGTGGTGCGCGAGACGTCGGCGCAGCGCGCCTTCGAAGCGGGCCTCGATGTCCCGCGCGCCGTCGCGCAGCGCACCGGGCGGCGCGTCGTCGTCGCCTTCGACGAGTTCCAGGCGGCGGGCCGGCTCGGCCCGCGCGTCTTCGACGTGATGCGCGCGCGCTTCCAGGCGCACCGTGGCGTCGCGTACGCGTTCCTCGGCTCGGAGGAAGGGATCCTCGAGCAGCTGTTCGGCGAGAAGGGCCGGCCCTTGTACCGCTTCGCCGTCGCGCACGACCTGGCCCAGGCGGGTGGCCATCGCTTCGGCATCGACCCGGCCGACTGGCACGCGTACCTCTCGCGGAAGCTGCGCCAGAAGCGCATCGCGATCGGCGAGGCCGAGATCGATCGGATCCTCGACGCGACCGGCGGGCACCCGCAGGACACGATGCAGCTGTGCGCCGCGCTCTATCACTTCATGCGCGACCACGGCCTGCGCACGGTGACGGGCGATCTCGTCCAGACGGCGTACGAGCTCGCGCTGCGCGAGCTCGAGCGGCCGTTCGCGATGCACTGGACGGATCTCGGCGGCCAGAAGTACCTGCAGGCCGTCGCGAAACGGATCGCCCGCGACGAGCCGCTCTACGCGGCGCGCCCGGACGCCGACGTGCCGCGCGCGGAGGTGCTGCGCGCGGTCACGTCGCTGCGCGCGCGCGGTCTCGTGGTCCGCAGGGGCCGCGGGCGGTACGAGTACCTCGAGCCGATGTTCGCCGAGCACGTCCGCCGCCTCGACACGATGCCCGGTATCGTTCCGGCGCGATGACGTCCCGCGAGCCGCGTCTCGATCTGCGCCGCGGTGCGCGCGTGCGGTGGGATCCGGCGCACAGCCCCGAGGCGCGGACGGGCAAGCTCGTGCGACCGTCGCCGACGAACGAGGAGTGGCTCGTGAAGAGCGACATCGGGCAGCAGTTCTGGATCCACGTGACCCGCCTGCGTCCGGCCTGAAGAGGCGGAACGAGTACCCCCGAGGCGGATCGAACACCTCGAAGGCAGGCGTTCGATGGATGTGGCTGTACCCCCGAGGCGAATCGAACGCCTGTCTACGGCTCCGGAGGCCGTCGCTCTATCCGCTGAGCTACGGGGGCGAGGGTGATGACCATTCTACGGTCCGGGACCCGCGCGGCAGGCGAGCGTCCCGCCTCTAGGCTGTCGTCGTGACCACGGCACGCGACCGCGAGCTCTCGCTCATCGAGCACCTCGAGGAGCTGCGGCGGCGCCTGTTCTTCGCGGCGATCGGCGTCGCGGTCATGACCGCGATCGCGTTCACGTTCGCCGAGACGCTCATCCGCATCCTCCTGCTGCCGTCGGGCCTGCAGTCGTGCATCACGCTCGCGCCCACCGAGGGCTTCGCGACGTACATGCGCGTGTCGCTCTTCGCGGGCGTCGCGATGGCGATGCCGATCATCGTCTGGCAGCTCTTCGCGTACATCGACCCGGCGCTGATGCCGAACGAGCGCAAGTTCGTGCTGCGGCTCGGGCCGTTCGTCGTGCTGCTGTTCGTGACCGGGATGGCGTTCTGCTACTTCCTGCTGCTGCCGCAGGCCCTCGGCTTCCTGGTGAACTTCGGCGGCACGGTGTTCACGCCGCAGCTGCGCTGCGCCGAGTACATCGAGTTCGTGACGATCTTCATCCTCGCGATGGGCATCGTCTTCGAGGTGCCCGCGGTGATGTTCGCGCTCGTCCGCGTCCGGGTCGTCTCGCGCCAGCGCCTCGCGCGCGCGCGCCGGTACGTCTTCCTCGGCGTCTTCCTCGCCGCGGCGCTCATCACCCCGACGCCGGATCCGTTCAACCAGACGCTGGTGGCGATCCCTCTGTACGTCCTGTACGAGCTCGGACTGCTGATCTCACGCTTCGCCGCAGGCCCTCGAGCCGCCGCTTGAGCTCGGCCTCCGCGCCGATCTCGGTCGGGACGTAGTACTCGCGGCCCTGGACCGCGTCGGGGACGAACGTCTCCTCCGGGTCGAAGTGCTCCGGCCGGTCGTGCGCGTACCGGTAGCCCTTGCCGTACCCGAGCTGCCGCATCAGCCCCGTGACGGCGTTGCGAAGGTGCAGCGGGACCGGATCGGCGCGCGTCGTCTCGATGTCCTCGTCCAGCCGGCCGCGCGCCGTCTTCAGCGAATCGGACTTCGGCGCGAGCGCGAGATAGACCGTCGCCTCCGCCAGCGGGAAGTAGCCCTCGGGCAGCCCGATGAGATGCACGGCCTGCTGCGCCGCGGACGCGACGACGAGGGCCTGCGGATCGGCGAGGCCGACGTCCTCCGCGGCGAGGATGACGAGCCGGCGCGCGATGAACATGGGATCCTCGCCGGCGTCGATCATGCGCACGAGCCAGTAGAGGCCCGCGTCGGGGTCCGACCCGCGCACGCTCTTGATGAACGCGCTGATCGTGTCGTAGTGCTGGTCGCCGGCGCGGTCGTAGAGGAGCGTGCGCCGCTGCAGCGCGTCGCGCACGGACTCGCTCGTGACGGCGCGCACGCCATCGGCAGTGGCAGCGGTCGCGTCCCACGCGAGCTCGAGCGCGTTGAGCGCGACGCGCGCGTCGCCATTCGCGACGTTCACCAGGAGATCCTCGGCCTCGGGTCCGAGCGTCGCGGCCCCACCGAGGCCGCGCTCGTCGACGAGGGCGCGCCGCACGATCGTGCGCACCTCGTCGTCGGTCAGAGGCTTCAGCGTGTAGACGCGGGTGCGTGAGAGGAGCGCCGAGATGACCTCGAACGACGGGTTCTCGGTCGTCGCGCCGATGAGGACGACGTGGCCCTCCTCGACGTGCGGGAGCACGACGTCCTGCTGCGCCTTGTTGAACCGGTGGATCTCGTCGATGAACAGGACGGTCCGCTCGCCGGTCGCGGCGCGCATCTTCCGCGCGTCGTCGATCACACGCCGCAGGTCGGCGACGCCGGCCGAGACCGCCGAGATGGGGACGAACCGCGCGTTCGCGTGACGCGCGGCGATCGCGGCGAGCGTCGTCTTCCCCGTGCCGGGCGGCCCCCACAGGATGAACGACGGCAGCTGACCCGCCTCGATCGCGCGGCGGAGCACGCGGCCCTCGCCGACGATCTGCGCCTGGCCGACGAACTCGTCGAGATCGCGCGGCCGCATCCGTGCCGCGAGCGGCTTGTCGCGCGCTGCCGCGTCCTCGGCGCGTTCGCTAAAGAGCGGCGTCCCCATCCGGCCCCCCGCGCGTCCTGCCCGCGGCACGAGGCGAGCATACGGGGGCATCGACCCCCCTCCCCCGGGGGTACGATGGCTCCGTGGAGCAGGACGTCCGCAAGGACCTCTCCGCGCGGCTGCGGTCGATCGCGGGCCACGTCCGCGCCGTCGAGCGCATGGTCGACGAGGACCGCTACTGCGTGGACGTGCTCCGCCAGACGATGGCGATCGAGAAGGCGCTCGAGCGCGTCGACGCGCTCCTGCTCGAGGGGCACCTGCGCACGTGCGTCGCCGATGCGTTCCGCGAAGGACGCTCGGACGAGACGGTCAAGGAGCTCGCGGAGATCTTCAACACCGCCCGACGGTGAAGCGTCCTCGCGACCTCCGCGACCGCGCCCTCGCCGCGCTCCCCGGTGCCGACATCCCGACGATCGATCTCGTCCTGTTCGCGCTCGGCGTGGCGACCGCCGTCACCGTCGCGGTGGCCACGGGCGAGCAGCTCCTCCGCGTGGCGCTCGAGCAGCGGCCACCGGCGCTCGCGGGCGAAGCGCTCGCCGCCGCGGTCGGCGTCGCGGTGACGACGCTCGCGCGCGGGGTCGATCGCGCCTCGATCTGGGTCGTCGCCGTCCGTGCCGCCGCCCTGGCGGGGACGTTCGCGAGCGCCGCGCTCACGTATGCGTACGTCGGCCGGAGCGCACTGCGGGATCCGCTCGGGCAGGCCGGACCCGCGTTCGCCTCGCTCCTCCTCGGCGCGGCGGCCGGGCTCGCCGCCGGCATCGTCCTGGCCACGCTCGTCCCGGCGGCCCCGCGCGCGCGGTCGACGAGCGCCGCCGTGCGCGCGATCGGCGTCGCCATCGTCGCCGGCGCGATCGTCCACCTGTTCTGGCCGACGAGCTTCTTCCTCGCCGTCGCCGGGATCCGCACGCCCGATGACCTCCGCATCGCGGCCATCGAGCTGCCCGAGCTGCTCGCCGGTCCGATCGCCGCGGGCGTCTATGCCGCGCGGCGCGGCGTCGGCTACGGGGCGCTCCTCGCCGTCGGCGTGCTGCTCGCCGTGCCATCCGCGCTCGCCGAGGTGTCGATCCTGCGCGGCGCCGCGCAGGCGAACGATCCATCGCTCCGTCGCGCTCTCGCGCTGGGCATCGCGCTGCTCGTCGCCCGCATCGCGGCCTGGCCCCTCGCGGCGGCGTTCGTGCACGGGTTCTTGACGCCCCCGTCGGGCGCGCCTACTGTCCCGGATGGATCTATAAGCGAAACTTGAAGTGTCGTCGCGGGCCGGCGACACGTCGATCCAGGGGAGCGAACGGGGAGCATGCTGAGTGAGGCGTCCCTGCGCGAGCTGCGCACGTATCACCGCGCGCTCGGCGACGTCACGCGCCTGCGCGTCGTGCAGCTCCTCGCGACGGAGGGCGAGCAGATGGTGTCCGAGATCGCGCGCCGCCTACGCGTGAGCCAGCCGCTGCTCACGTGGCACCTGCACCGCCTGAAGCGCGCCGGCGTCGTGCGCACCGTCCGCGCCGGCCGCGAGGTCCGATGCACCTTCGATGGCGAGCGCTTCGCCGAGATGAACGAGCGGAGCGCACGCACGCTCACGAACCCGGCGTCCGTGTCGATCGGTCGGTCGAGCGCGCGCGCGCAGCTCGCAGCGGAGCGATGACGGCTATGTCCTCGTCGCACGGCGTCGTCCCGGCGCGGGCCGCGCGTGCCACGCGCGGCGCGCTCGCCCCGCTCGGCCGCGGCCTCGCGGCGATGGGGATCGGGCCGAACGCGATCACGGCGCTCGGGATCCTGCTGATGCTCGCGGGCGCGGCGCTCCTCTCGCAGCAGCAGCCGCTCGCGGCCCTCGTGCTGCTCGTCGCGGGCTCGCTCGCGGACACGCTCGACGGCGTCGTCGCGCGCGCGAGCGGCGGCGGGACGACGCTCGGCGCGTTCTTCGACTCGTCGGCGGACCGGCTCGCCGACGCCGCGCTCTTCGCCGCGGCGATCGCGGTCGCGGCGGCGCGCGCCGACCCGATCCTCCTCTGGACGTCGCTCGCGGCGATGACGGCGTCGTTCCTCGTGTCCTACATCCGCGCGAAGGCCGAATCCCTCGGCGTGCGCGCCACCGTCGGCCCCGCGCCGCGCGAGGCGCGGCTGGTCATCCTCCTCCTAGGCGTCGCGGGCTGGGCGGCGCTCGGCTCGCTCACCCCGTTCACGACGGCGGTCGCCGCCGTCGCGATCCTCGCCACGATCACCCTCGTGCAGCGTGTGGCCGTCGTCGCACGGACGCTCGCTCGCGGGCAGTAAAAGGAAGGTCAGACATGGCTCGTACATCGAATGGATCCCGGCCCGCCGCGCGGCGGAGCGGCAACGGCCGCATTCGGCCGAGCAAGGACGGGCGCGCCGACGGGCGCGCGCGCCGCGGCCAGCGGAAGATCCGCGTCGCCATCGTGGGCGTCGGGAACTGCGCGAGCTCGCTCGTGCAGGGCATCCACTACTACCGGGGCGCCAAGCAGGGCGAGCGCATCCCCGGACTGATGCATGTCGACCTCGGCGGCTACCACATCAGCGACATCGAGTTCGTCGCCGCGTTCGACGTCGACAAGAACAAGGTCGGGAAGGACCTCGCCGAGGCGATCTACGCGAAGCCGAACAACACGTACCGCTTCGCGGACGTGCCGCGCTCGGGCGTGAAGGTCCACCGCGGGATGACGCACGACGGCATCGGCAAGTACCTGGCGCAGGTCATCGAGAAGGCGCCGGGACCGACGGACGACATCGTCGGGATCCTGAAGGACACGAAGACCGACGTCGTCGTCAGCTACCTCCCCGTCGGCAGCGAGGAGGCCACGAAGTGGTACGTCGAGCAGGTGCTCGACGCCGGCTGCGCGTACATCAACTGCATCCCGGTCTTCATCGGGCGCGAGCCGTACTGGCAGCGCCGCTTCGCCGAGCGCGGGCTCCCCATCATCGGCGACGACATCAAGTCGCAGGTCGGCGCGACCATCACGCACCGCGTCCTCACGAACCTGTTCAACGACCGCGGCGTGCGCCTCGACCGCACGTACCAGCTGAACTTCGGGGGCAACACCGACTTCCTCAACATGCTCGAGCGCGAGCGCCTCGAGTCGAAGAAGATCAGCAAGACGAACGCGGTCACGAGCATGCTCCCCTACCCGCTGCCCGCGGGCGACGTGCACGTCGGACCGTCGGACCACGTGCCGTGGCTGCTCGACCGCAAGTGGTGCTACATCCGCATGGAGGGGACGACCTTCGGCGACGTGCCGCTGAACGTCGAGGTGAAGCTCGAGGTCTGGGACTCGCCGAACAGCGCGGGCGTCGTCATCGACGCGATCCGCTGCTCGAAGCTCGCCCTCGACCGCGGCCTCGCGGGGACGATCGTCGCCCCGGCCGCGTACTTCATGAAGTCGCCGCCGCAGCAGATCCCGGACGACGTCGCGCGCGAGCGCGTCGAGGCGTTCATCGCGGGGAACGACCTCGAGGTCCTGACGGGAGAGAAGGCCGCGGTCAAGGCCTGACCGTGCGTCGCCGGCTCGCCCACGGCTTCGGGTACTGGCTCTGGCGGTCGGCCGCCGCGCTCGCGCAGCGGCTGCCGCAGCGCGTGCTGTACCCGGTCGCGGCCGCGCTGGGCGACCTCGCGTACCTGACCTGGACGACGAAGCGGCGCATCGCGAAGGACAACTTCGCGCGCGTCCTCGCGCGACCGGTGCACGACCGCGAGGTGGCGAACGTCGCCCGCCGGTCGTTCCGCAACTTCGCGAAGTACGTCGTGGAGATCATGCGGTTCCCCCGACTGCACCCCGGCGACCTCGAGCGGATCGTGACGGTCGACGGGTGGGAGCACCTCCGCGCGGCCACCGAGCGCGGCCGTGGCCTCATCTTCGCGTCGATCCACTTCGGCAACTTCGAGGTCGGCGGTGCGCGCATCGCCGATGAGATCCCGCTCAACGTCATCGCGGACGACCTCGCGAACCAGCGTCTCATGGACCTGCTCGTCGGCAACCGCGCTCACAAGAACATCAACATCCACTCGCCGAACGGCGCCGCGCGCAAGGTGCTGCAGGCGCTCCGCCGGAACGAGATGGTCGGCCTGATGATGGATCTCGGGCCGCGCGCGCTCGCCTTCGACACCGTGCGCGCCGAGTTCTTCGGCGCGCCAGCCTCATTCCCGGCGGTCGCGGCGAACCTCGCGCGCGTGTCCGGAGCGCCGATCGTCGTGGCCGCTGTGTTCCGCCAGCGCGACAACACGTTCCGAGGCGTCGCGCTGCCGCCGATCTTCGTCGAGCGGACCGGACAGTCCACGACAGAGACCGAGCGCGTCACGGCGGCGATCGCGCGCGGCCTCGAGGACCTCATCCGTCGCTGGCCGGACCAGTGGTACATCTTCCGGCCGATGTGGCCCGCGGAGCGCGCCGCGGGAGCGACGTGATCTCGCTCGCGCTGACGCGCGCGGTCGAGGTCACGGTCCCCGCGCTGCCGGAGGCGCTCGACCGCCCGCTCAGCGAGATCCTCGGGACCGTCGCGTTCGTCGCGGCGCCGCGTGCGCGCGCCGCCGTGCGCGCGAACCTCGCGGTCGTCGGGCACCCGCGCCACGCGCGCCGCGTGTTCGTCGCGCAGGCGCGTCACTACCTCGAGACGTTCCGCATCCTTCGCCTCTCGCCCGAGCGCCTTCTCTCGATGATCGAGGTCGAGGGCTGGACGAATTTCACGCAGGCGCAGGCCCGCGGCACGGGGGTCGTCCTCGCGAGCGCGCACCTCGGGCCGGTCGTGCTCTGCGGCCAGATGCTCGCCGCCCGCGGCCTCGACGTGGCCGTGCTCGTCGAGACGAAGTCGGATCCCTTCGGGCGCCTCATCGACCGTGCGCGAGGGGCCATGGGCATCCGCACGATCGAGACGCGCTCGGCGGTGGGGATCGGCCGCACGCTGAAGCGCGGCGGGGTCCTCGGCTTCCTCGCCGACCGCGCCCTGACAGGGACGGGCGAGCGGGTGTCGTTCTTCGGGCGCGAGACGCTGCTGCCCTCCGGCCACGTCGCGGTCGCGCTGCGGACGCGCGCCGCGCTCGTGCCCGGGTTCGCCTCGCGCGAGCACGGCCGCCTCATCGCGCGCATCGAGCCGGAGATCGAGCTCGAGCGCACGGGCGACCGCGATGCGGACGTGCGCGAGGGCGTGCGGCGCTGGGCCGCCGTCCTCGAGCGCCACGTCGCGCGTTCGCCCGAGCAGTGGTCCGTCTTCGAGCGCGTGTGGGACCGGGCCGTACCCCCGGGCAGCGCAGACCGAGGCGCTGAGGCGAACGCCGAAGCGACGAGGTCGAGCACCCGGGCCCGAGCGAGGGGTCTCCCCGAGCGAGGGTCGGAGTAGATGGGCCGCGCGGACCTCCAGCTGCACTCCGACCTCGGCGATGGGCTCTCGCCCCCCGAGGAGATCCTCGACGCGGCCGAGCGCGCGGACCTGGACGTGATCGCGGTCACGGATCACGACGACATCCGCGGCTCGTTCCAGGCGCGCGACGCGGCGGCGCGGCGGGGCAGCCGGGTGAGCGTCATCACGGGCATGGAGGTCACGACGCGCTCGGGCCACGTGCTCGCGCTATTCCTCGAGGACGAGGTGCCGATGCTGCGGCCGCTCGCCGAGACGATCGCCGCCATCCACGAGCGAGGCGGCATCGCGGTGGTGCCGCATCCGCTCTCATACCTGACCTTCTCGGTCGGCGAGCGCGCGCTGCGCGACCTCGCGGAGCGCGGCGACGACCGGACGTTCGTCGACGGGATCGAGCTCCGGAATCCCTCCTACGCCGGGCGCGTCCGCGCCGCGCGGGCCGAGTGGCTGAACGCGCACGTGCTGCGCGTGGCGGAGACGGGATCGAGCGACGCGCACCACGCGAACCTCGTCGGGACGGCGTGGACGGAGTTCGATGGCGACACGGCCGACGCCCTCCGGAGCGCGATCCGCGCGCGCACGACGAAGGCCGCCGGCCGGCGCTGGACGCTGAAGGAGCACCTCGACGGCGCGGTCCGCCAGCAGTACCGCTCGATGCTGCGCGATCCCGCGAAGAGGGTGTGGCGGCGCTACGTGCGCGGCGGGAGCGCGCGATGAAGATCGGCATCGTCAGCCCATATGCGTACCCGCGTCCCGGCGGCGCGAACTCGTACATCCGCGAGCAGTACGAGCAGCTGAAGGGGCTCGGCCATGACGTCCGCATCGTGACCGCGCCGTGGGGTGATGACCCGCCCGCGCAGGACGTCATCCAGATCGGCCAGGCCGTCGCGATCCCCTACAACGGGAGCATCGGCCGCATCACGCTCTCGCTCCGGCTCGAGTACCTCGTGGAGCGGATGCTGAAGCGCGAGCGTTTCGACGTGATCCACCACCATGAGCCGCTCGTCCCGTTCCTCTCCATGCAGATCCTCGACAGCGCGCGGTGCCCGAACGTCGCGACGTTCCACGCGTTCGGCGGGTTCTCGCTGTCGTACTGGCTCGGGCGCCCGGTCGGCCAGCACTACATGCGCAAGCTCTCGGCGCGGATCGCCGTATCGAGCGCGGCGCGTCACTTCGTGTCGCAGTACTTCCCCGGCGAGTATCGGATCATCCCGAACGGCGTCGACGTCGACTCATTCACGAGCGCGCGCGCGTTCCCGGAGTACCGCGACGGAAAGGTGAACATCCTCTTCGTCGGGCGCGCCGAGCAGCGGAAGGGCGCGATGTACCTCCTTCGCGCGTACAGCGCGCTGAAGCGCACGTATCCGGAGGTGCGGCTCATCCTCGCGTGCGCGGGCCCGCAGATCGGCGAGATGCGCCGGTTCGTGCGCCGCGAGCGTCTGGGCGACGTCCTCTTCGCCGGCCGCGTCTCGGACATCGACAAGGCGCGCTTTTACAAGACGGCCGACATCTTCTGCGCGCCGTCGACGGGGCAGGAGTCGTTCGGGATCGTGCTGCTCGAGGCGATGGCCGCCGGACGCGCCGTCGTCGCCTCCGACATCCACGGCTACAAGAAGGTCGTACAGAGGAGTGTGACGGGGCTCCTCGTCGAGCCGAAGGATCCGGACGCGTTGTGCCGGGCCATGGCACAGCTCATCGACGATCCCGCGCTGCGGGATCGTCTCGGCGCGGCGGGCGCGCGGCGCGCCGTCGATTTCGACTGGGCGCACGTCGCGCGACAGCTCGTCGACGTCTATGAAGAGGTGCTGGCGCGCAAGCCTCGCGGCGTATAGTTCGGCCCATTCAGGGGCGCGGCCGCGTGCCGCGCGGGGAGGGATAGAGACAGTGTTCCGACGCCTGCCGATCCCCTTCGTGGTGATCGTCGCGCTCATCCTGTCGGCGTGCACGGCCCAGCCGCAGGGTGGCACTGGATCGCCGACACCGTCCGCAGCGGGGACCGCTGCGGCGACGCAGGCCGGCGAGCAGCCGAAGCCGGGCGGCGAGCTCATCTACATCGTGACCGCCGAGCCGCCAACCTTCGACGCGCACCAGTCGACGACCTTCGCGAGCCTGCAGCCCATCGCTCCGCACTACAGCCTGCTGTACAAGCTCGATCCCGCGGACAACGTGAGCAAGATCGTCCCGGACGTCGCTGACGGCATGCCGCAGATCTCCGCGGACAAGCTCACCTGGACCGTCAAGCTGCGCACCGACGTGACGTTCCACGACGGCTCGAAGCTGACGAGCGCGGACATCGTCGCGACGTACGACAAGATCATCAAGCCGCCGACGGGCGTCACGAGCCCGCGGCAGGGCGCGTACGCGGCCGTCGACACGATCACCGCGAGCGACCCGAGCACGGTCGTCTTCAAGCTCAAGTACGCGACCGCGTCGTTCCTGGCCAGCCTCGCGTCGCCGTGGAACTACATCTACCCGGCCGCGAAGCTGAAGACCGACCCGAAGTTCTTCGAGAAGAACATCATGGGCACAGGTCCGTTCACGTACGTCGAGTACGTGAAGGGCTCGCACTGGGCGGGCAAGAAGAACCCGAACTACTTCGTGAAGGGCAAGCCGTACCTCGACAGCTACAAGGCGATCTTCATCACCGACGTGAACCGGCAGACGAGCGCGATCCAGAGCAAGCAGGCGATGATCGAGTTCCGCGGATTCACGCCCACCCAGCGCGACACGCTCTCCCGCGCGCTCCCGAACGACCTCTCGATCCAGGAAGCCAAGTGGGTCTGCGTGAACTACGTCTCATTCAACACGACGAAAAAGCCGTTCGACGACGTGCGCGTCCGCCAGGCCCTCAACATCGCGGTCGACCGCTGGGCCGGCGGCGAGGCGCTGTCGAAGCAGACGATCGTCAAGGACGTCGGCGGGCTCATGCGACCGGGCGGCCCGTTCGCGATGTCCGATGCGGACCTCGAGAAGGTCCCTGGGTTCTCTCGCGACAACAAGAAGGCCGTCGAGGACGCGAAGAAGCTCCTCGCCGACGCCGGTCAGAGCAACCTGTCGTTCAAGTTCCTCAACCGCAACATCACCACGCCCTACGAGCCGGTCGCCCTCTTCCTGATCAACGAGTGGAAGAAGATCGGCGTCACCGCGACGCACGAGGTGAAGGAGACGGCCGCCTACCAGGCCGACCTGCGGAACAAGAACTTCGACGTCGGCCTCGACTTCAACTGCGACTTCTTCGACGAGCCGGACCTCCAGCTCGCGAAGTTCTACTCGGCGAGCGGGCTCGGGAAGGGCCTCAACCTCTCGCACTACGACGACGCGAACCTGGACAAGATGATCGACGCACAGGCCCGCGAGACCGATCCTGAGAAGCGCAAGAAGCTCGTGTGGGACATCGAGAAGTACGCGATCGGCGAGAAGGCGTGGATGGTCCCGGTGCTCTGGTGGTACCGGATCATCCCGTACCTCAGCAAGGTCCGCGGCTACAAGGCCGGCTCGAACCACTACACGACCATGGACATGGCCAGCATCTGGCTGGCGGACAAATAGCGGGCAACTAGCCAGCGGGAGGGGCCGGTCGCAGACTGGCGCGATGCAGCGCTACGTCATCGGCCGGCTCCTCCTCATGGTCCCCACCCTCCTCGGCGTGGCCATCCTGACGTTCGTGCTCATGCGCATCGTCCCTGGCGACGTCGTGACGCTCCGCTATTCACAGTCGGGCTCCGTCCCGCAGGAGGTCATCGACCGCGAGCGCAAGCTCCTCGGCCTCGACAAGCCGCTCGCGGAGCAGTTCGTCGACTGGATGGGCCAGGTGGTGCGGCTCGACTTCGGCACCTCGCTCTGGACGGATCGTCCGGTGACCGAGGAGGTCGGCTCCCGCCTCGGCATCACGGTCGAGCTCGCGCTGATCGCCGCGCTCATCGCGACGGCGCTCGCGATCCCGCTCGGGGTCGTCGCCGCCGTGAACCAGGACAAGTGGCCCGACTACGCCGTCCGCGTGTTCAGCATCGGGGGCCTCGCGTTCCCCTCGTTCTGGCTCGGGATCCTGATGATCCTCGGCCTGGTCGTGTGGTTCCACTGGGCACCGCCGCTCATCTTCGTCCCGCTGTGGAAGGATCCCGTGGAGAACCTCGCCCAGCTCATCTGGCCGGCGCTCGCTGTCGGCTACCGCTACTCGGCCGTCGCGACGCGCATGACGCGCTCGTCGGTCCTCGAGGTGCTCCGCGAGGACTACGTGCGCACCGCGCGCGCGAAGGGCGTGCGCGAGTGGCTCGTCGTCGTGCGGCACGCGCTCCGGAACTCGCTCCTCCCCGTTGTCACCGTCATCAGCCTCGAGTTCGCCTTCCTGTTCGGCGGGCTCGTCGTCACGGAACAGGTCTTCAACGTGAACGGCCTCGGGAAGCTGCTCGTCGACGCCGTCGCGCACCGCGACTACGCGATGGTCCAGGCGATCGTCCTCATCTTCTCGTTCGTGTTCGTCTTCGTGAACTTCCTCGTCGACATGCTCTACGCCGTGCTCGACCCGCGGATCCGCTACGCGTGACCGGCCACGCCCGGCCCGTCACGGCCACGACCGATCCCGAGGAGCTCGCACGCCGGCGCTTCCTCGAGGACACGACGGCACGCCGGTGGCGGCGCGGGGTCGTGGACTTCGTGCGCCGGCGGCCGCTCGGCGCCGCTGGCGCGGCGGTGATCATCCTCATGATCGTCGCCGCCGCCCTGGCCGACGTGATCGCGCCGTACGACCCCTATGCCCAGAACTTCACGGGGCTCCCGCTCCCCCCGAGCCTCGAGCACCTGTTCGGGACGGACCCGTTCGGACGCGACGTGTTCTCGCGGATCCTGTTCGGCGCGCGAACGGCCTTGCTCGTCGGATTCACCTCGTCGATCGTCGGCTCGACGCTCGGCTTCTTCCTCGGGATCGTCGGTGCGTATTTCGGCGGCAGGACGGACGAGCTCATCCAGCGCTTCATGGACGTGCTGCTGTCGTTCCCGCTCATCGTCCTCGCCATCGCGGTCGTGGCGGCCCTCGGCCCGAGCACGGGCAACGTCATCGCCGCGATCACGGTCCCCGTCATCCCGCGGGTCGCGCGCGTGACGCGCGCGAGCGGCCTCGCCGTCGTGCAGATGCCCTACATCGAAGCGGCGCGCTCTGTCGGCGTCCGCGCGCCGCGGATCATGTTCCGGCACATCGCGCCGAACGTGTTCGCGCCCTACCTCATCCTGCTCACCGCCTTCCTCGGGCAGGCCGTCCTGCTCGAGGCGACGCTCTCGTTCCTCGGGCTCGGCGTCGTCGAGCCCGAGCCCGCGTGGGGAAACATGCTCCGCGGCCAGGGGATGCAGTTCCTCGATCAGGCCCCCTGGCTCGCGATCGCGCCGGGCTTCGCGATCAGCCTCGCCGTCTTCGGCTTCAACCTCTTCGGCGACTCGCTGCGCGACGCCCTCGACCCGAAGCTCCGAACGGCTTAGGCCGCTCTCCTCGCGCGCGTGCGCGCCGCCTTCTTCGCGGCCGCGCTGCGCCCCGCGGCGCCCTTCGTCCGCACGGCCTTCGCCGCCGCGCGCTTCCGGGCCGTCGGGCCGCGCCGGCGTGCGGCCGACCGGGCCTGCCGCGCGAGCGCCCCGCGCGTGCCGGCCTTCCGGCCCTCACGCTTCAGCGCGCCGCGCACCGCCCGCGACCGCGTCGCCGACGTCTTCCGGCCGCGCTTCGGGACGCGCACGCCCTTGCGGCGCGGGAGCCTCACGCCCGCCTTGCGCGCCTTCGACAGGCCGATCGCGATCGCCTGCTTCGTCGAGCGGGCGCCGTGCTTGCCTTCACGGACGTGCTCGATCTCCTCTTCGACGAACGGACCGGCCTGCGTCGAGGGCGACTTGCCTTCGCGCTTGGCCTCGCGTGACTTCTCGAGCGTTCCCTTCTCCGGCATGGGATCACCTCCCATCAAGGAACGCTGCACATGTGACGCCAGTCATGTCCCTCGCCAGACCGGCTTGCGCTCAGGTCAGCATGTGCCCCAGCGGTCCGTGCCCGTCGGGCGGATGCGCCACGCGCCGCCGCGCACGCCGTCGGAGCCGACGACCCAGATCGACGCGTCCTGCGCGAACACCGCGCGGAGCGTACAGGTGGTCCCGATCTCGACGCGGCGCATCGCAGCGCCCGAGACCTCGATCACCGTCCCTTTGTCGCCGACGATCCACGCGGTGGTCGCGCCGACGATCGCGGCCGCGCGGAGATCGACGTCCGTGCCGGACGCGAGCGCCGTCCACGCGTCCTTCTCGGACCGCAGGATCGTGCCGCGATCCCCGGCCGCGAGGGCCACGTCGCCCTGCTGGACGATCGCGCGGAGCGTCTCGGTCGTCCCGGTCGGCACACGCTGCCACCCGGCCTCGGTCAGGCGATAGCTCGCGCCGGACGCGCCCACGACCCACGCCTGCGAGCGTCCCGGTGTGACAACGCGCTCGAAGGCGACGGAGACGCCGCGCAGGTCCTCGGTCGCGCCGGTCGCGACGGGACGCCACTCGAGCACCGTCTGCTGCAGCACCGTCCCCGCCTCACCGACGGCGAGCGCGCCGTCGATGAAGAGCGAGATCCCGTGAAGGTCATCGTTCCCGGTACGGTCGACGCGCAGCTCACGGTGATCGTCGTCCGCGGTGAGCAGGCTGCCGCCGGCGCCGACCGCGAGCGCGCTCCCGCCGCGGCAGGCCGCGGCGGTCAGCGACCGCAGCGTCGGATCGGGGATGGTCCAGACGCGCCCGTCGAACCGGATGGCGGAGCCGCCGTCGGCGAAGAGCCAGACCGCCTTGTCGGTCGCGCATCCCGCCGCGAGCGGCTGGGCGAAGGCGCGGCGCTGCACGTCGGCGGGATCGGCCGCCGTCGCTGACGGCAGCGCGATCGTCGTCGCGCTCGGGACCGGCCGCGGCGTCGGCGTGGACCGCGCGCGCGTCCCGACGGCGATCCCGATGGTCGCCGCGAAGACGACGAGCAGCACCCCGATGAGCGCGGCGCGGAGCTCCGAGGGCATCGGATCAGGCTAGCGGGGGTTGCGGGGGCGGAGCCCCCGCATGCGCTCACATCGCTTCGAGCCGGCGGATGCGCTCCGCGGCGGGCGGATGCGTGTCGAAGAGGCCGTCCAGGAACGTCGGCCGGTCCTTCAGCGGGTCCCAGAAGTAGAGGGGCGCGGTCGCCTTGTTCGCGACCTCGAGCGGCTCCGGGTCAGCGGCGATCTTCCGCAGCGCGCTCGCGAGCCCGGGCGGGTACCGGGTGAGCAGCGCCCCCGACGCGTCGGCGAGGAACTCGCGCTCCCGCGAGACCGCCATCGTGATGACCCGCGCGACGATCGGCCCGACGATCGCGAGCACGAGCCCCACGATGAGCAGCAGCGCCATCGCGTCGCCACCGTGGCGGTCGCGGCGGCCGCGGCGCGCGCCCCCGAACCGGAGCCAGCGGAGCAGCACGTCGGCGAAGAGGACGACCGTGCCGGCGAGGACCGCGGCGAAGAGCATCGTGCGGATGTCGCGGTTCGCGACGTGCGACATCTCGTGCGCCATGACCCCCTCGAGCTCCGTGCGATCGAGCTTGTCGAGCAGCCCGCGCGTGACCACGATCGACGCGTGCGCGGGATCACGGCCGGTCGCGAACGCGTTCGGCGCGGTGTCGTCGATGAGGTAGAGCTTCGGCGCGGGCATCCCGAGGCCGACGGCGAGCGCCTCGACGACGTTGCGCAGCTGCGGCTCCTCGCCCGCGGCGAGCTCGCGCGCCTTGCTCATGCCGAGCACGACCTTGTCGCCCGCGAGGTACGAGCCCGTGGCGGACACCGCGGAGACGCCGAGGCCGAACGGCAGCGCGGCGATGCCGGCGCCGGGGGCCATGACCTCGCCGGCGACGTAGGCGATGAGCGCGACGATCACGGTGAACACGCCGATGAGGACGAGCGTCCGCCACCGGTTCGCCGCGACGGCGTCGTAGATGCTCAGGCGCGGGGTGAGCGGCGCGGAGGCCACGTGCTACGTGGTGAACTTGACCTGCGGGACCGCGCGCTCGGCCGCGTCGGTGATCTCGAAGTACTGCTCAGCGGTGAAGCCGAACGTGCCCGCGAGCAGATTCGTCGGGAACGTCATGAGCGACGTGTTGTAGTCGCGGACGTTGCCGTTGTAGAAGCGCCGCGCGAACGAGATCTTGTCCTCGGTCGCGGTCAGCTGCTCCTGCAGCTGGTTGAACGACTCCACGGCGCGCAGCTGCGGGTACGCCTCGGCGAGCGCGAACAGCTGCCGGAGGGCCTGCGTGAGCACGTTCTCCGCCTGCGCGCGCTGCTCGGGGCTCAGGCCGCGCACGTCGACGGCCTGCTGGCGCGCCTTGACGACGGATTCGAGCGTCTGGCGCTCGTGGCCCGCGTAGCCCTTCACGGTCTCGACGAGGTTCGGGACGAGGTCGTGGCGCCGCTTCAGCTGGACGTCGATGTCGCTCCACGCCTCCTTCACGCGCTGGCGCAGCGTGACGAGCCGGTTGTACATGGCGACGAGGAACACCCCGATGAGGACGAGCGCGGCGATGACGATGAGCGTGACTTCCACTTCCACTTCCTCCGGGGACGAGCCTAGAGCACTTCCCGCACCGCCGCGATGATGTGCTTCGCGGAGATCCCCGCCGCGTCGAGCAGCTCCATCGGCTTCCCGGATCCGGGCATCTCGCGCACCGCGAGGTGCCGGTAGCGCGGTGCGACCTCGCCGGCCTCCGCGAGCGCGGCGAGCACGGCGTCGCCGATGCCGCCCTCGACCCAGTGATCCTCGACGACGACGATGCGCCCGCCGGTCGCCTTCGCCGCCGCGACGAGCGCCGCGCGGTCGATCGGCTTCACCGTGTACGCGTCGATGACGCGGAGCCGCACATCGTCCTTCCCGAGCTGGTCCGCGGCGGCGATCGCCTCGTGCAGCGTGATCCCCGCGGAGACGACGGCCGCGCGGTCGTCCGCCCCGCCGCCACGCACGACCTTGCTCCCGCCGATCGGGAACGCCTCGTCCGCGCCGTAGATGACCTTGGTCTTCTCGCGCGTCGTCCGCATGTACACGATCCCCGCGCGGTCCGCCATCGCGACGACGAGCTTCGCGGCCTGGTTCGCGTCGCACGGGTACAGGACGGTCGACCCGTGGACCGCGCGCATCATCGCGAGGTCCTCGAGCGCCATCTGCGACGGTCCGTCCTCGCCGATGGACACGCCGGCGTGCGAGCCCGACAAGCGGATGCTCGCGCGCGAGACCGCGGCCATGCGGATGAAGTCGTAGGCGCGCGTGAGGAACGCGGCGAAGGTCGAGGCGAACGGCACGAGGCCGACGACCTGCATGCCGACCGCGGCGGCGATCATCTGCTGCTCCGCGATGTACATCTCGAAGAACCGGTCGGCGTGCTCCTTCTTGAAGTCCTCGCTGTGCGTCGAGTTGCTCACCTCGGCGTCGAGCACGACGACGTCGCCGCGCGCGGACCCGAGCGCCGCGAGCGCCTCGCCGTATGCCTTGCGCGTCGCGACCGGCTCCGTGTGGACGGTCAGCACGGGGTTCCCGCGCTTCAGCGCGGGCGGCGTCCAGGCCGGAGGCTTCGCGACCTCGAACGTGCGCGAGGGCTCGTCGCCGATCTCGGCGAGCGCCTTCGCTGCTTCGTCCGGCTTCAGCGCCTTGCCGTGCCAGCCCTCCTTGTCCTCGATGAACGACACGCCGTGTCCCTTGCGCGTGCGCGCGAGGATCGCCGTCGGGCGCTCGGCCTCGCGCGCGCGCGCGAAGGCCTCGTCGATCTCCTCGAGGTCGTGGCCGTCGATCGCGATGGCGTCCCAGCCGAAGGCCTCGATGCGCTCGGCGTACGCGTCGGTGTCCCACTGCAGCTCGGTCGGGCCGCGCTGGCCGAGCCGGTTCACGTCGACGATGGCCGTCAGGCCCACGAGGCGCTCGTGCCCGGCGCGGTCGAACGCCTCCCAGACCGACCCTTCGGCCGTCTCGCTGTCCCCGAGGAGCGCCCACACGTGGTACGGAGCCTTCAGCACGCGCTGCCCGGCCCACGCGACGCCGACCGCGATCGGGAAGCCCTGCCCGAGCGACCCCGTCGCGACGTCGATCCACGGCAGGATCGGCGTCGGGTGGCCTTCGAGGCGGCTTCCGAGCTTCCGGAACGTCATGAGCTCCGCGTCGTCGATCGCTCCTCCCGCGCGAAGCACGGCGTAGACGAGCGGCGACGCGTGCCCTTTCGAGAAGATGAGGTGGTCGTTCGCGGGGTGGTCGGGCTGCGCGAAGTCGTAGCGGAGGTGGCCCGCCAGGAGGACCGCGAGGAGGTCCGCCGCGGAGAGCGACGACGTCGGATGCCCCGAGCCCGCGGCCGTGCTGGAACGGATGCTGTCCGCACGCAGCTGACGCGCCACGGTGCGGTACGTCTCGAGCCGGGCGGGCGCGGTGACCGCCACGTGCCAACGGTATCGCAGAATGCAGGCTCACCATGGACATCGGGCTGTACGGCCTCGGCCGCATGGGCGGGAACATGGTCACGCGCCTCGCGCGCGGTGGACATCGCGTCGTCGCGGGCAACCGCAGTCCGGGTCCCGTCGACGAGGCGAAGACGCGCGGCGCCGTCGGCGCGTACTCGATCGCCGAGATGGTCGCGGCGCTGAAGCCGCCGCGCGTGCTGTGGTCCATGGTCCCCTCGGGCGACGCGACGGAAGTGACGCTGCGCGAGTTCGCGGCGCACGCATCAGCGGGCGACATCGTCGTCGACGGCGCGAACTCGTACTTCCGCGACTCCATGCGCCGCGCCGAGGAGCTGGCCGCGAAGGGCGTGCGCGCCGTGGACGTCGGCGTGTCGGGCGGGATCTGGGGGCTCGAGCTCGGCTTCTGCATGATGGTCGGCGGCCCGCAGGACGCGGTCGACCACCTGCGGCCGATCCTCGACACGCTCGCGCCGCCCGACGGGTGGGCGCACTTCGGCAAGAGCGGCGCGGGCCACTTCGTCAAGATGGTCCACAACGGGATCGAGTACGGGATGATGCAGGCGTACGGCGAGGGCTTCGAGCTCCTCCACAAGAGCGAGTTCGACCTGGACCTTCAGCGCGTCGCCAGCGTGTGGGACCACGGGAGCGTCGTGCGCTCGTGGCTGCTCGAGCTCGCGGAGCGCGCATTCGAGCAGGAAGGCAAGGACCTGCGCAACATCAAGGGCTACGTGTCCGACAGCGGCGAGGGCCGCTGGACGATCCTCGAGGCGATCGAGCACGACGTCCCCGCGACCGTCCTCGCGCACTCGCTCTTCGCCCGTTTCACGTCGCGTCAGGAAGACTCGTTCGCCATGAAGGTGGCGGCAGCACTGAGAAATCAATTCGGAGGTCACGCCATCAAGACCGAGAGCGACGACCCGCGCAGCAGCGGATCGAAGACCAAAAAGGCGTGATCCGGTAGCGACCACCGTCGTCAATCCTCTCCGCGCGGGACTGCGGCTCGCGCGGATGCCGGAACCGTCGGTCATGGTCATCTTCGGCGGAACCGGCGACCTCGCGTCGCGCAAGCTCATGCCGGCGCTGTATGACCTCGCGCGCCAGCGCCTCCTCCCGCCGGCGTTCGCCGTCGTCGGTGTCGGCCGCGGCGAGATGACCGACGCCGAGTACCGGGCGCAGCTGCGCACCGCCATCGGCGAGCACAGCCGCTCGCGGCCGATCGACGAGGACGTGTGGCCCTCGTTCGCCGAGCGCCTCTTCTACGTCTCCGTCCGCGCGGAGGACGGATACGACGACCTGCGGCGGCGGCTCGACCAGCTCGATCGCGATCTCGGGACGGACGGCGACCGGCTCTTCTATCTCGCGACACCGCCGTCGGCCTACGTCCCGATCGTGCGGTCGATCGGCCGCCACGACCTGCGCAGCGGCAGCGGCTGGGCGCGCATCGTCGTCGAGAAGCCGTTCGGCCGCGACCTCGCGAGCGCGACGGCGCTGTCGCGCACCCTCTACGAGGTCTTCGCCGAGGCCGAGGTGTTCCGCATCGATCACTACCTCGGCAAGGAGACCGTGCAGAACATCCTCGTGTTCCGCTTCGCGAACTCGATCTTCGAGCCCGTCTGGGATCGCCGGTACGTGGATCACGTGCAGATCACCGTCGCCGAGCCGCTCGGCGTGGACGACCGCACGGAGTACTACGACAAGGCCGGCGCGATGCGCGACGTCGTCCAGAACCATCTCCTGCAGCTCCTCGCCCTCGTCGCGATGGAGCCGCCCGTGGACTTCGATGCGAACGCCGTGCGCGACGAGAAGGTGAAGGTCCTCCGCGCGATCCGTCCGATCGGCGAGGACGAGCTCGCCGAGCGCGCTGTGCGCGGCCAGTACGCCGCGGGCGCGATCGAAGGTGAGCCCGTGGCCGGCTATCACGCGCTGCCGGAGATCGCGCCGGAGTCGCGCACCGAGACGTTCGTCGCGCTGAAGCTGTTCGTCGACAACTGGCGCTGGGAAGGTACGCCGTTCTACCTGCGCCACGGGAAGCGGCTCCCGAAGCGGGCCACCGAGATCGCGATCCAGTTCCGCGCCGTGCCGCATCACCTCTTCAGCGCCGGCGCGCGCGAGGGGCTCGAGCCGAACACGCTCGTCATCCGCATCCAGCCGGAGGAAGGCATCTCCCTGAAGTTCGGGGCGAAGGTCCCCGTCCAGGGCGTGCGAATCCGGTCGGTCGCGATGGACTTCGTCTACGGGGCGTCGTTCCTCGTCGACGCGCCCGACGCGTACGAGACGCTCCTCCTCGACGCGCTGCGCGGCGACGCGACGCTCTTCACGCGCCAGGACGAGGTCGAGGAGCAGTGGCGCCTCGTCGACCCGATCGTCGGCGCGTGGCGCGAGGACCGCGCGGCGCCGCCCACGTACGCGGCCGGGACGTGGGGGCCGACCGAGGCCGACCTGTTCATCGCGCGCGACGGCCGGCGGTGGCGCCAGCCGTGACGGTGACCGACGTCGACCCCGCGGTCTGGGGCGAGCGCGCGGACGGCGTCAGCGGGCTCGAGCGCGAGCTCGCGCGCGTCCGCCGGGGCCGCGCGGCGCAGTCCCGCGAGCAGGTCGTGAGCATCGCGCGCGCGGCGGTGGTCAACATCGTCGTCGTCGCGACGCGCGACGTGCACGCGCAGCGCGCCGCCCGGACGATCTCCGAGCTCGCGATGCGGCATCCCTCGCGCGCCATCGTCGTCCTCGCCGATCGCCATCCCGACGACGCGACGCCGCCCGCGATCGAGCTGCACGCGCAGATCCCGTCGGTCGACCAGTTCGAGCAGGTCCACTACGAGCAGATCCTCGTCCGCGCGCGCGGGCGCGCCGACGACCGGCTCGCGAGCGTCATCGTGCCGCTGCTCGTCCCGGACCTCCCCATCTTCGTGTGGTGGACCGGGACGCCGCCCATCGGCGAGCGGCTCTTCGAGGATCTCGTCACGCTCGCGGACCGGCTGCTCGTCGACTCCGCGGACTTCGCCCGGCCCGAGCGGATGCTCCCGGAGCTCGCGCGCCTTTGCGTCCTCGGCCCGAAGCACTGCGCGCTCACCGACCTCAACTGGGCGCGCCTCACCGCGTGGCGCGAGCTGCTGACGCAGTTCTTCGACGTGCCGGCGTGGCGCGCGCTCCTGCCACGGATCGACGGCGTGCGCGTCTCGTTCGCCGTGGATGCCGACGGCCGCGAGGTCCACCCCTCGCAGGCGCTGCTCCTCATCGGCTGGCTCGCGGCGCGCCTCGGTTGGCAGCCCGCGGAGCGGATGGCGCCGTCCGAGGCCGGCGGCCTCCTCTTCGCCATGCGCCGCGCCGACGGCGCGCGGATCCGCGTGCGCGTGCGGCCCCGGTTCGAGCTGGGCATGGCGGAAGGCGACGTCACCGGCGTGCGCGTCGAAGGAGAGGCGGGCGGCGTCCGCTCCGAGTTCCGGATCCACTGCGGCGGTCGCCGGTACGCCTCGCTCACGGTCCGTCAGGACGGCGAGGTCACGGCGGAACGCATCGTGCCGCTCCCCCCCACCGACGTGGTCGAGCTGCTCGGCGAAGAGCTCACGATCCTCGCCAGCGACCGCATCTACGAGGACGCGCTCGCGCTCCTCCTGACGCTGTCGTGACCGGCGCCGCGGCGCCGCGCGAGGAGGGCCGCCTCCTCGCCGACCGCTACCGGCTCATCGAGCGCATCGACGAGGGCGGCGCGGGCGAGGTCTGGCGCGCGCGGGACGAGCGGCTCGCGCGCGACGTCGCCGTGAAGCTGCTCGGGGCGCAGGCCGACCCGGCGTTCCGCGAGCGCTTCACCGACGAGGCGCGGCGCGCCGCGGGCATCTCGCATCCGAACGTCGTCACGGTCTTCGATGAGGGCGAGGACGGTCCCGACGCCTTCATGGTCATGGAGCACGTGCGCGGGCGGACGCTGCGCGACGTCGTGGCGGAGCGCGGGGCGCTCGCGCCGATCGAGGCGGCGCGCATCATCGCGCAGGTCGCCGATGCGCTCGACGCGGCGCACGCGGCCGGCGTCATCCACTGCGACGTGAAGCCCGCCAACGTCATCCTCGACGAGCGCGGGGTCGCGAAGCTGACGGACTTCGGCATCGCGCGCGCGGCGCGCGGTCCGGCCGAGCACGAGCTCATCGCGACGCCGAGGTACATCGCGCCCGAGCGCATCGAGGGGAAGGCGCCGACGCCCGCGAGCGACGTGTACGGGCTCGGGCTCGTCGCGTACGAGCTCCTCGCGGGTCAGCCACCGTTCGAGGGGACGGAGACGGATGATCTGCTGCGCGAGCGCCTCGAGGGCGCCATCCCATCCGTGCGTCGCGCGCGCGTCGGGATCGCCCCGGAGATCGACGTCGTCATCGCGAAGGCGCTCGCGCGCGATCCGTCGCGTCGCTATGCGTCCGCGGGGCTGTTCGCGCGCGATCTCCTCTCCGCGGTCCGCGGCGAGCGCACCCGGACGATGCCCGTCGTGCCGCCCGCGGTGCGGCCGCTGAAGCGCCCGGCACGGGGGCGCGCGGGCAGCGCCGCGGCGATCCTCGCCGTGCTCATCGTGCTCCTCGGCCTCGTCCTGCTCTTCATGCAGTTCCCGCAGACCGCGCTCGCGCCATCGCCGAGCGCGAGCCTGCCAGTGGGATCGCAGGCGACGCCGAACGTCGTCGGCAAGGACGTCGGCGACGCGGCACGGATCCTCCTCGCGGCGGGATTCCGCAACAAGCAGGGCGCGCGGCTCATCGACTGGGAGGAGGACCGCAGCGCGAAGGGCGCCCCATGCTCGGTGGTGAAGCAGGACCCGAAGGAAGGGACGCCGTACCAGCCGGGCGCGTACGCGAAGCTCTTCCTCGTGCCGGGCGGCGGGAGGGATTGCGGCAAGTGACCGACGTCGGCGCGGTCACCGACCGCGGCCGCGTGCGCGAGGGCAATGAGGACCGCTACCTCCTGAAGAAGGCAGCCGGCGTGACGCTCCTCGCGGTGGCGGACGGCGTCGGGGGCGAGGCGGGCGGCGACGTCGCGAGCGCCGCCGCGGTCGATGCGCTCGCGTCGGCGTTCGAGTTCGGGGCGCGGGACACGCCGACCGCGCTCGCGTCCGCGATGCGCGCCGCGAACGACGCGGTCCTGCGCGCGACCGCCGAGCGCGGCCACCGCACGGCGGCATCGACGCTCGTCGCGGCGACGATCCGCGGCCGCCAGGTCGCCGTCGCCAACCTCGGCGACTCGCGCGCCTATCTCGTCCGCGGCGGCAGCGCGCGGCAGATCACCGCGGACCACACGGGCGACCTGCCGAACTCGATCACGCGCTTCGTCGGCGACCCGCGGGGCGTCGCCCCCGACGTCTTCGTCGAGATCGCCCGGCCGCGGGACCGTCTCGTGCTCTGCTCTGACGGGCTCACGCGACACGTCGCGCCCGAGGAGATCGGCGCGATGGCCACCGCTGCGCCCGACCGCGCGGCGCGAGCGCTCGTCGATCTCGCGAACGAGCGTGGCGGCCAGGACAACGTGACGGTCGTCGTCTACGCGAGCCCGCTCGTCGTCGCGCGGAGCGCCCTGGCGCTCGTCCTGTTCGCGCTCGTGCTCCTCGTCGTCGCGGGCGCGGCGGCCGCGGTGCTCGCGGGTACCGTCCCCGTTCCGGCGATGTCGCCGACGCCCGCACCGGTGTCACCCTCGCCCTCCGCATCCGCGTCACCCTCGCCCTCCGCGTCGCCGTCGCCCTCGCCCTCGCCCTCGCCCTCGCCGACGGAGACTCCGACGCCCAGCCCGACCGCGTCGGCCCCCTAGCCCGTCGCGGGCCGCCGCGGGACGAAGCGCCCCGCCCAGGACCGCACGCGCTCGAGGCCGCGCTCCTGGGCCGCGAGGAGCGCCGCGTACCCGAGCAGCGCGACTCCAGCGGCGATGGCGACCCGGCCGACGATCGGCTGCCACGGGATCTCGCCGCGGATCGCGGTCCCGCACGTGAACGACGGATAGAACTGGCAGTCGTACTGCCACGTCGGGAGGATGTAGAAGGCCGACGCCTGATCCGACGGCACGGGCTGGCCCGAGATGAACGGGTAGAAGAAGACGAATGCCGCGGCCGCGACGGCGAGATACGCGGTGACGGCGCGCTGGCGTCCCGTCTCCCAGAGCGCCGCGAGCGCCGCGGCGAGGATGAGCAGGTAGAACGGCAGCGCGGTGAAGAAGTGATAGAAGAACAGCACGCGCGTGATCGGGATCCACGCGACGTACTGCGTGAGCAGCGCGAACACGAGGATCGCGAGGCCCGCTGACCGCGCGCGGATCGCGGCGACGACGGCCCAGCCGAAGGCCGCGATCCCAGCCCAGAACAGGACGACGTTGCCCGCGTCGTAGATGACGGCTGTCGCGTTCGCGCCGGGCGATCCGAGGTACCAGTACACGGGCTTCAGGACGAACGGCCAGCTCCACCACGGCGACCCCGCGGGATGCGGCGCGGTGAGGCTCGAGTGGTACCAGTACATCTGCTTCGTGACCTCGACGAGGTCCCAGCCGTACGGGATCGTCGGTCCGCCGAACCAGCGCGCGTAGCTCGCGACGTAGATCAGGACCGGGACGAGCGCGAAGCACAGCAAGAGGTAGGCGCCGTGCAGCGGCACGCGGAGGCGCCAGCCCACGGACGGCATGGTCACGCTGCGGCTTCCCCGGAAGAGGTCGAACGGGCCACCGCTCCCCGGCCGGCCCGCGGCCCACGCGCGCGCGGTCACGACGACGGCGAAGAGGCCGAGCCCGGCGAGCGCGTAGAACGCGGCCCACTTCGAGGCCGCGGCGAGGCCGAAGAGCATCCCCGCGAGGAGCAGGTCGACCAAGGCGGAGCGTCGCGGCGCGTGCGCCGCGACGACGAAGTACCACCCCGCGACGAGGAAGGTGCCGATGTAGATGTCGTTCATGCCGATGCGGGCCTGCGCGAACATCGCGCCGTCGAGGACGACGATCGCGCCCGCGAGCGCCGCCACGAGGCCCGAGGCGAAGAGCCGCCGCGCGAGCAGGACGATGAAGAACGCCATCATCGCGGCGAGGAGCACGCCCGGGAGGCGCCACGCGAGCGCGTGCCGCCCCGTCGGGATGCGCTCCGCGGTCCCGTCGCCGGCGACGATCAGCTCGTCGCCCGTGCCGTCGACGCCGAGCATGGATCCGCGGACCGGGATCGCGGCGAATGGCGACGCGCCGTTCGTCTCGACGACGACCACCTTCCCGTCCGCGTACGCGTACAGGAACTGCGTGCGCGGGACGACCGCGAGCGCGGCCACGGTCCCGTGGAGCTGTCCGGTCCTGCCGTTCGAGAGCGCGACGTTCCCGCCGTACGTGCCGCTCGCGCCCTGCTGGTCCGCGCGCGGCGGCTCGTACCAGTCGACGACCGCTTCGCCGGCGCGCCCGGCGTAGATGCGATCGGAGCCGCGCGCGTACGCGAGCGAGGCGATCGGGCCGCCGCCCGACATGCGCGCGGTGACCTGGCCCGTCGTCGCGTTCACGACGTGGATGGTCCCCGTCAGGTCGGCGACGAACAGGTCGTCGGAGTCCGGCCGCGTCGTGATCGCCGCCGTCGGGATCGCGACGGACACCGGCGGCACGCTCGGGCTCGCGTGGATCTCGATGCCGTTCGTCGTGCCGACGACGGCGCGGCCGCGCGTCGCGACGAGCGACGTCGGCGTGGCAGGGAGCGGCACCGTGCCCCAGACGCCAGAGAAGTGCTCCCCAATGAATACGAGGCTGCGGTCCGTGACCGCGTAGAGATCGCCCTCGGAGAAAGCGAGCCCGCGGACCGTGCCGTCCACCTGGACGACGCGCGGGACCATCCCCGGCGCGGGCGCGCCCGTCGGCAGGCCCGCGTTGAAGAGCGGCGTGTCCTGCGGGGGGACGGTCACGTGACCATCGAAGCCGTATGCGCGCGTCCCATCGCCCGCGACGGCGAACGCCGTCGCGCCGGCTGGTGCCGCTTCGCGCGCCTCGACGCGGTCGCCTCCGAACGCGAGGATCCCGAGCGCCATGATCTCCTTCGCGAGGTGCGGGTGCGTCCACTCGTAGGGCTCGCGCTCCGCGAGGAGCTCCATCGCGGTGCGCGCGTGATAGACCTCGTCGAAATACATGTCGCGCGGCTGGTCGAGCCGGAAGCCGCGC
>DASWDY010000105.1:0-6572 GCA_036395035.1 Candidatus Limnocylindria bacterium
AAAAATTCAGACCCTCCGAAGAGGGTCCTCACAAATGCTGAGTTGATTCAGGCTCTCATTACTTTTCGACGAGGTCCGCGCATTCGCGCGTTCCTACCACTTTTCAACTGTTAAGGATCGTGCCGCCCCGACCTCCTTATAGGTGATGGCCACGGGCTCCGACGCGGACGTACATCGTAGCCTTTAAGGCGCTCCCGCGCAATGCGGGACACCGGTACCGGGGCGCCGACCGAGCCGTGTGACCGGCCCGAAAGGCCGCTCTCTACAGCGCTCGCCGGCCTTCCAGGGCCCGGCTTACGGTGACCTCGTCGGCGTACTCGAGGTCGCCGCCCATGGGAAGCCCGCGCGCGAGGCGAGTGACCCTCGTCGGCGTCGTCCCGAGGAGCTGCGCGATGTACATCGCCGTCGCTTCGCCCTCGAGGTTGGGGTTGGTCGCGAGGATGACCTCATCCACGCCGCCGCTCCGTACCCGCGTCGCCAGCTCGGCGATGCGTAGGTCGTCCGGCCGCACCCCGTTCACGGGCGAGATCGCGCCGTGGAGCACGTGGTAGACGCCCTTGAACTGGCCGGTGCGCTCGACCGCGAGGACGTCGAGCGGCTCTTCGACGACGCAGACGACGCCCTGGTCCCGTTCATCCGACGAACACACGGCGCAGGGGTCGGACTCGGCGATGTTGAAGCAGACGCCGCAGTAGCGAAGGTCCGTCTTCACGGCGCGGACCGCGGTCGCGAGCGACTCGGCGTCGGTGCTGGGCGCGCGGAGGATGTGATACGCGAGGCGCTGTGCGGTCTTCGGGCCGACGCCGGGAAGCTTCGAAAGCTCGTCGATGAGACGAGCGAGCGGGCGCGCGAGAGCGGTGGGCACTACGGAAGTTTGAGGCCTCCGGTGATGCCGCCGAGGCGGTCCGCCGCGAGCTGCTTCGACCGCTCGACGGCGTCCTTGACCGCGGCGAGCACGAGGTCCTGCAGCGTCTCGACGTCGCTCGGGTCGACCGCCTCCGCCGCGATGCGCACGCTGCGCACCTCCTGCGTCCCGGTCATCACCACGACGACGGCGCCGCCGCCCGCCTTCCCCTCGACGGTCTCTTCGGCGAGCTGCGTCTGGGCCTTCTCCATGTTCGCCTGCATCTCGCGCGCGATCCGTTGGAGGTCACGCAGATCCTTCATTCGTTCACTCCACTTCGAGGATGCGCTCTGGCCGGCGGAACGTCTCGAGCGCCGCGCGCAGCATGGGATCCTCCGTCGCTGGCGGCGCATCGCGCGGCGGCTGCCGCACGCACTTCACGCGGACGTCGACGCCGAGCACGGTCGACAGGTCGCGCTCGAGTTCGGGCCGCTGCCGATCCTGCCACACGCCGCGCGCGAAGTCGTCGGCGAAGGACAGCACGATGGTGGCGCCCTCGACGGCGAGGGGCTCGGCGGTGAGGAGCTGCGCGGCCTTGCCGATGCTCCGCTCGCGGGTGCGCTCGACGACGGTGACCCACGCGCTGCGCACGTGCTCGATCGCGATCGCAGAAGAGCCCACCGCTCGGGCAGGCGATGCACCCGGCTGGGGAGCGGCGGGATCTCGCCTTGGGTTGGCCTCCCCGCCTGTTCCTTGTGCTCCCGGTTCCTTGGGCTGGCGGGGCCCCTCCACTCCCTTCGGCGAGATCCCGCTCGCTCCCCGCACGACATCACCCGCCCTCGCGGTGGGCGGCTTCGCCGGTGTGTCGTGGCTCGCCTTGGCGACGCGAGGCCCACCTTCTTTCATCTCTCCTTGTCGTCCTTCCGTCTTCTGTGCCCCGGCCGCGGTGAGCTCGAGGACCGCGAGCTCGAGCGGGAGGGGCGTGCCTTCGCCGACGCGAAGCTGCTGCTCCGCTTCGACGAGGCGCTTCGCGATGCGCGCGAGACGGTCAGGGGCGAAGTGCGGTGCCTGCGCCGTGAGGCGGGCGGTGGCCTCCTCGCCGAGGATGTCGGGCGACTTGCCCGTGTAGCGCACGAGGACGAGCGCTCGGACGTGCTCGATCGCGCGGCGCGCGAAGAGATGGAGATCGCGGCCTTCGTCGACGAGACGACCGACGAGCACGACCGCGCGGGCGCCGTCGTCCGCCGCGAAGGCGTCGAACAGCTCGGCGACCTCTTCCCAATCGGACGTGCCGAGCAGCTCATCGACGTCCTTCAGCCCGATCCGGTCGTCGTCGGAGAACGACGAGAGCTGGTCGAGGATGCTCTCGGCGTCGCGGAGCGAGCCCTGCGCGTGGCGCGCGATCGCCTCGAGCGCCTTGCGCTCGACGGTGAAGCCCTCGGCGACGGCGATCTTGTCGAGGTGGCCGACCATCTCCGCGTGCGGGATGCGGCGGAGGTCGAACCGCTGCGTCCGCGACACGATCGTGGCGGGGATGCGCTGCGACTCAGTGGTCGCGAGCACGAAGATCGCGTGCGCCGGCGGCTCCTCGAGCGTCTTGAGCAGCGCATTGAACGCCTCGGGCGTCAGCTGGTGCGCCTCATCGATGACGTACACCTTGTATTGGCCGTCGGACGGCGCGAAACGCACCTTCTCACGGAGGTCGCGCATCTCGTCGATCCCTCTGTTGCTCGCGGCGTCGATCTCGATGAGGTCGAGGAAGCGCCCATCGCGGATCGAGACGCAGGCGGGGCACGCGTCGCACGGCTCGCCGTCCGCGGCGCGAGGGCAGTTGACGGCCTTCGCGATCAGCCGCGCGATCGACGTCTTGCCGATGCCGCGCGGTCCCGCGAGCAGGTACGCGTGCGCGACCTGGCCCGAGGCGATGGCGTTCCGGAGCGTCCGTGTGACGTGCCCTTGGCCGACGATCTCCGCGAAGCTCTGCGGGCGCCAGCGGCGATAGAGTGCGGTCCGGTCGGGCACCTGGTGAGGATAGCGAGCGGAGGTCATGCAGTGCGTGTGATCAGGATCGCGGATGAGCCCAGGCGCTCCAGTACGGAACCGATCTTCATCGGAGCCGTCGAGATGCGGCGGGTCGTGGACGTGGGCGAGCGCGATCTGCGCGTCGTCGAGGTGCATTTCAAGGGCGGCGCGCGCAACCGGCTGCACACGCACACGACCGACCAGGTGCTGTTGATCACCGAGGGTGAAGGGATCGTCGCGACGAGGACCGAGGAGCGCGAGGTGGTCCCCGGGGACGTGGCATATATCCCTGCCGGCGAAGAGCACTGGCATGGGGCGAGGCCGGGCCGCGATATGACACACCTCGCCATCAACGGGGGTGCTTCCGAGACGACGATCACGGAGCGACCCGAAGAGAACTAGGTGCTCTTCGGAGCGGATCCAGGGTCGCGAAGCGACACAAAGGCTCCGGGGTCGCGAAGCGACACAAAGGTCGTGCACCCTCCGTCGAACGGACCAGACCGAACACGCCCGCGGATCCGGCTCGGGCCAGGTTGACCTGCGGCACCCAGTGGTGTCCCGCTTACCGCTGCTTCCTTCCGGATCTGACGGGGTTCGCGGTCCGCTGTCGCGCAGGACCAGGCCGTCAACGCCTCGTCCGCCAGCAGGACCCGATATGGACCAGCCTCGGGAGGGAATTCAGCCCCGCTAAAGCGGATCGCGGGTACAGGGCACCGCTAGCTCCCCGCCTAGCACGACCACCGTCATCGTACCCGGATGAGGACCGCTCACTCGGGACGCTCCCGAGCGCGCGATGCACCCGAGGGAGGGACCGCGGACCCGGTCTGACCGGTTTCCGGGCTACGCTGTCGCGAACGGGTCTCAAGGCGGCCTGAGCGTTCGCCGACACGCTTTACACCGAGCAAGCCCACCGTTAGTACCAGCATCAGTAGTACAGGTGGGGATGGTCCGGCGGGGAGGCTGAGATGAGGCGGCTCGGGTATGTCATGACGACCCTGCTCCTGGCGACGGCGCTCACGGGCGCCACCGCCGCGGCGAGGGACATCGAGTGGTGCGCTGAGGACCCGGTGTTCTCGGTCCTCGGCTCACAGTTCCGGATCACGACGTCCGTCGCGACGAGCGCGTCGAACGTCGGCGCTCTCACGTACGTCGTCACCCTCCCCAGCAATGCCGAGGGCGACGCCTCCGTGCAGTTCCCCCGGTCGACCCGGCTCCCGACCTCCGTCGAGCTCCGCTACAGCGGTGCGCCGTACTCGGGGACAGGCACCTTCACGGTGTCCGCGAGCGCGACCGTGTCCGCGTCGACGGACGCCGACGTCACGGTGGATGTCGACGGCGCGAGCGTCACGGCCGCGACCTTCAGCGGCAGGACGAACAAGGCGGTCCGCTCACAGTTCGACGTCACCGGCCGGTAACGCTCAGTGGGCAAGCTGAGGCTCCCGGTCCGCCTGTACGTCCTGGCGGTGATCGCTAGCGCGGTCGTCGCGTTCGCGGCCACGCCCTTCATGCCGTCGGGCGGCAGCCTTGACCCGTTCCTCATCGTCTCGTTCTTCGCGGTCGCGACGATCGCGAACTTCCGCGTCGTGCACGTCACCGCGAAGACGAAGATCACCGTCGGCGGCGCGGCCGTGTTCGCGGCCGTCCTGACGACCGCCCCGGTCGCGGCGATGGCCATCGGCGCGCTCAGCGCCTTCATCGGTCTGAGCGTCGCGACGAAGCAGCCCCTCTACAACCGCCTGTTCAACGCGTCGGGCACCGCGGTCGCGGCGGCCGCCGCGGCGTGGCTGCATCGCGCGCTCGCGACGGGTCCCGGCCTGCTCGACGACCCGGTCGCGCTCGTCGTCAGCGCCGCGACCTACTACCTCGTGAAGGCGGAGATCACGGACATCGTCATCGCCCTACAGACGCACCGCGACGTCGTGCGTAGCTGGTGGCCCGAGCACCGCCGCGACGTCTTCCACCATGCCGCGCTCTACACGCTCGGCGTCCTCGCGGCGGTCTCGGCGGAGCGCCAGGTCTGGTCGCTCGCGCTGTTCCTCGTGCCGATGGCGCTCGTGCTCCTCGCCCTGCGCGAGGCGACGCGCCTGCGGCAGCACACGAAAGAAGCGATCATCGAGCTCGCCGACCTCATCGACCAGCGCGACCCGTACACCTATGGCCACAGCCAGCGCGTCGCGGAGCACGCGGCGCGCGTCGCGAAGCACTTGCGGCTGCCGGCGGAGCGCGTCGAGCTCATCACCGAGGCGGCGCGCATGCACGACGTCGGGAAGGTCACGACGCCGGATCACGTGCTGAAGAAGCCGGGTCCGCTCGACGACCACGAGTGGCACGAGATGCACAAGCATTGCGACGCGGGGCACCACTTCCTGCAGCGCATCCCGGACTTCTCGGACGGCGCCGAGATCGTCCTCAGCCATCACGAGCGCGTCGACGGGCGCGGCTACCCGCGGGGATTGTTCGGCGTCGACCTGCCGATCGAGGCGTCGATCATCGCGGTCTGCGACGCGTACGACGCGATGACGAGCGACCGCGTGTACCGCCAGGCGCTCCCCCACCACAAGGTCCTTGGAGAGCTCCGCGCCGGGCGCGGGACGCAGTGGCACGAGAAGGCCGTCGACGCGCTGCTCGACTTGATCACCAATGGGGCGGTACAGCCGGCCTCGCCGCGCGCGGCGCCCATGCAGGAGACGCAAGTAGCGGCGGCAGGCTGACACTCGAAGCGCTCTGGTCGCTCTTCGGAGCTTGTCCGGCCGAAGGCCGAACGCAAAGGCTTGACGGCGGAGAGGGTGGGATTCGAACCCACGGGGCTTTCACCCACTGACTTTCCAGGTCAGCGCCCTAGGCCACTAGGCGACCTCTCCTAAAGGTCCGCGGAGAGGGCGGGATTCGAACCCGCGAGGCTTTCGCCTACCGCTTTTCGAGAGCGGCACCATCAACCACTCGGACACCTCTCCGCATGCAAGTGTATCGAACGCATCCCTCGGAACGAGGATCGATCGGTAGTGTTCGAGCGGATGAGGACGGCGGTCGCGCGGATCACACACCTTCACTACGCGTGGATCGTCGTCGGCGTCACCTTCGTCACGCTCCTCACGTCGCAGGCGGTACGCGTGACGCCGGGCCTGCTCGTCATCCCGCTCGAGGCCGAGTTCGGCTGGGACCGCGCGAGCATCTCGCTCGCCGTCGCGATCAGCCTCATCGCCTTCGGCCTCGGGGGTCCGCTCGGCGGGGGCCTGATCGATCGATTCGGCCCGCGGCGCGTGATCATCGCGGGCTGTGCCCTCATCGCCGCGGGCATCGTGGGCCTGCTCTCCGTCCGCGAGCTGTGGCAGTTCCATCTCATCTGGGGCCTGGCGATCGGCTTCGGGACGGGCGCCTCCGGGAGCGTCGTGACCGGCGTCATCGCGCACCGGTGGTTCCGGAAGCACCAGGGTCTCGTCGTCGGAGCGCTCGGCGGTGCCGTCTCCGCGGGCCAGCTCGTCTTCATCCCGACCGTCGCGTCGGTCATGGACGCGAGCGGATGGCGCGCGGGCATGACGGTCCTCGCGGTCGCGCTCGTCGTCGTGCTCGTCCCGTTGTTCTTCCTGATGCGCGACCGCCCGGAGGACGTCGGCGTGCGTCCCTACGGCGAGGGAGCGGCATCGCAGGCGCGCGAGCGAGAGCTCGACACGCGCGGCACGCCGCCCCGGTCGGCGCTCGGCACCCG
>DASWDY010000106.1:0-1720 GCA_036395035.1 Candidatus Limnocylindria bacterium
CTCCCCAGGATGAGGAACAGCTCGCCCTCCCGTCGCAGTGACTCGAGCGTGTCGATCGTGTACGAGGGACCGTCGCGCTCGAGCTCGACCATCGAAACCTGGAATCGCGGTTCGTCGGCGATCGCGGCTTCAAGCATCGCGACGCGCTCGCGGGCGGAGGCGACTGGGTCGCGATCCTTCAGCGGCGACCGGCGCGCGGGTACGAAGATGACGCGGTCGAGCGGCACCGAGTCGAGCGCCGCCAGCGCGATCGCGAGGTGACCGATGTGCACCGGATCGAACGTTCCACCGAAGACGCCGACTCGCGCCATCAGCGCTGCGGCGCCTCCGTCCACTCGAGCTCGAGACGGCCGATGCGCACGGTGTCCCCTTCATGGATGCCCAGCGCGCGGAGCTTGCGCTCCACGCCCGAGCGCGTCAGCAGGCGATGGAAATACGCGGAAGCCTCCGGACTCTCCCAATCGATGCCGGCCGCTAGCCGCTCGAGGCGATCACCGCGGACGCGGAACGCGTCGCCCTCGCGGAGGACCTTCACGTCTTTCGGACCACCGGCAAAGACGATGCGGCGCTCCGCCGGAGCGCTCTCGTCGATTCGCGGACGCGGTCCGCACAGCGAGAAGATCCGCTTGTTCAGCCGGTCGACGCCCTCGCCCGTCGCGGCCGAGACCGCGACCGCCTCGCGACCGCGGGCCTCGAGTGACTCGACGAGCATCGGCACCTGATCTCGCGCTTCGGCGAGATCGATCTTGTTGAGCGCGATCAGCTCGGGATGTTCCTCGAGTCCGTGGCCGTACGCGGCGAGCTCGGCGTCGATGGTCGCGATGTCCGCGAGCGGGTCCGGTCGCGCGGCGTCGACGACGTGGACGACGAGGCGCGTCCGCTCGATGTGACGGAGGAACTCCTCTCCGAGTCCCGCGCCGCGGCTCGCGCCCTCGATGAGTCCGGGGATGTCCGCGACGACGAGCTCCCGCTCGTCGAGCCGTGTGACTCCGAGGTTGGGGGACAGCGTCGTGAAGGGGTAGTCTGCGATCTTCGGGCGCGCGCGCGTCAGCGCGGCGAGCAGGCTCGACTTGCCGGCGTTCGGCATGCCCGCGAGCCCGACGTCGGCGATGAGCCGAAGCTCGAGCTCGAGCTCACGTGCCTCACCCGGTTCGCCATCCTCGGCGATGCGCGGCGCGCGTCGCGTGCTCGACACGAAGCGCGCGTTACCGCGACCACCGCGACCGCCGCGCGCCACGACCATGTCCTCGTCGGGTGCGACGAGGTCAGCGACGATCTGCCCGCTCGACGGATCCTTCACAGTCGTACCCGGCGGCACGCGCAGGATGAGATCGCCGCCCTTTTTGCCGGACTTGTTCGACCCGGCGCCGGCACCACCGCTCGTGGCACTGAATGCGTGCTTGTAGCGGTAGTCACCGAGCGATGCGAGCTGCGCGTCGACCCGCAGGACCACGTCGCCGCCGCGACCCCCCTCGCCTCCGTCGGGGCCGCCGCGCGGCACATGCGCTTCGCGGCGGAACGAGATCACACCCTTGCCGCCGTCACCCGCCTTCACGGTCACTCGCGCGCGGTCGAGGAACACCTAGGTGAGATTCCCAGCGGTCTCTGATACGTCGCTAGCGTCTCGCCCATGGACGAGATCTTCGGCGACACGCAGAAACAGCGGGACCCCGACCGTCGCTGGTTGCGGCACACGTACCAAGAAGGACCTGGCTTCCGA
>DASWDY010000107.1:0-3466 GCA_036395035.1 Candidatus Limnocylindria bacterium
GCGCGTCCTGTTCGTGGCCGGCTCGGCCCACGACGTCGGGGGCGCGTCGCGCGTCGGCATGGACGTGTACTGGGCCAACCGCGGCAACGTCCCCAAGCCGCCCGACGGGACAGCGGTCCTGGAGCGGCCGGACCTCGGCGCACTGCCCGACCTCGCCCTGTCGTGACGATCCAGCTCGGGCTCGGCCTCGCCGACCCGGGCGCCGCCGCGCTCTGGACGCGCGACGACGGGACGATCGACGACCCGCGCAGCGACGCCGAATGGGACGCGTGGGTCGCCGCGAACGCGGTCCGCCACTGGTGCGACGGCGATCCGCTCCTCGACTGGCTCGATCGATACGGCCAGGAGCACGGCCTCATCCGCGACGACCGCCTCGCCACCTATGACCCGCGGTTCGATCTCCAGCGGCTCATCGGCGACCGCGCGCATCGGTTCGAGGACCTCGTCATGACGTACCTCGCGCGGCGGCAGCGCGCGATGCGCGTCGCCGAGCTCCCCGAGGACGTCCGCTCGCTCGACGCCGCGCGCGCGACATGGCTGGCGATGACGGCGGGCGATCCGATCATCGCGCGCGCGGTCCTGCGCGATCCGCAGGCGCGGACGTACGGCGTCGCCGATCTGCTCGTCCGCTCCGACGTCCTCACGCAGCTCTTTCCCGCCGCGTTCGACGGCGAGGAGGAGCGCGTCGGCGCGCCCGCGCTCCCGGGGCAGCGCTGGCACTACCGCGTCATCGACGTGCGGTACACGACGCTCGAGCTCCTGAAGGACGGATCGCTCTCGACGGCGAACGACCTCGGCACGATGACGCGCCTCTTCATCCTGAACACCGCGCTCGGCCGCCTCCAGGGGCTGACGCCGCCGTACGCGTATGTGCTCGGCCGCGGCTGGCGGCAGGGCCAGCTGCGCGGCACGACGTGCTTCGACCGCCTCGGCCGCGTCCCCTACGACGCTTTCGTCCGCGCGCAGGAGCGCGACCTCGCGCAGGTGGCGATCGACGCGCTCGCGTGGGTGCGCCGCGTCCGGACCGAGGGCCGCGAGTGGCGGCTGCGACCGGCGCCGTCGGTGCCGCAGCTCTGGCCGAACATGAAGTGCCGCTACGACGCGCCGTGGCAGCGTGCGAAGCGCGACCTTGCCGAGGCGCTCTCCGAGCTGACGCTCGTCGCGCACGTCGGCCCGCGCATCCGCGCGCAGGCGCACGCGCGCGGTGTGACGCGCGCGGACGATGCGCGCGTCAACGCCGAGTTCCTCGGCATCACGGCGCAGAACGGCGCGCGCGCGGTCGACGCGATCCTCGGGGCGGACCGCGCGCGCGACGCGCAGCGCATCCGACCCGCGCGGATCGCCGCGGACGAGGGACGCTGGCGCACGCCCGCGGCGGTCGAGTGCTACGTCGACTTCGAGACGGTGAACGACGTCCTCGACGATCTCACGACGTTCCCGGAGCGCGGCGGGCAGCAGCTCATCTTCCAGATCGGGTGCGGCTGGTGCCTGGGCCCCCGCGCGAGCGGAGCGAGCGCAGGGTCAGAACAAGCCGGCGCGTGGCAGTTCCGCTCGTTCACGGCGACCGCGCTCACGCCCGAGGCCGAGGCGGACATGATCGACGACTGGATCGACCACCTCCGGTCGCTCGCCGAGCCCGCGGGCGTCGGCGTCAGCGACGTCCGCCTCTTCCACTGGTCAGCTGCGGAGACGAGCGCGATCGAGAACGCGTACCGCTCGGCGACCGTGCGCCACCGCGAGCGTCACTGGCCGGACCTGTGCTGGTACGACCTCCTCAGCAAGGTCATCCAGGCCGAGCCTGTCGTCGTGCGCGGCGCGCACGGTTTCGGGCTGAAGGCGGTCGCGAACGCGATGTTCGCGCACGGGCTCATCACGACGCAGTGGGCCGACGGGCTCGCCGACGGCGCGGGCGTCATGGCGGGCGCGTGGCACGCCGCGCAGGAGGCAGCGCTACGCGGGCTGCACCTCACCGAGATCCCGCTCATGCGCGAGATCGATCGCTACAACGAGATCGACTGCCGCGTCATGGCCGAGGTGCTCGACCATCTGCGCCGCGAGCATTAGTTCTCGCAGGGGGCTCCGCCCCCTTCCACCCCCGCGTCGTTCGCTACGTTCGGTCGAGAGCTCGATCGATGTCTTGGACGAGATCCTCGGGATCCTCGATACCGACCGACAGACGCACGAAGCCGTCGCTGATCCCGAGACGCTGGCGCTCCTCGGGCGGGATCCGCCGGTGCGACGAGATCGCGGGGTACAGGATCTCGGAGTAGATGTCGCCGAGCGTCGTCGCCGAGGCGATGAGCTCGAGCGAGTCGAGGAAGCGGAACGCGGCGTCCTTCGTGTCCGCGCGCAGGACGAACGAGACGACGCCACCGTAGCGGCCGCCGAACTGGCGCGCCGCGAGCGCGTGCTGCGGGTGCGACGGGAGCCCGGGGTGATGGACACGTGCGATCTTCGGATGCCCGGCGAGGTGCCGCGCGATGGCGAGCGCGCTCTCGCACTGCCGCGCGACGCGCAGCTCGAGCGTCCGCAGGCCGCGGAGGATGAGCCAGGCGTCGTGCGGCGGGAGATATGCGCCGTCGAGGATCCCCCGGTCCCGCATCTCGCGGGTGACGTCCGCGGGCCCCGCGACGACGCCGCCCATGACGTCGCCGTGGCCGTTGATGTACTTCGTGAGGGAGTGGATGACGACGTCCGCGCCGAGGTCGCGCGGCCGCGTCAGCGCGGGGCTCGCGAACGTCGCGTCCACGGCCAGCGAAGCGCCGCGCGCGTGCGCGAGCGCGGCGAGCGCGGCGATGTCCGTGACGCGCAGAAGCGGGTTCGAGATGGACTCCACGTACAGGACGCGCGTCGGCGCGGCCTCGAGCGCCGAGCAGACCGCGGCCACATCGGTCGGATCCACGAAGACGACGTCCGCGGCCTGCTCGCGGCGCAGGCGCTCGAGCATCGCGCGGACCTGCCCGTACACGTCCTCCTGCGCCACGATCCGCCCGCCGTCGCGCAGGCCGCATCCGGTGACGTACGCGTGGATCGCGGCCATCCCGCTGACGAAGCAGACCGCGCCGTCGGTGCCCTCGATCTCGGCGAGCGCGGTCTCGAGCGCGCTCGTCGTCGGCGTGCCGTACCGGCCATAGACGTATCCGGGACGCTCGTTCGCGAATACCGCGTCCTGCTCGGAAGTGGAGGGGTGATCGAAGGCGACGCTCTGAACGAGCGACGGTACGACCGGCTCGCCGGCGCCGGCCGGGAGGGAGCGGGCCGCGCGAACGACCCGCGTCCCGAGGCGCTCGGCCTTCCCCATGGCGGGGAGAGCCTAGCGCCGCTCCGCTACGCCGCGGGCTCGCCTGCCTTGCGTTCCTCCATCGCCTTCGCGCGCTCGATGAGGTCCGCGACCTTCTGGCCGCCCTTGCGGCCGATCTTCTCGAAGTGCTGCGGGCCGTACTTCGCGGTCACGGCCTTGCCGCCC
>DASWDY010000108.1:0-27203 GCA_036395035.1 Candidatus Limnocylindria bacterium
GCGCACGACGAGCGACCGCAGCGCCTGCTCGAACGTCATGCCCGACTCAAGGCCGACGACGACCGCGTCCAGCAGCGACGCGAGAGCGGAGCCCGTGCTCGGCACGCGCAGGAGGCGATGGAGCCAGAGGGCGGCGATGACCTCGAGGGCGAGCGCGACGATGAGCATCCCGCGCCCACGGCCGAGGAGGATCCCGACGTAGTCGGGCATCGAGATCGCGAGGAAGATCGCACCGAGCGGCGCGAGCAGCACGAGGACCGCGGCGGACACGCGTCCCTGCGCCGTGAGCGCGGCCTGCTCGTCGGCGAGCGCGAGGCGCCCGCGCAGCAGCGCGGCGACGCGCGACAGGCTGCGCGCGACGCGTCCGCCAGCCCGCGCGAACGCGCCCAGCACGACGGCGATCGGGGCGAGGTCCTCATCCGCGATCGTGCCCCGATACGCGATGAGCGCGTCGTCGAGCCGCGCGCCGAGCGAGAGCGAGGCCGCGACGTGGCGCGTCGGCGCGGCGAGGGCCGCCGGCATCGCGGGCGCGATCTCGGCGAACGCCTGCGGCAGCGAGAGGCCGCTGCCGAGGGCGGACGCGATCGCTTCCACGAGCGCGGGGACCGCGGCGCGCCGGTCCCGCCGCCACCGGCGCGCGGCAAGGACCGCGGACCAGCGCCGCGCCACCGGGAGCAGCCGTGGTGCGAGGGCGACGGCCCCGAGGACGAACGACACGGCGGCGAGCGCGATCGTCAGAGCGCGACCTCGCGCAGCGCGTACGGATCGCCGCGCGTCGGATCAATCTCCGCGATCGCCACGATCCGTCGCCGGCCTTCGGCGTCGCGCTCCTGGTGCACGACGACGTCGATGCCGTGGCGGATCTGCTCGCGCACCGCGGGGAGCGGGATGTCGATGCCGGCCATGAGCGCCATCGTCTCGAGGCGGATGAGCGCGTGGTATGGACCGTTCGCGTGAGCGGTCGTGAGCGATCCACGATGGCCCGTGTTCATGGCCTGCAGCATGTCGAGCGCCTCGCCGCCGCGGACCTCGCCGACGATGATGCGATCCGGCCGCATGCGGAGCGCATTCCGGAGGAGCGTCCGCACGTCGATCGCGCCGAGCCCCTCCACGCTCGGGGCACGCGTCTCGAGGGCGACGACGTTCTCCTGCGGCAGACGCAGCTCGGCGGCGTCCTCGATCGTGACGATCCGCTCGTCGGCACCGATCGCGAATGCGAGCGCGTTCAGCGTCGTCGTCTTGCCGCTCGAGGTGCCGCCGGAAACGAGGACGCTGCGTCTGCCCTTCACCGCGTCGACGAGGAACGCGACCGCCTCCGCGCTCGCGGTGCCGCTGCGGACGAGATCGTCGGGACCGAGCGGCCGCGACGCGAACCGTCGGATGGTCAACACCGGTCCGCCGAGGGCGATGGGCGGGATCGCAGCATGGACGCGCGAGCCGTCGGGGAGCCGCGCGTCGACCAGAGGATTGGCGAGGTCGATGCGCCGGCCGAGCGGCGCGACGAGGCGCTCGATGAGGACGAGGATCTCCTCCTCGTCGCGGATCTGGACCGCGGTCCGCTCGAGCCGGCCGTCGCGCTCGACCCAGACGCCGCGTGTGCCGTTCACCATCACTTCGCTCACACGCTCGTCGCGAAGGAGCGGCGCGAGGTCACCAAGGCCGAAGAGACGGTCGTCGAACCAGCGCTCGAGAGAGCGCAGCTCCGTCGACGGCACGACGGCGCGCTCCGCGGCGAGGGACTCGCGCAGCAGCGGCCCGAGCTGGTCGCGCCGTGGGCGGCCGTCCGGCGCCTCCCGCAGTCGCGCGACGAGCGCGCGCTCGAGACGCGCACGCAGCGCGAGCGTCACGAGATGTCCAGCGCCAGGAGCTCCGCGAGGTCGTCGTAGGCGCGGCCGAGCGCGCCGCCGACGATGGACTGGCCGCGCTCGGCAGAGCGCACCGCGGCGGGATCGTCCGGCAGCCAGCGGAAGACGCCGTGCGGCCCGACACGGTCGGCACGTGTCCGCGACGCGATCAGCCACGAGCGATCGTCGTCGATCCATCCGTCGATGGCCGCGACCGAGGCGGCATCGGCCGTCGCGACGAGGAGCACGCGATCCGCCTGCTCGAGCAGCGAGCGCGTGCGATCGTCGAACAGCGGCGGCGCATCGACGAGCACGAGGTCCGCGATCCCGATGGCCGCGCGCGCCGCCGCGCTGAGGAGCGCCGCCGTCGGCATCGCCGAGGTCCCGCCGATGACGCGCAGCCGGTCGCGCTCCGCGGCGACGACCGCGAGGTGCTCCGCGGTGAGCTCGTCGACGAGACCTTCGAGATCCGACCACGGACCGGGCGCGAGGCGCAGCCACCAGCCCGCCGCGCCCGATCCCGTCGCGTCGATGACGAGGACCGAGGTACGCGCGGCGAGGCGTTCGGCGAGACCCGTCACCAGCAGCGTCCGGCCGATCCCACCGCGCGTGCCGGTCACGACGACGAGCCGTGTCGCGGCACGCCCCGGCGAGGGCGTCGCCGCGGAGATGAGCGGCCCGATCGCGGCGGCGTGGGCCGATGGGGCGATGAGGACGGAGGCCCCGGCGGCGCGCAGGAGCCGCTCGTGCTCCGGCCGGGCGATCACGATCCGCGGGACGGCGGCGGCGATCTCCGCGGCCGCGGCGACGGCGTCGGCATCCGCGAGGTCGACGAGCACGAGGTCGGGTCGCTCTTCGACACGCTCGAGCCCGAGCAGCTCGACGGCGGCGTCGAACGTGGGACCGAACACGGCGGCGCGGGTCATCGCGTCGAGCGAACGATCGGGATGAGCGAGAGCCCGCGGGCGCGCGCGCTCGCGATCGCGGATGCGTCCTCCGCCGTGAGCTCGACGACGAGGGTGCGCTCGTCGGCGCTCATCACGCGGAGGCCTTTCGCGACGTCGGAGGCGGTGGCGCGTTCGCTCGGCCGCGTGCCGACGAGATCGAGCACGTCATCCGCGCGTAGCCCCGCGATCGGCGCCGCGAGCCAGCCCACCGGGATCGCGAGCGCCCACGTCTTCGGGCCGAGCCGCTCGGACAGCGCCGCGACCGGCGCGCTCGCGGCCGGGGGCGGTGCGGGCAGCACCGCCGTCGCCACGGCGACAGCGGCGAGCGCGACGGCAGCGACCGCGAGGACGCCGCGCGGCACCGCGGCGACCGCGCGCGCCGGGAATGCGCGCATCACGGGTCCGCCTCGAGCAGCGCGACGTGAGCGCGGCCCGCGAGCGTCAGGTGCACCTCGATCTCGAAGCCGAAGGCGAGGACGCGCACGTCGGTCGGATCGGCACGACCATGCGCACGCGCGAGACGGACGGCCGCGTCCCGAGCGGCGTCGGTGACGGCCGGGTCGGCGGCGAACGCGGCGGTCTCGGCGCGGTCGAGCTCGTGGCCGAGCGCGCTGGACCGCGCGAACAGGAGATCGGCGACGGCCGCGCCACCTGCGACGACCGCGGCCTCCCCCGCTCGCTCGTCGCGAACGCCGTTCACGATCCGGTCGGCGACGTCGCGGAGGCCGACGACCGCGACCGCGGCGACGCCGAGCAGGAGCGCGGCGAACACGAGGGCCTGCCCGTCATCGCGCTTCACGGTGTCCATTCGATGACCCGTGCGGCCCACCCGCGCACGGTCACGCTCGGGAGACCCGCGAACGCGAGCGGCACCGGGACCGCGTACTCGAGGGCGACCCGCAGGATCGAGCCCCGTGGGTCGCCGGACCGTGGTGCGTCGTGCTCGCCGGGCTCGATCGTCGGACGCACTCGCGTGGCGTCGAGGGGTGCGGCCGCCGCGCGGATCGCCCCAACGATCTCCTCGTCGTCGTTCGTGAGCGAGCCGACGCGCGCGCCTTCGGCCGCGGCGTGCTCGAGCGCGAGCCGCGCGACGCCGATCTCGGCGATGAGGACGATCGCGAGCGCGAAGAGCAGGAGGAACGGGAGGACGAGCGCGAATTCGACGAGCGCCTGACCTCGCTCGTTCATCGGTCGAAGACCGTCTCGACCACCAGCTTCAGAGCGGCGACCGGGAGCGGCGTGCGGATCTCCGACGCTGCTCGGACGAGCTCGATCCCATCGCTGAAGTGGTCGACCGCGCGGTCGGCGAGCGCAGCGGCGTCACCGCCGACCGCGCTGGCGGCCCCGCCGAGCCCCTCACCTTCTCCGATCGCGTCCGCGGCGTCGCGCGCGGCGCCGCCGACGGCGGATCCGATGGCCACGCTGGCAAGCGCAAGTCCGCCGAAAGCGACGAGGCCGCCCCAGTACCGCTCCACGGTCCTGCTCGCGAGGGAAGCGGCCCCGATCTCGGCAGCGGAGCGGTCGTCCGGCGGGACGCGATGTTCCCTGATCGTGCGCACGGCCACGTTCTGAGCTCGCGCATTCCGGACGATCCCGCCGTGCCCTTCGGCCTCGGCCCCCGACGCGGGCAGGTATTCACGGACGTCGTAGCGACGATCGACGTTGTCCCGGCGGAGCACGGTGAGGTCGGAGACGAGACGCGGTCGCACGGTAGCGACGTCGCGCGGCGGACGCGGCTTTCTCCGCTCGGCCAGTCCACGCACCGCGGCGCTCGTCGGATCGTGCAGGCCGGTCCCCCGCGCGACCGCGCTCGCGGCATCGGCGAACGCGTCGTCGAGCTCGACACCCAGGCGAATGGCGCGCGCCGCGAAAGATCCGTTGTGAGGGCTGGACAACGGAACGTACGTCGCGACGCCGTCGGTCGAGGACAGCCCCATGGAGAACGCGCGGTCGGCGACGACGCCGCCCATCGAGTGGGCGAGCAGGTCGATCGTGAAGCATTCGTCGGACAGGTCGCGGACGAGCGCGCGAAGCTGAGCTGCGTTGCGGTCGATCGCGCCGTAGGTGTCGTAGCCGTACCGGTCGCCTCGGTCATGGCCGAAGCGGACGTTCAGGATCGGTCGGCCATCAGCAGCGGCGTCCAGATGATCGAGGATCGGATCGAAGAAGTCGTCGTTCGGTGGTGAGCCGAGCCCACCGACGACGACGACGCACGCCGGAGCGTCCGCGGGGACCGAGCGGTGCGACGGCGCCGGGACAGGACGGAGGATCGTGCACGGTGGCTTGCCGATGGCCCCGCAGCCGCTGTCCGCGGCGGCCGTGGTGGCGAACGCCAGGGCGAACACGGGTACGAGCGCGAGGACGGCGCCAGCGAGGCGAAGCGGGCGGGGCACTGGACCGCTCCATCGGCGGGGCCTTTCCCGCCGCGGTCAGGGGCGCGCCCGGGCCACCTCCGCTGCCGACCGCTGCGCCGCGAGCTCGTCGCTGTCGTCGAGGGGCTCCAGCTGGACCGCGCCGTGGCGGCGCTCGAGCGCCCACGTGAGGAGCATGTCCGCGAGCCACGGGTTCTTGGGAAGCACGGATCCGTGGCAATACGTGCCAACGAGGCGGCCCTGCACCGCGCCTTCCGTCTTGTCCTCGCCGTTGTTGCCGTGCCCGACGAGCACCGTCGCGAGCGGGCGCGCCTTCGGGCCGAGATATGTGTATCCCGAGTGATTCTCGAAGCCGATGAGCGTTCCCTGCGGCGCCTCGGCGAGGAGGTTCCCGACGAAGCGGATCTTGCCGGCTCGCGTGATCACGTCCATCGCGCTGAGGCCGGGGATCGACGGACCCTCGGCCGGGACGTACTCGTGGCCCAGGAGCTGGTAGCCGCCGCAGACGGAGAGCGCGGCCGCCCCGGATCCGAACGCCTGACGCAGCGCGTTCCCGTTCGAGCTCTGCAGGTCTTTCGAGACGACATCCTGACCCTGGTCCTGGCCGCCGCCGAAGAAGTAGAGGTCCGCCCACTCGGGATCGAGCGCGTCACCGGCCTGCAGGTCGCGCGTCTCGACGTCGATGCCGCGCCAGCGTGCGCGCTGCGCGAGGGTGATCACGTTGCCGCGGTCCCCGTAGATGCACATGAGGTCGGGATAGAGGTGGCAGATGCGCAGGTCCACGTCCCGATCGTACCGGCCGAGCGGCCGGCCGAGTCACTCGCCGGGTTCGGTGTACCCCACGCGGATCTCGCTCATCCACTCCTCGAGCAGCTTCCCGATGCGGTCGGTAGCGGGCATGCCGCGCTTCGACACGTGGCGCATGCGCGGCGGCTCGGGGAGCGGCCGCGCGACGCGGTGCCGTCCCATGAGGAGGATCGGCGCGATCGCGGATCGTCCGTTCTTGCGAATGAGGTCCTTCATGCGATCGACAGTGCGGGCGCGGAGGTCAGCTGCGAAAGTGCCGTTCGGCCGTCAGTCCTCCCAGAACTGCCGGACGAACCCCATGCGCGCGAGCGCGTCGCGCAGCGCCAGCATCGCCGTGTACGTCGTGACGACGACGACCTCCGCGCCGATCGGCGTGAGCTCGATCGCGCGGCGCACGGCGTGCGCCCAGCCGTCGGCGACCTCCATGCGGTCGCGCGGGAGGCCCGCGTACTTGAAGCGCAGCGCGAGGTCGCGCGCGCGCAGCCCGGTCACGACGGCGTGCTCGACCGCGGGGACGAGCGCCTCGAAATCGGCGTCCCAGATCCACGAGACGTCGCGGCCGTCGGCGTCCTGGTCGTTCAGCGCGGCGAGGAGACGGTGCTGACCACCCTGCTCGAGGAGCGCGCCGATGGCGGCATTGAATCCGGCGGGGTTCTTCACGAGGACGATGCGCAGGCGCCGACCGTCGGCCTCGACGACCTCGAGGCGGCCGAACGCCGGGCGGAACGCCGCGATCGCCCGCGCCGCGGTCGTGAGCCCGATCCCGAGCGCCTCGGCGGCCGCGACCGCCGCGAGCGCGTTGTACGCGTTGTAGAGGCCGGGCACGGGGACCTCGACCGCGTCGACCGCCGACGCGACGGCGCCGCCGAGATGGAGCAGGCTGCCGTCGCGGCGCAGCTCGACAGCGCGCGCCGAGACGTCGCGACGCGGCCGCGACAGCCCGCACCCGGGGCACGACCAGTCGCCGACGTGCGCGAGGATGACCCGCTCGTAGCGCAGGCGGGTCCCGCAGCGCGGGCAGTGCGTCGCGTCGCTGATCGCCTGCGGCACCTTGCCGCCGACCGTCGGATCGTCGATCCCGAAGAAGAGCGTCCGCCCGCGGTGCTCGTCGCCGAGCCGGGCGACGATCGGGTCGTCCGCGTTCAGGACGAGGGTCGTCGTCTCGGGGAGCGCCGCGAACGACGACGCCATGCGCCGCGCGAGCTGATCGACCTCGAAATAGCGGTCGAGCTGGTCGCGGAAGAGGTTCGTGACGAGCACGACGCGCGGCTCGATGCGGCCGAGGACGCGCGGCACCGACGCCTCGTCGACCTCGAAGATCGCGACGTCGCCGCTCGGCGCGCCGGACCAGTCGGCCTCGGCCAGCAGCGCCGCGGCGATGCCGCGGTCGAGGTTCGACCCCGAGCGGTTGTGGATCGGCGCCCACCCGGCCGCGCGGACGACGTCCGCGAGCATCCGTGCCGTCGTCGTCTTCCCGTTCGTGCCCGACACGAGGACCGCGCCGTGTGCGAGCCCCGCCGTCATGGCGCCGATCGCGCCGGGGTCGACCGCGAGCGCGACGAGCCCGGGGAGCGCGGTCGCGCCGCGCCCGAGCGTTCGGAGACCGGCGCGCGTGAGCTTGCCGGCGGCGACGGCGGCGGCGGTGCGGAAGGTCACGGCTCCGAGCGTACCGGCGGGGGCCGCTCAGGCCGGGACGGGCATCTCCCGAATGACGTGCTCGAGCTCGTCGACGGCGCGGCCGAGCCGCAGTGCGAGGGCCTTCGCGGCCTCGCCGTCCGACCCGTTCTGGTGCAGCTGGCCCTGCGCCTCGAGCCGGGCGAGCAGCGCGACCGCGCGGCGCAGACGCGCGATCCCGAGCGACGCCGGGAGCGACCGCCGGAGCGCGGCGACCCGCTCCTCCAGCGCCTCGAGGCGGCGCCGCAGCTCGTGCTCCGTCTCCTCCGGGGTGAGGCGCGCGATGCGGTCGACGTCCGCTGCCAGCTGGTCCATCTCGCGCTGGACGCTCTGGGCCGCGCGCTCGAGCGAGTGCCCCTTCTCGAGCGCCTGGCGGATCCGGATGACCTTCTCCATCGCGAAGACGTCGTAATCGTGCTCGCTCTCAGGGGACGGGCGGACGAGCCCCTTCTTGGTCCAGTAGATGAGCTGGCGCGGCGTCACGCGGCACACGCGGGCCGCTTCCGCCGCGGAGAGCCGCAGGCGCGCGACGACCTCGCCGTCGTTGGCGACGAGGACCTGCGCGAGCGCCTCGCGACCGTCGGTATCCGCCACGGGTCTCACCTTCTCCCCAGCCAGGTGGGCTGCGAGGCGAGAGCGTGGCATCGACGCGGTCAAGATGTCAACGGATCCGACAGATGGCCGAAAGGCCTACGGCTCAGGACCCGCGGGCGCGCGTCCTCGCGCCGCGCGCCACCGCCGGCGGCATCAGCGGCTGGCGGTAGGCGATCTTCACCGACGCCCGGTAGCGGCGGATCGCGCTCTTCCCGTCGAGGTCGGCCCAGAGCCGGCCCACCTCGACGGCGATCGGCTCCGGCGCGTCGTCCTTGGCGCCGCGGACGGCATCGGTGACGGCGGCGTCCCAGCTGCGCGTCGACGATCCGACAGCGTCGACGATGCGGACCGCGCTCGGCGCGGTGCTAGCGGGCTTGGGCCTTCGGGGGGTAGCCCTCGAGCCCGTACTCCTTGATCTTGGCATAGAGCAGCCGACGATAGATCCCGAGCATCTCGGCCGCCTTCGACCGGTTCCCGGCGGCATCGCGCAGCGCCTTCATGATCAGGTCCTTCTCGAACTGCGAGACGGATTTCTTGAAGAACGACCGCTCCGTCGCGACCTCGATGCCCTCGCCATCCTCGTGATCGCCCTCGTGGTCCCCGAACGGCAGCTCGCGGCTGGTGATGATCTGCCCGCGCGAGAGCACGACCGCGCGCTCGACGACGTTCTCGAGCTCGCGCACGTTACCGGGCCAGTCGTACTCCATGAGGCGGCGCAGCGCCTCCTCGCTGATCGCGGCCGGCTGCGCGGTCGCGCTGTAGCGGTGCTTCGCGAGGAAGTGCTCGACGAGCGCCGGGATGTCCTCTTTGCGGTCGCGCAGCGGCGGCATGTGGATGTTGATCACGTTGAGCCGGTAGAAGAGGTCATCGCGGAACCTGTTCTGCTCGACCTGCTTCTGCAGATCCTTGTTCGTCGCGCAGATGACGCGGATGTCGACCTTGATCGGGATCGCCGAGCCGACGCGCTCGATCTTGCGGTCCTGGAGCACGCGCAGCAGCTTCGTCTGCGTCTGCAGGCTCATCTCGCCGATCTCGTCGAGGAAGATCGTGCCCTTGTCGGCGAGCTCGAAGCGGCCGCGCCGCTGCGTCAGCGCGCCGGTGAACGATCCCTTCTCGTGACCGAACAGCTCGGCCTCGAGGAGCGTCTCGGGGAGCGCCGCGCACGACACCTTCACGAGCGGTCCGGCGCGACGGCTCGAGTTGTAGTGCAGCGCCTCCGCGACGAGCTCCTTGCCCGTGCCGCTCTCACCGGTGACGAGGACCGTCGCGTCGGACTTCGCGACCTTGCCGACCGTCTTGTAGACCTCCTGCATCGCCGGCGAGTTCCCGACGATCCGCTCCGTCTGCACGAGCGAGGAGATCTCGCCGCGCAGGACCTCGACCTCCTGGGCGAGATCCTGGTACTCGAAGACCTTCTGGACGGTGTAGTTGATCTTGTCGAGCTCGAACGGCTTCGTCACGTAGTCGAACGCGCCGAGCTCCATCGCGCGGATCGCCGCGTTCGAGCTCCCGAACGCCGTCATGATCAGGACCGCCGTCTTCGGCGACGTGGCCTTCACGCGGGAGAGCGCCTCGATGCCGTCGAGCTCGGGCATCCGCACATCCATGATCACGAGGTCGGGCGAGCTTTCCTTCACCCGATCGACGACCTCGATCCCCGTGGAAGCCTCGTGGACGGCGTACCCCTCGTCCTGCAGGAGCTGCTTCAGCAGCGAGCGGATGGAGGCGTCGTCATCGGCGACGACGATGGCCTTCTGGACCATCAGATGTACGCTTCCCGAGCAAAATCGGGCGCTGGCTGGGCTCCCGCGCCTCTGTTACCCATGGCGCGAGGCATGTTCTGTCCCCTATTCGTACATGTCAAGCGGCTGCGTTGCGCCCGGGAGTGGTGGCGGGCAGAACGAACGCCCGCTCGCTATGGAACGTCGCGGATGGACGGGATCAGCGCTCCGACGGTCGCGACGACCAGGGTCAACCCGCCTGCCGCGGCGAGGAGGATCTGCACCTGCGTACCTTCGGCGAGAGCACCGCTGGCGAGGATCATCGGCAGCCACGTCACGTGCAGCAGCGCGGTGCGCGATCCGAACACGCGCGCCCTGAGCGCGGGCGGCGTGGCCTCCTGGGCGAGCGTGACGTTCGAGACGAAGAAGAGCACGTTCGCGAATCCCAACAGCAGCAGCAGTGCGAGCGTGACATTGAGACCCGGTGACGCCGCGATCCCGACCACGACCGCGCCGTACAGCGCGAATCCGGCGACGATCAGCCTGCCCTTCCGCACTCCGGCGGCGATGCTTGGGTATGCGACGCCGGCGACCACCGCACCGACCGCGATGGCCGCCTCCGTCGCGGCGAACTCCTCGGCACCGAGACCGTATTCCCGGAAGATGAGCACAGGCGTCAAGCCGTTCATCACCGGAAGGGACAGCTGCCCGAGCAGCGAGAAGACCGTATTCGCGCGAAGGACCGCGTGCTCTCGAAGGAGACGGAGCCCATCGGCCACTTCCCCGAGGAGCCGCGCCCACGACAGACCTCGGGATGGCCGGTCCGGAGGATCGATCAGCCGTAGAAGGACCGCGGACAGCGCGAACGTGGCCGCGTCGACGAGGAACGCCCCTTCTCCGAACGCCGCGACGAGCGCTCCAGCGACCAGCACGCCGAGGATCTCGACCGTGCGGTCGGACGCGTACACCAGCGAGTTGCTCGCGCCGAGACGTTCCGCCGGCACGAGGTCGGGCACGATCGCGAGCCGCGCTGGGTTGAACACCGTCGCGCAGAGCGCCGCCGTGAGCACGAGGCCATAGACGATCCACAGTGGTCCCCCCGCGAGGAGCGTGAGCGGGATAGCGCCGATCGCCATGACGCGCAGCAGGTCGGTCGCGATCATCGCGCGCCGATGACCGACCGCATCGGCGATCGCTCCACCGAAGAACCCGAAGATCGCATGCGGCAGCGATGCGATGACGACGGCCAGCGCGGTCGATAGCGCTGACTGGGTCCGCACCCACGTCACATAGGCCAGCGCGACGACCGTGATCCGATCCCCGAACCCGCTGATGACCTGCGCCGACCAGAGGAGCGCGAAGTTCGGCGATCGCAGGGCCTCGAGCGCCGGTGCGCGGATCACCGGCGACGCATGGTCACGAATGGCACCAAGAAACCGCCGGCCGCTATCAGGACGTCACCGAGGCTGTACACGGCACGGAACAGCGCGACCGGTATGCGGTCCGCGAGAACGGCCAAAGCGCTCGCTTCGGTCAGCGGCACGTGCAAACGATCGCTCGGCATGTTCGCGCCGGCAGTGGCGAGCGCCGCGTGATCGACAGGCATCCCGCCGTTGGCCGCGACGACAGCCAGGTTGAGCGTCGATCCGACGGCGATGGGCAGCATCCCTGCGACGCGCCAGTTGGCCAGAGCGACCGCCGCGATCCCAGCGAAGGCCGCGACATGGACGATGGATGCCCGCTCACCGGTCGTGCTCGCGATCAGGCGAAGCGTCACGGCGAGAGCAAGGAGCGGCCACCAGCGGACGCGCAGGCCGCCGAGGCTGGAGATCCGGCCACCGAGCGCCCAGCCCGCGATCACTCCGAGGACCGGTCCGCTAGCCAGCATGGACAGCGTCGTGCGCGATCGAGCGCTGGTCCAGGCGCCGGCGCACCTCCGCCAGTGTCTCGTATGTGATCGGCGGTAGATCGCTCTGCTCGAACGCAGCCGGGCCTTGCTTCTGGACGAGCTGCTCGAGCGCACGGACGGTCTTCGGATCGAACTGGATCCCCTTGTACTTGGTGAGCTGCGCCATCGCATGGTCGTGACCCGGAGCCTTGCGATAGACGCGGTCGCTTGTCATCGCTTCGTAGGCGTCAGCGACGATGATGATGCGAGACCCGAGCGGGATCTCGTCACCCTTCAGACCTTCGGGGTACCCGGTGCCGTCGTAGTTCTCGTGGTGATGCCGTACGAGCGGGACCAGCGGCCGCAGAGCGGCCGATGGCTCGAGGATCGCCGCCCCGTAGATCGCATGGAGCTGCATCACCTGCGTCTCTTCCGGCTCGAGACGGCTCGGCTTGAGAAGTATCCGATCCTCGACACCGATCTTCCCGATGTCATGGAGCAACGCGGCGAGCTCGATCTGCTCGATGTCGCGCTCCGACAATCCCATCTCGCGGGCGATCGCTCCGGCGATCCGGGACACGCGGTCCGCATGACCGCGAGTGAAGCCGTCTTTCGCATCGATCGCCTGCGAGAGCGCGCTCACGGAACCGAAGAAGAGCTCGCGCAGCTCGGTGTATTTCGTGAACGAGTAACGCGCGAGGAGCAACGGGACGATGAACAGCAGCGTCGCCCACTCGCCCACGACCGTCGCGATCTCGACCATGAGCCAGCCGAGCGGCACTTGCGAGACGAGTCCGACCCCGACGTTGCGCAGCGAGATCGCGAACACACGGCGCGCGGGTGTCGCGGTACGCGCGCTCGCCGCCAGCACGCTGAGGGTGTTGTTCACCACCATGAACACAGCACCGACCAGGGCGACCTGCAGCACGATGAGGACGGGGTCGCTCCCGACCCACTGACCCGTGGACATGATCGTCAGCCAGGCGGCGAAGCCCGCGAGCGCGTAGTTGAACTTGTTGTAGAGGGAGCCATACCACGGGATCTCGCGGCGAAGGTCGCGCAGCTCGATCGTTCCGATGACGGCGACCCAGCACACGGCGAATGGCTGCGGCAGCATCTGGTCGAACGCCGTCGCGAGAAGCGGCGCCGTCGTCATCGTCACGTGGACCCCGCCCGGCAGCTTCACCGGAAGAGCGGCGGCGCCCGCTGTGATGAGGATCCAGAACAGCAGCCGCGGCACGTTGACTGGACCGACCGGGGGATAGCTCGCTGCCGCGATCGCTGCGGTACCTAGTACGAATACCGCGACGACGAGTCGGGCCAGACGCGGCGGCTTTATCCCGAGCACGGGCCGCACGATAGGGATGAAGGCACGTCGGATCGAAGTACGACGGGGTACAAACACGAAGGGGAGCGTCTTGACGCTCCCCTTCAGTAGTTCGCTGATCGACAGAGAACGCGGGTCGAGGGTTCTAGAAACCAGTCGAGCCGGCTCCACCAGCGAGGACCAGCGACGCGAGCGCGATCAGGGCGGACACGATGCGACGCATTTGTAACCCCTCCAGAAACGTCGCTCCGGCTCACCCCCAGCGGCTTGGCCGGTTAGCGCGGGAGGAAGCGTACAGGGTCGCGATACGGCTTGGAAACCCCTAAACATTGCGCCGTACGGAACAGACACCCCGCAAGGCCTAGTACGTCAGTACTAGGACCATGCTGGGCGGCCCTCTGTCGCACGGCCGCACAGCCCCCACCCTGCCTGAAGGCCATTCATCGCGGATCGGTCGCGACTCGAGGGCTAGAGCCGCTCGTGGCGCGCGACGTCGATGACGAAGACCGTCGCGCCGCCGAAGGTGACCTCCACCGGATACGGCATGTAGAACTCGCCCGGCTCCATGAGCGGGGGCATCGGGTTGATGTACTGGTTGCGCGCGTGGCAGGTCTCGCGGATCACGCCGAGGACGTCGTCCACCTGCGGCTCCTCCACGCCGACCATGATCGTCGCGTTCGTCTGCTTCAGGAAGCCGCCGGTCGAGTGCAGCCGCGTGACGCGGTACTCCTTGTCCGTGAGCGCGTCCATGAGCGCGCCCGCGTCCTCGCTGTGCACGACCGCGATCACCAGTTTCATCGGCGCGGATGGTACTTCGCGGTCGGTCGCGCTCAGGCGGGTGTCGCGAGGAGCGCGTCGACCTCCCGTGCGATCTCCAGGGCGACCGTCGCGGGGTCGCGGTCGCCTTGGACGACGACGAAGCGACGGGGCTCGGCCGCGGCGAGCCGCAGGTATCCGTCGCGCAGGCGCTCGTGGAAGACGCGCCCCTCGACCTCGAAGCGATCCCACCGCCGCTTCGCCTGCTCGCGCCGAGCGACGATGACGTCGACGGCGATGTCGAGCAGGAACGTGCGCTCGGGCACCGTGTCGCCGACGGCGAAGCGCTGCAGCGCGCGCAATCCGTCGAGATCGGCACCGCCGGCGTAGCCCTGGTACGCGAGGGTCGAATCGAAGTAGCGGTCGGCGATCACGACCGCGCCGCGCTCGATCGCGGGACGGATGACCTCACGCACGAGCTGCGCGCGCGACGCGGTCACGAGCAGAGCGAGCGATTCGGGGGTCATCGCGACGTCCTTCGCGTGTAGGAAGATCTCGCGCATCCGTTCCCCCGCCGGCGTCCCGCCGGGCTCCCGCACGAGGACGACGTCGACGCCGCGCGAGCGGAGCGTCTCGGCGAGCCGCCGCGCCTGCAGCGACTTCCCCGATGCTTCCCCGCCCTCGAACGAGAGGAGCAGCCCGCGGCGGCGCGCCACGGTCACCGGTGATTCACCGGTATATCTGCACCCGGCGATAGGGCTCGTGGCCCGAGCTGCTCGACGACAGGTTCGCGCGCTCCGCGAGCTCGTGCTGCAGGCGGCGCACGATGGCCGGCTGCGGCGCGAGCTCGATCTCCTCGGTCTGCCCGTTCTGGATGGCCTCGATGGCCTCGCGCGCCTCGTCGAGCGCCGACTCTTCGGGGCCCCGGCGCATCTCGAACACGCTCGAGAGCGCGGCCGCGATCTGCGATGCGGAGTTGCTGCGCGCGATGAAGATCGGGATCCCCGACTGCTCGGCGTCGCGCAGGCGCGGCGTCTTGCGGCGGTAGTAGTTCTTCAGCGTGATCACGACGTCGGCCTCCTCGGGCTCGCGCACGATCGCGATGGGCAGGCCGAGCCCGCGCCCGGCCTCCTCGACGCGGTTCCACGAGATCCCGAACGGATAGACCTTCACCATCTCGCGGCCAGCCGCGATCGTCCGCGCGACGCTGCGCGGCGTGACCGCGCCATCCTCGCGCCGCCCCGTGCGCGGCGGCGCGCTCGTCACCTCGACACGGCCCTCGGGCGTGCGCTCGCGGATCTCCGGCGCCACGGGGACGCCGAGGAGGATCGCGTCGACGGTCTGCGCCACGTCCGGGTAGATGGCCATGCGCTGATACGCCTGGATCTCGACGAGGACCTGGAACGTCGGCGGGGCCTTCCGCTCGAGCACCGATTTCTGCGTCCCGCGGCGGCGCGCCTCCTCGTCCGAGAGCGTCACCGTCTGGATGCCGCCGACGAGGTCCGAGAGCGTCGGGTTCAGCATGAGGTTCTCGAGGGAGTTGCCGTGCGCGGTCGCGATGAGCTGGACGCCGCGCTCGGCGATCGTGCGTGACGCGGCCGCTTCCTGCTCCGTCCCGATCTCGTCGATGACGATGACCTCGGGCATGTGGTTCTCGACGGCCTCGATCATCACGGCGTGCTGGAGCGCGGGCGCCGGGACCTGCATGCGCCGCGCGCGCCCGATGCCCGGATGCGGGATGTCGCCGTCTCCGGCGATCTCGTTGGACGTGTCCACGACGACGACGCGCTTCCCGAGCTCGTCCGCGAGGACGCGCGCGGCCTCGCGCAGCAGCGTCGTCTTCCCCACGCCGGGACGTCCGACGAGGAGGATGCTCTTCCCGGACTCGATGACCTCGCGGATGATGTCGACGGTCCCGTAGACGGCGCGGCCCACGCGCAGCGTCAGCCCGACGACCTTGCCGGCGCGGTTCCGCAGCGCGCTGATGCGGTGGAGCGTGCGCTCGATCCCGGCGCGGTTGTCGCCACCGAACTGGCCGATCCGCGACATCACGTACGCGACGTCCTCGGGTGAGACCTCGCGGTTCGAGAGGTTCTCCTCGCGGTCCGCGAAGCGCGCCTCGGGCAGGCGTCCGAGATCCATGACGACCTCGAGCAGGCCGTCGAGGCCCTCGAGGACGCGGACACGCTGTTCGAGATACGGCGGGAGGGAGTGGAGCAGCGCGTCGAGGTCGTCGGTCACGGCCCTGTGGAACGTCATCTCACCACCACGGGAGCGAGCGCTGGCTCCTCGATCCGCACGGCGAGCTCCTTCACGAAGAGCATAGCCGTGGCGCTCTCTTTGAAGCCATCGGACAGCAGGGCGCGGGCCACGTGGTCCTCGTACGAGCGGACGGGCGCGGCGAGCGGGCGATCCATGGGGAGCCCCTGCGCCGCCGCGCGCAGGAGATCGCGCGCGCCGTCCGTGTTCACCTCGGCGGTGCGCACCTTGACGACGTGCGGGTGCCGCTCGAGGCCGCGGAAGCACACCGCGAGCGCGCACGGCCGATCGCCGGCACGTTCGAGGAGCGTCGTCGCCCGCCGCATCGCGAGCGGGTTGCCGCCGACGAGGTGCGGAGGCTCGAACGCGCCCGCGCCGCGCCCGACGTCGAAGTCGTGCACGGACAGCTGCTCGGCGCGCTGGACCGCGTGCGGGGTCGTCGCGACGTAGAACCGGAAGATGTCGTGCGCGTCGACGGGCTTCGCGACGCGCGCCGCGCTCTCGCGCGACGGCCGCGGGAGCTGCGCGCCGGTCGACACGTACCAGGTCTCCCGCGTGTACGAGTAGAAGCCCGCCTGGAAGAACGTCTCGCGCGGCCGCGCCTCGTCGGGGACGCTGCCGAAGACGCGGTGCATGCCGCGGCGCGCCGCCGACCCGCAGATCGACGACAGCAAGCGGAACGCGCCGTCCGCGCCCGCAGGGTTCGGGTCGCCGACGAGGATGACGATGACCCACTCGGGCCGGTGCGAGGCCTCGTACACGAGCGCGGCAGCGCGTGAGCGGCCGCCCTGCTCCTCGATGTACACGCGCACGTTCGAGGGGATCCCGAGCACGCCGGGCAGCAGGCGCGGCCAGCCCGCGACGGCGCCGCCGGCGAGCGGCGCGGGAAGGACGCAGCCGATGATCGACGCGGGATCGCGCAGGACCGCATTGACGTACGACGTGACGCCGCGGAGGTCGAAGGGTCCGGCCCTTCGGACGCCCATCTCCTACCCGTGCGCCAGCGAGAGGAAGTGCTCGTGCAGGCGCGTGTCGCGCGTGAGCTCGGGGTGGAACGAGGTCGCGAGGAGGCGGCCCTGCCGTGCCGCGACGATCGTCCCGTCGTCGAGCCGCGCGAGCACGTCGACGTCCGGGCCGACGCGCGCGATGAGCGGCGCGCGGATGAACACGGCGTGGAACGGCTCCGGGCCGATGGCATCGATGGCGACATCGCGCTCGAACGAGTCGAGCTGGCGGCCGAAGGCGTTGCGCTCGACCGTCATGTCCATCAGGCCGGCGATCGGATGCGGATGGCCGGGCACGTCCGTCGCGAGGAAGATCGCGCCGGCGCACGTGCCCCACACGGGCATCCCCTGCTCGACGCGCTCGCGGAGCTTCGGGATGATCCCGTACCGCGCGGCGAGCTTGCCGATGGTCGTGCTCTCGCCGCCCGGGATGATGAGCGCCTCGACGTCGTCGAGCTGCTCGGGGCGCCGGACGTCGACGGCGTCGATACCCATGCCCTTGAGGGTCTTGATGTGCTCGGCGAAGTCGCCCTGAAGGCCGAGGACGCCCGCACGGGCGACCGCGGCGGCTACCAGCCTCGGACCGCGAGGCGCTCCTCGGCGGGGATCGCCTCGAGGGTGATGCCGCGCATCGCCTCGCCGAGGCCGCGCGAGACATCCGCGATGAGCTTCGCGTCGGTGTAGTGCGTCGTCGCCTCGACGACGGCCTTCGCCATGCGCGCCGGATCCTGCGACTTGAAGATGCCGGATCCGACGAAGTTGCCCTCCGCCCCGAGCTGCATCGTCAGCGCGGCGTCCGCCGGGGTCGCGATGCCGCCCGCGCAGAAGAGCACGACCGGGAGCTTCCCGGCCTGCGCGACGTCGCGCACGAGCTCGACCGGCACGCGATGCTCCTTCGCCTTCGACGCGAGGAACGCGGCGTCGTCCTTGTGCTCGTGGAGCTCGCGGATCTGCGACGTGATCGCGCGCAGGTGCGTGACGGCCTCGACGATGTTGCCGGTGCCCGCCTCGCCCTTGCTGCGGATCATGGCCGCCCCTTCGTTGATGCGTCGCATCGCTTCCCCGAGGTCGCGCGCGCCGCACACGAACGGGACCTTGAACTCGTGCTTGCGGATGTGGAACTGCATGTCCGCCGGCGTGAGGACCTCGCTCTCGTCGACGTAGTCGACGCCGAGCGCCTCGAGGACCTGCGCCTCGACGAAGTGGCCGATGCGCGCCTTCGCCATGACGGGGATCGTCACGGCGCTCATGATCTCGATGATCTTCTGCGGATCCGACATGCGCGCGACGCCGCCGGCCGCGCGGATGTCCGCGGGGACGCGCTCGAGCGCCATGACCGCGACCGCGCCGGCGTCCTCCGCGATCTTCGCGTGGTCGGCCGTGACGACGTCCATGATCACGCCGCCCTTGAGCATCTGGGCGAGCCCCTTCTTCAGGGTCCAGGTGCCCGTCGAGCCCTCGCGGTCCGAGCCATCGTTGGGGGTCGTCCGAGCTGCCATTCCACGCATGATCGTACCGCGCTAACTGCTACGCTGGTAGTACCCATGGGAGCCATCGACGCGAACGTACTCGTCCTCAACAGCGACTACCTACCGCTGAACGTCTGCAACGTCCGGCGGGCGGTCGTGCTCCTCGAGAAGGAGAAGGCGCAGACCGTCGAGCTCGACGGTGTCTTGATCCGCAGCGAGCGTCGATCGCTCCGCGCGCCGTCGGTCATCCGGCTCTCGTACCACGTGAAGCGCCCGCGCCCCGTCGTGAAGCTGACGCGCCGCGAGATCCTCGCGCGCGACGACCACAAGTGCCAGTACTGCGGGAAGCGTGGCAACGACCTCACGATCGATCACGTGACGCCGCGTCATCGCGGTGGTCAGCACACGTGGGAGAACGTCGTCACGGCGTGCAAGGGGTGCAACCACCGCAAGGGCGGACGCACCGTCTCCGAGGCGCACATGACGCTGCTCCGGCAGCCGTTCCGGCCGCCCGCCACGCCGCGCTACCTTTTCTCCTCGTACATCAGGTCGGGAGAGCGCACGTGGCTCAAGTTCCTCGGGGTGGACGACACCGCAGCAGCGTCATAGATCGCAAGCCTGGCGCCAGTGCGTACGCCCGGGCGCGCAGACCGAGGCGCGGTCCCCCCGGCGCGCACACCGAGGCGCGTAGCGACGAGGTCGAGCACCGCGGCCCGAGGGAGGGCTGTGCCCGACCGAGGGTCGGAATGAGATGAGGATCCTTTTCGTCAAGCGCGGGTACGCGCCGATCGGCGGATCCGAAAGCCTCTGCTTCCAGTTCGCGACGCGCCTCGCCGACCGCGGGCATGACGTGCGGGTCGTGTGCGCGTGGCCGAGCGAGCGCGAGCACGCGAAGTGGCAGCTCGATCAGAGCGGCGCGGAGATCTTCGACGACCATCGCGTCTTCGAGCACCGCGGCGTCGAGGTCGTGCAGGTGAAGCCGAAGGGCGGTCTGCTCGGGCTCGCCGCGGACGCGACGACGCTCGTCGATCTGATGCGCTACGAGATCCTCCAGCGCTACGCCTCTGACCGTGACCTCATCCACAACGTCGGACGCGAGTACCTCGACTCGACGCTCGAGGTCGGCGCGGAGCTCGGTCTGCCCGTCGTCCTCACGCCGCTCGCGCACCCCGGGCAGTTCCACGGCGGCGACGCGGCATCCGACTTCCTGCGCTACCGCCGCGCTGCGGCGATCACGACGATGACCGAGTGGGAGCGTGGCTGGTACGTCGATCACGCCGTCGAGCCGTCGCGCGTGATCGCGACGGGCATGGGCCCGAATGTGGCGCGCTCGCGCGAAGGCCTCGCGTTCCGGCGCGCGCAGCACATCCCCGCGGACGCGCCCCTCGTCCTCTACATCGGACGCAAGGAGCGCTACAAGGGATACATCCAGATCCTCGACGCGGCCGAGCCGGTCTGGCGGCAGCACCCGGACGCGCGCTTCGTGTTCATCGGGATCGACGGCTTCTATTCGACCTTCTTCGACGACTTCGAGCGCTACCGCGACGAGCGGATCGTCGACATCGACTGCGCGAGCGATCCGATGAAGGCCTCCGCGCTCGACGCGTGCGACGTGTTCGCGATGCCGTCGCGCCACGAGACGTTCGGACTCGGCTACCTCGAAGCGTGGCTGCACGAGCGGCCCGTGATCGGCGGCGACATCCCGCCGCTGCGCGAGGTGATCGAGCACGGCGTGGACGGGCTCCTCGTGCGACAGCGCGCCGAGGACGTCGCCGACGCGATCCTCCGCCTCCTGGGCGACGCCCCGCTCCGCGCGTCGATGGGCCGGTCGGGCCGCGACAAGGTCGCCGCGCGGTGGGAGTGGGACCGCGTCATCGAGAGGGTCGAGGGCGCGTACCAGGCCGCGCAGGCCACCGCCGAGGTGGACGAGGCCGCCGCAGCCCTGGCCTGAGCGCCGTGCGCATCGCGATCGCGAAGAAGCTGCTCTCCACCGTCGGCGGATCCGAGCTGCAGGCACGCCTCCTCGCGCGCGCGCTCGCCGACCGCGGCCACGAGGTCACCCTCGTCGCGATGCGGCCGCCGTGGCGGCGGCCAGGGATCCCGGATGACGCGCGCGCCGGACGGGGTGGATCCGTCGCGCGTCGCGACGACGGGGTACGCATCGTCTTCGTGCCGTCGCGCGGCGGCCGGGCCGGCGCCGCGGCCGAGGCGCTGCTCCCGCTCGCGCTCCCGGACCCGGACGCGCTCGCGTCGGCCCTCGCGGGGACCGAGGTCGTGCACTGCATCGCGCGCGAGTGGGCGGGCCCGCTCGAGCGCGCCGCCCGCCGCGCCGGCGCGGCCTTCGTCGAGACGCCGCTCGTGCATCCGGGGCAGCCCTTCTCCGGCGCCGGCGAGCGCGACGTCGCGCGCTATCGCCGCGACGACGCCGTGCTGGCGCTGACCGAATGGGAGGCGGACTGGTACCGCTCGCGCGGCGTCATGCGTGTGCACGTGACCGGTGTCGGCCCGGTCATCGAGCCGCTCGACGGCGTCGTGCCGGACGCCGCGACCATCCTCTTCGTCGGACGGAAAGAGCGGTACAAGGGCTATCACGCGCTGCGCGCGGCGGCGCCGATCGTGTGGCGGGAGCGTCCCGACGCGCGATTCGTCGCGATCGGCCAGCGCGCCTGGCGGGACCGCCTCGACGGACGCGCCGGTGATCCGCGCTGGGTCGACCTCGGCGTGGTCGACGAACGCGCGAAAGCGGAGGCGTACGCGCGCGCGACCGTGCTCGCGATGCCGAGCGACCACGAGACATTCGGCCAGACGTACCTCGAGGCCTGGGCGATGGGGCGGCCGGTGATCGCGGGCGACATCGCTCCGCTCCGCGAGGTCGTGCGCGAGGGGATCGACGGCCTGCACGCGGCGAACGAGCCACGCTCGATCGCGCGCGCGATCCTGCGGATCCTCGCGGATCCCGACGCCGCGCGGCAGATGGGTCAGGCCGGGCGCGCGCGCCTCATGGAGAAGTTCACGTGGCCCGCGGTGGCACAGCGGACCGAGCGCGCTTACGAGGCGTGCTGAGCGACGACCTCCACGATCCGGCGCACCTGCGGCGGCAGGTCCGTCCGCAGGCTGTAGAAGCACCAGATCCCGCTCTTGCCGCTCTCGACGAGACCCGCGGCCTTCAGCTTCGCCATGTGATGCGACAGGGTCGGCTGCGAGAGATCGAACGCCGTCGCGAGGTCGCAGATGCAGATCGGCTCCTTCGCGTCGCGCAGGATGCCGACGATCTCGAGACGCGTCGGATCGGCGAGCGCCTTCATCACGTCCGTGAGCTCCGCGACCCGGTCGGCGCGCATGCGCCGCGGCGGGGTGCAGCAGACGCCGCGCTCGCGGACGGGCAGCTCCATCGTCGCCACGGGCTCGAGGCTATCACACATATTGACGATCATCGATCGGTATGTCACAACAGAGCGGATCCCGCTGGAAGGAGGTCCTCCGATGAACGAGACCACGCCGACCACGATCCCGGTGTCGACGGCCGACGCGTACCCGTGCTGCGACCCCGACACGTGCTCCGGATGCGCCTGCTGCGCGGACGACAAGGGCCAGAGCGCCTCGCCCTGCTGCTGATGTAGCGCTCGCGTCGGGTACCGTGGACGTACCCCATGCGAGAAGTGATCGGGCAGCGTCGTCTCCTGGAACGCCTGACCGCGCGCGCGCTCCGCGGCGACGTGGCCCACGCGTACGGCCTGTTCGGTCCGCGGTCCCTCGGGAAGCGCACGGTCGCGCTGCGCCTGGCGCAGACGCTGAACTGCGCCGCCGGCGTGGCCGGCGGCTGCGGCACCTGCCTCTCGTGCCGGAAGATCGAGCGCGGCATCCATCCCGACGTCCGGCTCGTCGCGCGCGCGGCTGACAAGAAGGACATCGCGATCGAGCAGATCCGCGAGATGCAGGCGGACCTCGCGCTCCGTCCGCTCGAAGGAGCGCGCCGCGTCGTCATCGTCGACGACGCCGCCGAGCTGAACCAGTACGGGCAGGACGCCCTCCTCAAGACCCTCGAGGAGCCGCCGGCGCACGCCGTCCTGCTCCTCATCACGACGACCCCGTCGGCGCTGCACGAGACGATCCGCTCGCGCGTGCAGCCGCTGCAGTTCCGCCTCGTGCCGACCGCGGAGATCGCGAGCGGCCTCGCCGCGCGCGGCGTGAAGGGCGCGGACGCGCTGGCCGCGGCGGCGGCGGGCCGGCCGGGCGTCGCCATCGCGCTCGCGGCCGGCGACGCGATCCGCGCGGAGCGCGAGCGGGTCGAGGCCGAGCTCTACCGGCTCATGGGCAGCGGCCTGACGGACCGGTTCGCGTGGGCCGCCGAGATGAACGAGCTGCCCGATGACGCCGAGCACGGCCGCAAGCGGAGCCGCGAGATCGCCCTCCGGCTCGAGCACTGGTCGGAGCTGCTCCGCGACGCGACCGTCGCGGCGCGCGGCGAGCTGCTGCGCCCGACGCGGCCCGCGCGCGCCGCCGAGACGCAGCGCCTCGCGTCGAGCGTGCCCGCGAACGACCTGCTCGCGGTGGCGCTCCTCGTCGAGCGGTTCCGTCGCGACCTCGACTTCAACGCGAACGCGCGGGCGATGCTCGAGCTGTTCGCCCTCCGCCTCCCGTACGCGCCGGTGAAGGCGTCGTGACGGCGTTCGCGCCGCGCACCGTCGTCGGCGCGCGCATCCAGCAGGCGGGCCGCATGTACTTCTTCGAGCTCGGCGACGTTCGTGACGTGCGCCTCAACGACTGGGTCATCGTCGAGACCGACCTCGGGCTCGACGCCGCGCGCGTGCACATCCTGCCCACGGACTCGCCGCTCGCGCAGGTCGATCCGCCGCTCGGCCGCCTCGTCCGCCGGGCGACCCCGACGGACAAGTTCCTCCTCGCGCGCGCGAAGCGGCAGGAGGAGGAGGCGCGCGCGATCGTCGCCCAGATCGCGGTCGAGCGCGCGCTCCCCATCCGGGTGCTCGGCTGCGACTGGAGCTTCGACGGCTCGGTGCTGACGGTCTTCTACGCGAGCGGCGAGCGGCTCGACCTCGCGCCGTACGCGAACGACCTCAGCGTGCGATTCCCCGGCACGCGCGTCGACCTCCGTCGGATGGGCGCGCGCGACGAGACGAAGGTGGCGGGCGGCGTCGGGACGTGCGGCCGCGAGCTGTGCTGCGCGTCGTGGCTCGATCGCTTCTCGAACATCTCGATCCGCATGGCCAAGGAGCAGGACCTGCCGCTGAACATGGCGAAGCTCACCGGCGTGTGCGGCCGGTTGAAGTGCTGCCTCATCTACGAGCTCGAGACGTACCAGGAGGTGAAGGGCAAGCTGCCGAAGGTCGGCGAGACCTTCCACATCCCCTCATGCGTCGGCGGCCAGTGCGGGACGGCCGGCTGCGCGCAGGTCCAGGGCACGAACGTGCCGAAGGAGGCGATCGTCGTCGGCCTCGCCGACGGCGGGCGCGCGCAATTCACCGCGGCCGAGCTCGGCGTCACGTTCGAGCCGGTCGCCGCGCACACGAAGGGCGTCGGCTCATACGGCGCGGACGAGATCCCGCGGCAGGAGCGGCCGACCCCGATCGCGGCCGAGGCGGGCGGTGGCGGCGGGCGGCGGCGCAAGCGCCGGCGCGGCCGGCGCGGCGGAGGCGGCTAGCCCTACCGCTCCCGCGCGACGATGAAGTCGGCGATCGCGCGCAGCGCGTCGCGCTGCGGTGTCGCAGGAAGGCGGTCGAGCGCGGCGACGGCCGCGTCGTGGAAGCCGCGGGCGCGCTCCCGCGCGCGCCGCACGCCGGCGGAGGCGCGGATCGCCGCGAGCAGGTCGCGCATCTCCGACGCGTCCTTGTCGCGCGCCATGATCCGCGCGGCGAGCGCCTCGCCGCCGCCGTCCCGATCGGCAACGGCGTAGATCATCGGCAACGTCGGCATCCCCTCCGCGAGGTCGCGGCCGACCTCCTTGCCGAGGTCGTCCTCCTGCCCGACGAGGTCGAGGACGTCGTCAGTGATCTGGAACGCGAGGCCGACGTTCGTCCCGTACGCGCCGAGCGCCGCCACGTGCTCGGGGTCCGCGTCGGCGAGGAGCGCGGCGCCCTGGCAGCACGCGGCGTACAGCGATGCCGTCTTCAGCTCGATGCGCTCGAGGTATTCGGATTCCGTGGGCATCGTGGCCGGCCCCGCGACCTCCGTCAGCTCGCCGTCGCACAAGGCGAAGACGGTCTGCGCGACCATCGCGATGACCTCCGGCTTCGGCAGGACCGCGGCGAGCGCGTAGGCCTTCGCGAACAGGTAGTCGCCGACGATGAGCGCGATGTCGTCGTCCCAGACCGCGTTCACCGTCGGCACGTTCCGCCGCACCTCGGCGGCGTCGACGATGTCGTCGTGCACGAGCGATGCGGTGTGCACGAGCTCGAGCGAGACGGCGAGGTCGACGATCATGCGGCTGCCCGCACCCGGACCGAAGCGCGACGAGAGGAACACGAGCGTCGGCCGCAGGAGCTTCCCGGGCGATCCGAAGAGGTGCGCCGACGCCGCGGCGAACGTCGGATGCGCACCGCGTCCGACGTCGCGCAGCCGGCGCGTCAGCTCTTCGAGGTCGTCCTCGACCAGCGAATAGAACCCACCCCGCCGCTGCGCCACCCGCACGTCAGCGAGCGTATCGGACGAACTCGGCGGGGGCTCGGCCCGCCGACCCCCGGTCCTCGGTCTCGGCCCCGCCGGCCCCCGCTATGGCCTCTTGGTCGGCTTCGGTGTCGGTGTCGGCGTCTTGGGTGGCTGGATCGTCGGCGTCGGCGTGCGCTGGCCGGGCGGCGGCGAGGCGGACGGCCTGACGCTCGCGGACGCGCTGGGCGAGCTGCTCGGCGCGCCTGTGCCGCAGACGCCACCGAACCGTCCACCCGAGAGCTTGCCGGCGTTCGCGGCCCACGTGTTCGCGAACGGCTGCCAATCCGGGAAGTGCGCGATGAGCCGGTAGCACCCGTTGACGTACACGTTCCGGTCGTCCGTCTTCGGCTCGGTGCCCTTCACGAAGATCTCGGCCCTGCGGAAGCTCGACGGGCAGCTCGGGCCGGGCAGCAGCCCGGAGCCGTTCCCGCCCATGAGCGCCGGGTTCACGCACACGGTCACCGTGATGACGTTCTCAGGCCGCTGGTACCACGTGGGCGGCAGCCCGCCCACGACGGTCTTCATGTAGTCGCGCCACAGCACGCCGGGGCCGATGGCCGAGCTGATGCCGAACATCTGCGAGTTGTCGGCGTTGCCCATCCAGATGCCGGTGAGGCGCTGCGGCGTGAAGCCGATCGCCCAGACGTCTTGCAGGTCGTCGGTCGTCCCGGTCTTGAGGCCCGCCGGGCGGCCGATGCTGGTCCACGGACCGAACAGCCACGATCCGTTCGGGTCGGTGTTGTCCTTGAGGATGTCGGCGAAGACGTAGGCGATGCCGGCGTCGAGGACGCGGCGCCCCTCCGGCTTCGTGTAGTCCTTCACGACCTTGCCCTGCGGATCGACGATGTGGTTGATGAACGTCGGCTCGACGCGCGTGCCCATGTTCGCGACCGTCTGGTATGCGCTCACCATGTCGATGAGGCGGAGCTCGCCCGCGCCGATCGCGAAGGAGAGGCCGTAGCGCGAGCGGTCGCCCCAGTCGCGGCGGATCCCGAGCTGCGCGACCGTGTCCATCATCGCGTCGACGCCCACCATCCGGCCCACCGACAGCGCCGGCATGTTCAGTGACTCGCGCAGCGCCTGGCGCAGCGTGATCGGACCGTTCTGCACGGAGAACCCGTTGTTCGGCGCGTTGTGCGGGCACCACTTCTGGCTGCTGCCGTCGGACATGCAGAAGTCGATGTCGTTGAGGATCGTCGACGGGGTGAGGCCGGCCTTCTGCATCCCGGTCAGGTACGTGAAGATCTTGAAGGTCGACCCCGGCTGCCGCATGGCGATCCCCGCGGAGTCGTAGTCGCCGCGGACCTTCGGCGAGGTGTTGTAGTAGTCGATGCTGCCGACGTAGGCGAGGATCTCGCCGGTCGTGGGGTCCATCGTGATGAGCGACGCGTTGTTCACGTTCGCGCCCTTCAGCGAGTCGACGTGCTCGCGGACCTCCTTCTCGGCGAGCTGCTGCATGTTCCAGTCGAGCGACGTGTACACGCGGTAGCCACCCTGATAGGCCGCCTTCTCGCCGAAGAGCGCCGCGAGCTGCTCGCGCACGCGGAAGACGAAGTGCGGCGCGAGGATCGGCGTCGCGGCCTGCTTCACCGCGATCTTCTCGGCCTTCGCCGCCTCGGCCTCGACCGGCGTGATGTAGCCGTTCTCGGCCATCGCGTCGAGCACCGCGGCGCGGCGCTCCGTGGCCGCGGCCACGTTCTGCACCGGGTCGTACGACGACGGCGCTTGCGGCAGACCCGCGAGGAGCGCCATCTGCGCGAGCGTCAGCTGGTTCAGGTCGCCGACGCCGAAGTACGTGCCGGCGGCGGCCTTGACCCCGTAGGCCTGGTTCCCGTAGTAGATCTGGTCGAAGTACATCTCGAGGATCTTCTGCTTCGG
>DASWDY010000109.1:0-8462 GCA_036395035.1 Candidatus Limnocylindria bacterium
CGCGGGCTCGGTCTCCGTGGACGTTCGTTCGGCGACGAGCGTCATCGTCGTCACCGTCCCTTCATGAGGAGGAAGCGGAACACGCCGCAGTCCTCCGTCCGCTCGAGGACCGGATTGCCGGTCCGCACGCTCCAGGCGCCGAAGTCCTTCACCGAGCCGGCGTCGGTGGCGAGCACCTCGATCACGTCGCCCGGCTGGAGCTGCTTCATGGCCTGCGCGGTCCGTACGATCGGGATGGGACAGGCGAACCCTTTGACGTCGAGGGTGCGCGCGATCGCGATCGTCATGGCGGTCTCCTTCATCTATCCGACCCGTCCTTGCGGGACGGTCACCCAGTACGCGCGGTTGAACGCCCACTTCGCCCAGTGCCAGAGGCGCGACGGCCGCGGCGGCACGGGCGGGTGCGCGTAGTCGAAGCGCAGCGCCGTCGCCTTGCCCTCGCCGATCTCGAGGAAGCACATGACGCGCCCGCCGTACGCCACCTTCGGCGCCGTGCCGCGCACGATCGAGGCGATGCGGCTCGCGACGACCGGCGCCTCGAAGTGCGCGGTCGACCCGCTCTTCGATATCGGCAGGTCCGTCGCGTCGCCGATGGCGAAGATGCGCTCGTGCTGCTGGTGCTGGAGCGTCGCGCGGTCCGTCGGGATCCACCCGCCCGGAGCGGTGAGGCCCGACGCCTCGACGACGGCCGCGCCGCGGTGCGGAGGCACGAGGACGAGGAGGTCGTACTCGAAGGTCTCGCCCTCGAATGACGTGACCGTGCGCGCCTTCTCGTCGACCGACTCGACGTTGAAGAACGTCGTGAGCTCGATGCCCTTCCGCGCCATGATCGGCTGGACCATCTTCGATGCCGACTCGACCGTGAACGCCCGGTTCAGCGGCGAGAGCAGTCGCACCTCGCTCTTCGCGCGGATGCCGCGGTCGCGCAGGTACTGATCGACCATGAGGACGAACTCGACCGGCGCGGGCGGGCACTTGTACGGGATGCCCGCGACGCCGACGAGGATCCGGCCGCCCCGGAAGCGCCGCATCTCCTCGCGCAGGCGCTGCGCGCCCTCGAGCGAGTAGAAGTCGTGCGTGCCGCCATAGCCGGGCACGGCGTCGCGATCGAGGCGCGACCCGGTCGCGAGGACGAGGAAGTCGTAGGGAAGCGCGCCGCCGCGCTGCAGCGTGACCACCTGCCGCTCGGTGTCGATGTGCGCGGCCTCGTCGATGACGAGCTCGACCTCCTTGCGCAGCAGGCCGCGCTCGTCGCGCGCGAGCCACAGCGCGTCGGCCTGGTCGAGCGCGACGTACAGGAAACCCGGCTGGTAGACGTGCATGCCGGTGCGATCGACGACGGTGACCGTCGCGTCGCGCTTCAGCTCCTTCGCGAGGAGGTTCGCGACGAGCGTCCCGCCGACCCCGCCGCCGAGGACGACGACCCGCGCGCCGCTCACTTCACCCTCCGCACGAGGAAGCGCGCGTAGCCGTCCTCGTCCACGACGCCGACGAGCTCCTGCTGCGCCTTCGCGATCCATGCCGGGATGTCGGTGCGGGATCCGGCATCGCTCGAGAGGACCTCATAGACCGCACCGACCTGTCCCTGGCGGATGGCGCCGATGAGCGTGAGCAGCGGCCCCGGGCACGCCATCCCGCGCGCGTCGATCGACCGTGTGACCCGGACATCCGTGAGCGTCATGTGCTGCCTCCTAGATGAACGTGATGGGGCCGTCCGCGGCGTCACCCATGAACGCCGCGACGCCTTCGACCTCGTCCACCAGCGGATCGAGGTCGTCCTTCGTGATCCCGAACATCTCCATCGACTTCGCGCACGCGGCCACCTTCACCGCGCCGATGTCCTTCGCCTGGCGCAGGACCTCGCTCCAGTGCTGCGTCGCCTCGTGCGCTTCGACGAGCCGCGCGCCCTCGGGTCCCGCCTCCGGCGCGGCGCCGTGGCACGCGCGGATGCGGTCCTTCCGGAACGCGTCGAGCGCCCAGTACTGGAGGAACACGTTCACCGGGCGGCCCATCGCGGCGGCGCCGACGGCGAGGATCGCCGCCGACGTGAGCTTGTCGTCGGTCCCCGAGAAGAGGACGAGGGAGAGGGCGGTGTCGCCGTCCATCTGGTGGTGCTCCGATCCTGTTCTTCGGGGCCATCTTCCGGTCGGGCGCCGCGCACGGCATCGGGCGAACGGCCGGGTCGAGGGGGTGCCATCGGATGCCTTGTCGACGGGCGGGACGGCTCATGACGGGGTGCTGTACGCCGCATACGGTCGCACGCAGATACTGATATACGGATATACGCATATCTAAAGGGGGAGGTCGGAATGAGAGTGACGCGGGACGAGGTGTTCCGGCTGCACGCGCAGATCTGCAAGGCGCTCGCGGACCCGAACCGGCTGCTTCTCATCGTCCAGTTGCGCCATCGCGCGAGAACGGTCGGCGAGCTGTCCGACGCCATCGGGGCGAGCCAGCCCCTCACGTCCCGTCACCTCGGCGTCCTCCGCGAGAAGGGGATCGTGAAGGCCGAACGCGACGGGAGCTTCGTCCGTTACAGCCTCGCCGACCGGCGCGTCCTCACCGCGATCGACCTGCTCCTCGACGTCCTCGCGGGCCAGCTCGAGCGCCAGGGTGCCCGCGGCAGCGCGGTCCGGCGTCTGCGCCCGGCCTTCCGATCCGCCTGACGACGCCCGGATGGGCCGTCAGCGGGGCAGGACCGACCGGCCCCTAGGAACGGGTCGAGCGGCCCTTCCTCGGCCATCGCCGCTGCCGAGCATGGGCACATGACGGATCTCGGACTTCACGTCTCGGTCGACGACGGCATCGCCGAGCTGACCCTCGACCGGCCGCCGCTCAACGTCTTCGACATGGCCCTTCTGCACGCGTTCGCCGACGCCATCGACGACCTCGGCGCGCAGCGCGACCTCCGCCTCATCGTCATCCGCGGCAAGGGCAAGGCGTTCTCGGCCGGCGTGAGCGTCGGCGAGCACCTCGGGAAGGACCTCGCCCCGATGCTCGAGGCCTTCAGCCGCGCCGCGATGCGGCTCCTCGCGAGCGAGATCCCGACGCTCGCGGTCGGCCACGGTGCGATCCTCGGCGGCGCCTGCGAGCTCGTCGCCCTCGCCGATCTCGCGATCGTGGCCGACGACGCCGTCCTTGGCACGCCCGAGATCCGGCTGGGCGTGGTCCCGCCGGTCGCGGCGGCCTACTTCCCCCGGCTCGTCGGCCTGCAGCGCGCGGCCGCGCTCATCCTCACGGGCGACACCGTGAGCGGCGCGGAGGCGGCGCGCATCGGCCTCGTCTGGAAAAGCGTCCCATCCGACCGGCTGGAGGCCGAGTCACAAGCGGTCGTCGATCGGTTCCGCGGACTTTCCGCGTCGGCGCTCCGGCTCGCGCGGCGCACTGTGCGCGGCGCGATGCGGATGCCCATCCATCAGGCGATCGTCGAAGCGACCGACCTCCAGGCCCGGTCCATCCCCGATATGGCCGACGCGCAGGAGGGCCTGCGCTCCTTCATGGAGAAGAGAGCACCCGTCTGGAGCCACAAGTAGCGCTGAGGACGGATCTGGGTCCCCGCATCGCGAGGGCTACCGCGGTCCGCGGACTTCCGTTGCTCGACGTGGCCCAGCGTCACGCGCTGCCCATCACCGCGCTCTTCATCGCGTCGAGCTTCGCCATCGCCATCACCGCGGGGTTCGGGCTCGGCACGCTGCTGCTCCTGCAGGCGAGGATCGGCGTGGGCCTGCCCGGCGCGGACTGGCCCGCGCTCGTTCAGGTGCACGGCCATGCGCAGCTCGTCGGCTTCGCCGGCCTGCTGGTCATGGGCATCGCGTATCGGATCCTGCCGCGCTTCCGCGGCGCGGCCGATCCCTCGGCGCGCGGGGTCCTGCTCGCGTTCGGTCTCGTCGCGAGCAGTCTGCTGCTGCGCCCCGCGCAGGTCTGGGCCGACGCTCCGGGGCGCGACGCGGTCCTGCTCGCATCCGGGATCCTCGAGCTCGCCGGCATGCTCCTGTTCGCGCGCCTCGCCCTTCGCACGCTCTCGGCCGGCACGAACGAGCACCGCGCCGACGAGCTGTTCCTCGCGATCGGCGCGGGGTTCGGCGTCATCGGCGCGATGTGGGACCTCGTCGCGCTCGCGCCGGCGATCGCGGGCGGCCCCGTGCTCGACGTCGAGGCCGACCGTGCGGCCGTCGCGGCGCTGCTGCTCGGGTTCGTGGGTGCGCACATCATCGGCGTGTCGCTGCGCGTCGCGCCCGCGTTCATCGGCGCGGCGCCCGCGCCTGAGCGCGTCGTGCGGATCGCGGCCGCGGCCTGGCTCGTCGGCGTCACGCTCACGACGCTCGGCGGCCCGGTCGGTCCGCTCGTGCTGCTCGCGACGAGCGCCGTCCTCGTGCGCGCCATCGGACCGTTCCGGCGTGGCGTCGCGGTGCGCGAGCTCTCCGCGTCAGCGCGCGTCGTGCGCGTCGCGTTCCGCGGCGCGTACGCGTGGCTCGTCATCGGCCTGGCGCTCCTCGGCGCCGCCGCGGTCGCCGGCGCGCCGCCGCTCGCGACGGCGGGACGTCACGCGATCGCGCTCGGCTTCCTCACGCAGATCGTGTTCGGCGTGGGCTCGCGGCTCATCCCCGCGCTCACCGGTGGCAAGGCCTTCCCCCTCCCGGCGGTGCGCGCGGCGATCGTGCTCATCAACGTCGCGACGGTGCTCCGTGCGGGCCTCGAGATCGTCGACCCGAGCTGGGCGCTCGCGACGGTCGGCCTCGCGCTCGCCGGTCCAGTCGCACTCGCGGCGCTCCTGGTCTTCGCGGCCGCGGCGGCGCGCACCGTGCGCTCCGCGTTCCGGCCCTTCGCGTAGATGCCGCTCGGGGTCAGCCCCCGATGACGGCGATGTGGCGGATGCCCTCCCCGCGGCGGAGCTGATCGAATCCCGCGTTGATGTCCTCGAGCGGGTGACGGTGCGTCACCAGCGGGAGGACGCTGAGCTTCCCGCGGCGGACGAGGTCGAGCACGACGGGGAAGTCGACGCCGCGGCATCCGAGCGTCCCCATGACGGTGAGCTCGCGGTACATGACGCGGCCGCCGTTCAGCGTCATCGGCTGGACGCCGCTCGAGCCGAGGAGGACCGCGCGCGCGCCGGTGCGCAGCGACGCGACCGCCTGCTCCTGCGTGACCGGCCGCCCGATCGCCTCGATCGCGACCTCGGCGCCGCCACCGCCGGCCTCGCGCCGTACGAGCTTCGGGACGTCGGCCTCGTGCGCGTCGACCGTGGCGCTCGCGCCGAGCTCGCGCGCGGCAGCGAGCTTCTTCGCGTCGAGGTCGACCGCGATGACGCGCGCGCCGACCATCGAGGCGACCTGGACGACGCTGAGGCCGACGCCGCCGCAGCCGAACACGGCGACGGTCTCGCCGGGCTTGACGGCGGCGCGGCGCACGACGGCATGGAACGCCGTGGTGAGCGCGTCCGCGATGATGCAGGACTCGAGGAGCGGCAGCTCCGCAGGGAGCGCGAACGCATCACGCGCCGCGCACACGACGAACTCCGCGAACCCGCCGTCGACGTTGTTGCCGAGCATCTTCTGCGCGCTGCACACGTTCTCGCGCCCCGTCCGGCACGCGACGCACTCGCCGCACGTCCGGACCGTGTTGAGGAGGACGTCGGTGCCCACGAGCGCCGCGTCGACGCCCGCGCCGGCCCCGACCACGGTGCCGGAGATCTCGTGGCCGAGGACGAGCGGCGGATCCTTGAACGTCTTCACGCCGTGGTCCATGTAGTGGAGGTCGGTGTGGCACAGGCCGCATGCCGCGACGCGCACGAGGATCTCGCCCGGTCCCGGGGTGGGTACGGCGAGCTCGCGCAGCTCGAGCGGCGCGTTCGGACCGGTGAAGATGGCGGCGCGCATCGTTCCGGGGAGGGCCGCGCGCGCGGCGACCTGGACGGCCTGCGTCATCGGACGAGTGTCACCACGACGGCGTGGCCGCTGTGAGGGTCGTCCGGACCCATGACGTGGGCCATCCGGCGTACGTCCCCCGGGCGCGCAGACCGAGGCGCCGCAGCGACGAGGTCGAGCACCCGGGCCGGAGGGAGGGCTTTGCCCGACCGACGGTCGGACTAGGGGCGGACGACCATGAGGACGAGGATCGCGAGCGCCGCCACCAGGATGGCGGCGTCGAGGGCCTCGGCGCGGCGCGCCGCACGGCGATACAGCGGATCGGCGACGCCCCGCGCGACCGCGGCCAGCCGCTCGCGCGACACCGGGCGATACAGGACGACACCGATGCCCATGAGGAGCAGGAACAGGGCGATCGACGCCGCGATCCACCCCGCGGACCAGGGGATCCCTTCGAGCGCGACGAGGAGAGCGCCGCTGAGGGCCGTCGCGAGGTACGCCGGGATCGTCACCGCTCGATCGACCGAACGGACGGCGCGCAGCGTGAAGGGGAGCGCCGCGGTCTCGCGCTCGGCGAGGCGGACCCAGATCGGGAACGTCAGGTTCGTGCCGACGGCGACGACCGCGAGCACGATGTGCGCGAGCCGCAGCGCGTCGACCTAGATGTACTGGCCGCCGTCCACGCTGAGGACGGCGCCGGTGATGTGCCGGCCGCCGGGCCCGGCGAGGAACGCGACCGCCGCGGCGACGTCCTCGGGCGTGCCGAGGCGGCCGAGCACGGTCTCCGAGGTCGCGCGGGCGCGCACCTCCTCGGGGAGCGTCGCGGCCATCGCGGTCTCGATGAGACCGGGCGCGATGACGTTCGCGGTGATGCCGAACCCGCCGACCTCGCGCGCGACGGACTTCGTCAGGCCGATGACGCCAGCTTTCGCGGCCGCGTAGTTGGACTGCCCGAACTTGCCGCGCAGCGCGTTGATCGACGCGATGCTCACGATGCGACCCCCGCCGCCCGCGCGCATGACCGGGACGGCCGCGCGGATCATGCGGAAGCAGGCCGTGAGATCCGTCTCGAGCACCTCGCACCACGCCTCGTCGGTCATCTTCCAGACGACGGCGTCGCGCGCGATGCCGGCGTTGTTCACGAGGATGTCGAGCCGCTTGAAGGCGTCGGTGCAGGCGCCCGTGACGACGCTCGCCGCGCCGGGATCGCGCGCATCGACGCGCTGGGCGAGCGCGCGCCGGCCCGCCTCTTCCGACGCCGCGACGGTCTCGCGCGCGCCGTCGTCATCGCTGCGATAGGTGAAGACGACGTCCGCACCGCGGCGGGCGAGCTCGATCACGATCGCGCGGCCGATCCCCTTCGATCCACCCGTGACGATCGCCACGCGGCCGTCGAGGTCACGCGGTGCGGCCGTGCTCGCGAGGGCCCGGTCGAGGACGGCCACGCCCGGCCCTACGTGCCGGTCGGCGCGCCGCAGCGGCCGCAGAACGCGAACCCGCTCGGCAGTCCCTCGGTCCCGCACGCGGCGCAGGTGCCGGTGTGCGGGCCCCACACGAACTCGCTCGACCCGCCCGAGGCGGCGCGCTCGCGCACGCCGACGCGGTCGGCCTTGCGCTTCTTCGCGAAGGCGGTCATGCCTTCGTACGGCTCGAGCGCGGCGAAGTGCAGGGCCAGCCAGTCGCGGGCGTGGCTCGCGGTCATCGACCAGGCGAAGTCCTTCCAGACGTTCACCTGCGCCTTCGTGTAGCGCATGCACTCCGGGAAGGTGTCGACGAGCTTCGCGGCCATCCGCGCGACGGCTTCGTCGAGCTGCGCCGCGGGGACGACCTCGTTGACGAGACCCCAGTCGAGCGCGGTCTTCGCGTCGACCCACTCGCAGAGCATGAGCATCTGCCGCGCGCGCCGGTCCCCGATGACGATCGGGAGCCACTGCGTCGCGCCGCCGGCGGCGACGCTGCCGACCTGGACGCCGACCTGGCGGAAGCGCGCCGTGTCCGCGGCGATCGCGAGGTCGCACGCGAGGTTGAACTCGTTCCCGCCGCCGACGGCCATGCCGTTCACGCGCGCGATCGTCGGCTTCCCCACGTTCCGGAGGGCATCGATGGCGTCGATGAAGAAGCCCATGTACTTCCAGTAGTCGCGCGGCCGCTTCGTGTACTCGGCGGCGTACTCCTTCACGTCGCCGCCGGTGCAGAAGGCCGTGTCGCCCGCGCCGGTGAGCACGACGACCGCGATGTGATCGTCGCGCGACGCATCGCGGAAGGCCGTCGCGAGCTCGCTGAGGGTGTGCGCGGTGTAGGCGTTGTACGCGTCCGGCCGGTCGATGGTGACCGTGGCGACCCAGCCGTCCTTCACGTAGCGGATGTCCTGGAAGTCGAGCTCCGCGGCGGACCGCGGCGCGAGCACGCTCATGCCGCCCTCTCTTCTCGGCGGTCGGCTTCGCCGCCGCCTTTAGCCGCAGGCGCTCGGTCGTCCGCGGCGACGCGCGCGGACCGCGTGAGCCCGAGGAGCGCGGCGCCGAGCGCGGCGACGAGGTCGGGTCGGGCGGGGACGTTCGTGCCCATGCCGAGGGCGCCCTCGAGCGCGACCTGCATGCC
>DASWDY010000110.1:0-8761 GCA_036395035.1 Candidatus Limnocylindria bacterium
ACGTTCCTCGACAGGCTGCGCGAGCGTTTCGCGAAGGGTCTCGTCGTGGACGTGCGAGCACGACCGGTCAACGGGGATCCGAACGCGACGATGAGGGTGCGGTCAATGTGGCGAGAGCCGGGCCAGCCGGACCGCGAGGCGGACCTCTCCATCACGTTCGACCGCGGGGTGACGGCCTACTGGAGCGGCACCACGTACGGCACGCCGCCTTGATCCGCGCCTGATCGCACAAACCCGTTGCGCAGCCCCGCCGATCAGGGCTATGTCACGCCGTCACCGGCACGCCGGTGAATGGCCGAAAAGTGCCGAATCCCCGGAAAGACCAGTCCCGAAGAGCTGCTCGCTGCGGCGCACGCGAGCTGCTTCTCTACGGCCCTCGCCGGCGGCCTCGCCAAGAGTGGCACGCCGCCCGAGCGGCTCGAAGTCACCGCTACGGTGACGTTCGACAAGGTCGCGGACCCTATGGACGGTGAGGCGGCGGATCGTGCCGGTCTCCCGCTCAGTAACAACGCCGCGCTGAACGCGCGGCGTTCGTGTTCCTAGTAGGCGCGCACGCTGAGCGCCGAATAGATCGCGCCGAGGAAGCGGCTCGGCACCTTCGCGAGCAAGCGCGTTCCCGTGAGGCCGGCACGCGGCGCGACCTGCTCCCATGTCGCGAAGGAGATCGGATGCGGCACCCACATGTTCCCGCGATCGGCGTCGTACTCGATCAGGACGAAGCGGCCATCGCCTTTCAGATGACCGACCAGGCGCCGCACCAATTCCTCCTTGTCGCGATAGAAGTGCAGCGAGTTCGCCATCACGATCCCATCGAGCGGCGGCAGATCGAGCGGCTTCGTGAAGTCCGCGCGCAGGAACTCCACAGCGACCCGCGGGAAGCGCTTTGCGATCGCGTCGCGCTGCGTGGTCAGCGCGGCGGCGTCCCGCTCGATCGAATGGATGCGGCCTTCCTCACCGAGGAGATCGGCGAGCGCGAGCGTGAAGGCACCTTCGCCTGACCCGAGATCCGCCCAGACCCCGCCTCGCGTGACGCCGTCCCGCAGGAGCGCGACGTGCTCGGCATGGCGCACCCAACGAAGCTAGCGGCCCGTGGCCGCCACGTTCGTCGTTCGACGGCCTCGGCTTCGCTCGCAGGGGACTTGCAGGTACCGCGAACGGGTCAGGGAAGAGCGACGGAGGCGCCCGCGGCGCCGAAGGAGATGACGCACATGGCAGCGACACGCGAGGCCAGGGCGATCTGGAAGGGCGATCTCAATGGCTCCGGCGAGGTGAGCGCGGTGTCGAGCGGACGCTTCGACGCGCTCCCGGTCTCGTGGGCGGCGCGCACCGAAGCGCCTGGCGGCAAGACGAGCCCGGAGGAGCTCCTTGCTGCGGCTCACGCGAGCTGCTTCGCGATGGCGTTCTCCGCGGGGCTGGGCAAGAAGGGCACACCCGCGGAGCGTCTGGATGTCACCGCGAAGGTCACGTTCGACAAGCTCGCGGACATCTGGACGGTCATCTCGAGCGAGCTCGAGGTCACCGGGGTCGTCCCGGGCAGCGATGCGGAGACGTTCGCGCAGGAAGCCGAGCGCGCGGGGAACGACTGCCCGATCAGCCGCGCGCTGAGAGGCGTGAAGGTGAGCGTCAAGGCAAAGCTGGCGGAGCGATCCGAAGCGCGCGCCTGACGTCAGATCGCCCACTCGTCCGCGAGCAGGCGCGGGATGAGCGGGTCGAGGATGCGGTACGTCGCGCCCCAGAGCTTGTGAGGTCCGAGACGAACGAACCGCACGCGGCGCGGACCGCCGGCGAGCTCCCAGGTCTCTTCGCCGCGCAGCGCAGGTCGCGCGAGCTCCGCGACCGCGACGTTCAGGACCTCGGCGATCTCGCGCTCCTGCCGCCGCCACGCGGGCGGCTCCGTCACCAGTCGCGCGAGGAACGGCGTGACGAGGTAGCCGGTCGACGTGTCGACCTCGGGCAGCTTTGCGAGGACCTCGACCGCGCTCCGTTCGAGCCCGATCTCCTCTTCGGCCTCGCGAAGCGCGGTCTCGCGGAGGTCCGCATCGCCCGGCGCATGGATCCCGCCCGGGAGCGCGATCTGCCCGCCGTGCCGGCCGTGTTCGCCGCGCACGACGAGCACGACGTGCAGCTCGCCCGCGCGGTCGCGATAGACGGGCACGAGCACCGCCGACGCCGTCGTCGTGCTCACTCCGCCGCGAAGGCTAGGCGACCCCCTTAGCGGACCGAGATCGGCATCGCGACGGGCGGGGCGACCTCTTCCTCGGGCTCGGGATGCTCCGTCGCGCTGATCACGACCCCGAGCGCGAGCGCGATCACCGCGCCGACCGCGGCGGCCACGAGGAGCGCCGTGCTCGCGGGACGTCCGGGTGCGAGCGCGAGCGGCGCCCATGTCACGAAGGTCATGTAGAGCACCGCGGCGCCGGCGGCGACGCCGACCGCCGTCGCGAAGACGTACAGCGCGAACCAGCGGCGCGGCGCGAACGCGTCGAACATCATCCGCAGCAGGCGGGTCACCGTCCACACGACGAGCGCGGCGATGATCCAGGCGATGACCGTCCCGAGCGCGGCGACGTCGGCCGCGAACACGCGCGAGACGAACGTCCCCATCTGCGTGACGATCGTGTCCGCGTCGAACACCTCGCCGAACGGACCGAAGCGGTCATCGACCGCGCCGGGCCGGAGGGCGTAGAGGACGGCGGCCTTCGTCTCGAGGGCGCGGGCCTTGTCGAACAGCGAGGTCGGCTCGAGCGCGATGCCCGTCTGCACGAACGGCCCGAGCGTCTGCTTCCCGGCGGAGACCGCGAACAGGACCGTGAGGATCGCGCCCCAGCCGACGCTGACGACGCCGCCGAGGCCGTGGATCGCGGCCGACGCGAGGATGAACGTGGGACCGAGGCCGAGCGGGCCGAGCACCGGCATCGCGAGCGCGGTCGCGGTGCGCTCCGGCTCCACGTCGCGCAGCCAGATCCAGAGGCCCATGAAGGCGAATAGGATCGCGAGTCCCGGCACGAACAGGAAGATGCAGGCCGTCTCGACGACCCAGGCGATGGCGATGGCGATCGCGAGCTGGCCGGCGCCGCCGACGATCGCGACGAGCGCCGCGAGCGCGAGCGACGGGAGGAGCTCGAAGCCGGCGAGCGTCATGAGGCCGAACACGGGTGCGGCGGCGAGGACCGAGAAGAACGCGCGTCGGATCGGGCCGCCGTACGCCTGGAGGAACGCGACGACCGGGCTGTCCGCGGTCGCCGGGACGATGCCCTGGAGCGGCTCGTTCATGACCGCGACGCGCGTCGTCGCGAGCGCGGACCCGATGTTCTCGAGCGAGGCGAGCGCCTTCGCGACGTCGCTCGCGCGGGAGTAGCGCAGTCCCGGGTCCTTCGCGAGGCACTTCATCACGACGGTGTCGAGCTCGCGCGGGAGCGACTGGCGCAGGTGGCTCGGCGGGACGGGCTGGCGCACGACGTGGTCGCGGAGCAGGACGGACGGGTTCGCGCTCGTGAACGGCGGCCGGCCGACGAGCATCTCGTAGAGCACGAGCCCGAGGCCGTAGATGTCGCTCGCGGGCGAGAGCGCCTTGCCCTCGACGCGCTCGGGAGCGACGTACATCGCCGTCGCGAACATCTGAGGCGTCGACGCGTCCTCCTGCGGCATGCGCGCGATCCCGAAGTCGGCGATCTTCGCGCGGCCGTCATCGGTAAGGAGCACGTTCGACGGCTTCATGTCGGCGTGGATGATCCCCTTCGAATGCGCGAACGCGAGCCCGCCGGCGATCTCGTTCGCGAGGCGGACGGATTCGGCGACGGAGAGCGGGCCGTCGCGCTCGATCTTCTGCTTCAGCGACAGGCCCGGCAGGAGCTCCATGACGATGTAGGGGAAGCCGTCGACCTCGCCGACGTCGTGGACGCCGACGACGTTCGGATGCGAGAGCTTCGCGAGCGCCTGGGCTTCGCGGACGAAGAGCTTGCGGAGGCCGGCGTCGCTCGCGGCCTGCGGATCGAGCACCTTCACGGCGACGTCGCGGCGCAGCGACTCGTCGAAGGCGCGATACACCTGGGACGACCCGCCGACACCGATCGGCTCGACGATCCGGTATCGCTGGTCGAGGACACGGTCCACGGCGAGCTCCACCCCTCGGGCGCTCACGGCCGCCCCGTCGGGCGCGCCGAACATAGCACTCCGGGCTGCGCTGACCGAGCGGATCAAAGGTCCTGCCATATCGACTTCACTCCCCGCCGCCCCTCGCCTGCCCGTCCGAGAGATGAACGAGGGTCGCCGGGGAGCCGTTACGGACGACCGAGACCGCTCCGATACGGGGGTCTTAGGTGGTCGGCTTCGCGGTCGCGGACGGCGCCGGCTTGCGCTGCTTCGGCGGGCTCGGCTTCCGGTCGTACTTATGGTCGACGAGCTTCGTCACGTGTTCGGTCAGGTGCGACTTGAACTCGTCGGCCCGCTCCTTCGTGACCTTGCCCGCGGCGACGAGGGCGTCGATCTGCGCGCTGACCTTCGCGACGTCGCTGTCGATGAGGCCCTGGCGGCTCTTGCCGGGCTGCGTGTCCGCGATCTCGCCGAGGCTCTTTCCCGCCCGCAGCTGTGCGCTGACCGCATCGCGCGGCAGGCCGATGTAGCTGACCGATAGCTTCATGAGGTCCGCGAGGAGGCGCTTCAGGAGCACCGCGCCCTCGGCGTCACCGCGCTTTTCCTTGTGCTGCTCGGTGGCGTCCTTGAACGCCTTGAGGATCGCGTCTTCCTGGGCCTGCGTGATCGTCCCGTTCGCGACGAGCTTGTCGAGGATCGTCTTGGTCCCGTCCTTCGGCCGGTCCTCGGCGCTCAGGCTGGCGGTCGCGCCTGTGTCCGTGGCGGCGATGCTGGTCGTCGGGGCGACCGGCTGGAACGCGGCGAATGCCGCCGCGCCGGTCACCGCCAGCGACAGCACCCCGGCCAGCGCGGCGGTCGCGAGCTTTGTGGTACCGAACACCTTCATGGTCATCTCCACCTCCGCACGGATAACGCCACGGTGTCAACTGTCACTACGGACCCGCGCCGGTGATCACAGAGCTCTAACACTTCCGGTAGGCTCGGATCCGGGGTGAGGATCGTCTTCGCGGCCGCTGAGGTCGCGCCGTATGCCAAGGTGGGTGGCCTCGCCGACGTCGCGGGCTCGCTCCCGCAGGCGCTCGCTTCGCTCGGCCATGACGTCTCCGTCTACCTGCCGTTCCACGGGACGATCGATCCCGCGCGCTTCGAGATCCCCGCGGACGGCCCCGTCCGCTCGGTCCCGTACGGCAGGTCCCACGTGCGCGTCGCGTATCCGCACGTGAAGCGCGACGGCGTCCGCACCGTGTTCGTCAAGAGCGCGCGCATCGGGCGCCCGACCGTGTACGGCGCGCGCGACGATGCGAAGCGCTACGCGCTGTTCGCGCGCGCGGTCGCCGAGGATCTCGCGCAGGGCAAGGCGTACCCCGACGTCGTGCACGCGCACGACTGGCACGCCGCGCTCCTCGTCCCGATGGTCGCGGGTCCGTACCGTCGGGCGCTGCGCGCGGCGGCGACCGTGTTCACGATCCACAACCTCGCATACCAGGGGCACAGCGGCGCCGACGTGCTCGACGTCATCGGCCTGTCGAAGCGGCGCCTCCCGGTGGAGGCGCCCGGCCAGCTGAATCCGATGGCACGCGCCATCGCGGCGGCGGACATCGTCAGCACCGTGAGCGAGCGCTACGCGCAGGAGATCCTCACTCCCGAGTTCGGCGCCGGCCTGCACGAGCTCCTCGCGACGCGCCGCGAGGACCTCTGGGGGATCGTGAACGGCATCGACGTCGACGTCTTCGATCCGATGACCGACCGGCACATCCCGGCGCGCTACGGCACCAGTGACATGCGCGGCAAGGCGCAGGACAAGGCCGCGCTCCAGAAGGAGCTCGGCCTCGCGGTGGGCACGGGGATCCCGCTCTTCGGTGTCATCGGCAGGCTCGTCGAGCAGAAGGGGATCGACATCCTCACGCCGGTCGCGCCCGAGCTCCTCCGCACAGGCGCGCAGATCGCCGTCCTCGGGACCGGCGAGCCGAAGTACGAGGCGATGTGGGAGGAGCTCGCGGAGCGCCACAAGGGGACGCTCTCGCTGACGCTCGGGTTCGATGCGGCGCTCGCGCAGCGGATCTACGCCGGCTCGGACATGTTCCTCATGCCGTCGCGCTTCGAGCCATGTGGCCTCGGCCAGCTCATCTCGTTCCGCTACGGCACGGTGCCGGTCGTGCGCGCGGTCGGCGGGCTCGCCGACACCGTCCGCGACGCGGACGCGGACAAGCGCGCGGGTACCGGCTTCAGCTTCCGCGACTACACGGCCTCCGCGCTCGGCGACGCGGTCCGCCGTGGCGTCCGCGCGTACCGTGACGAGGCGCGCTGGTCCGCGTTGCGCGAGCGGGTGATGAAGCTCGACCACTCGTGGACGGCCTCGGCGAAGCGCTACGTGCAGATGTACGAAGCGGCTCGCCAGGCGAAGCGCGCGGCATGACGCTGACGATGACGGCGGCGATCGCCGACCTCGAGGAGCTGCTCGGGCGCCTCCCCGCGGAGACGCGCACAGCGGCCGCGCGCATCTTCCAGGTCACCACGACGGTCGGCCGGCTCGACCCGCCCGCCGAGATGTCGGCATGGATCGAGAAGCTCTTCGGCTCGGTCGCCGCGGTCCGCGAGCAGCGCATCGTCCGCGTCACCGATCTCGTCACGCTCGAGGGCGCGCTCTTCAACGAGCTGCGCGCGCGGCGTCCCATGGAGGTGAAGGGCGGCGACGAGGCGCGGCGCACCATCGAGGAGTCGCGCGGCGACCCCTTCTGCCGCCCCGAGACGGGCACGCCGGCGGACACGTTCGGCCGCGTGCGCGGGGCCTACGGGCAGACGGCGTCGAACATCGCCAAGTACGACGGCTACCACGGGGTCCTCGTGTTCGACGAGCACGACCCGCTCGCGCCGATCGACGAGGCGGCCATCCGCGATCACCTCGCGACGGCACGGCGCTGGGCCGCGCAGGCGCTCGAGGAGGACCCGGGTGCCCGCTACTACTTCCTCATGTGGAACTCGCTCTGGCGCGCCGGCGGGTCGATCGTCCACGGCCACATGCAGATGACGACGACGCGCGGCATGCACTACCCGAAGATCGAGGCGCTGCGCCAGCAGGCCATCGCGTATCGCGAGCGCACGTCCCAGGACTACTTCGACGACCGCTGGGCGGTCCACCGCGACCTCGGCCTCGGCGTCGAGGTCGGACGCGCGCGCGTGTTCGCGTCACTCACTCCGATCAAGGAGCGCGAGGCCATCGTCCTCGGCCGCCCGGGCGAGGACGAGTCGACGCTGGCGGGCGGGATCGCGCGTGTGGTGAACGCCTATCGCACGCTGGGGGGCGTGGCGCATAACATGGCGCTCTACCTGCCGCCGCTCGCGCCGGACGGGGAGGACTGGCGTCGGTTCCCGCCGATCGCGCGGCTCGTGGATCGCGGCGACCCCGCGAGCAAGACGAGCGACATCGGCGCGATGGAGCTCTACGCCGCGAGCGTGATCGCGTCCGACCCATTCCGCCTCGCAGACACGATCCGCGGGTAACGGTCCGAGCGCGCGCGTGTGTGCGTTCGCGAAAGATCACACCGCCGCCCTATTGACGGTCGCTCGCCCACGTTCCTACTCTCCGAGCGATGGCTGAGGTGACGTTCGTCTCACGGCGGGACAACGCATTCAAGGAGTTCCCGCCGGCCTCGGCCCAGATCGCCCTCGTCATCCCGTTCTTCGGCGATCTCACCGTGTGGGTCCGTCGCCCGGACCGCTCCGGATGGGAATTCCCGTCGAGCACGCGGCGCAGCGGCGAGACGATCATCGAGGTCGCGAAGCGCGAGCTGTGGGAATCCTCGCGCCTCATCCCGGCGCGGCTCGATCTCCTCGGTGCGATCCGGCAGGAGCAGCCGCGCCCCGTCACGTCGTACGTGTACATGTGCGACGTCCACAATCTGCCGTGGAGCTATGAGCTGCCGCAGGGCGTCGCCGAGGTCGGCGTGTTCCGCGCCGGACCGCGCCCGCTCCTGACGGAGTGGATGCAGATGGTCCTGGACGCGGCGCTCCGCGCACGGAGGACGGGCCTCCGCTGACCCTCGGAGCGCGCTGGAGCGCGCTCCGCCTGGCGGTCACCGTCATCGGATCCTTCCTCGCCGCGGTCGTCGTCTCCACCGCGATCGCCGTCGCTCTCGGCATCGGACGCCGCGCGGCGCAGCAGCGGTCCGCCGAGGAGATCCTGTTCCTCGCGCTGCTCAGCGATGGCGCGCTGCTCGTCGCGCTCGCGCTCCTCGGGCGCCGGCTGCTCGCGCTGCGCGCGGCCGACCTCGGCCTTCGGCGTCCGTCGCTCGGCTCGCTCGGCTTCGCCGCGAGCGCGGCCGGCGGCCTCTGGCTCCTCTCGATCCTCGCGAACATCCTGCAGATCCGCGCGTTCGGGCAGAACCCGCAGTCGCTCATCGTCAGCGTCGGCGCGCACACGGGACCGGTGGCGCTCTTCCTCGACCTCGTCACCGGCGCCGTCGTCGCGCCGTTCGCGGAGGAGATCCTCTTCCGCGGGCTCATCTTCGGCGGGCTCGCGCAGCGGATGCCCGTGGCGGCCGCAGCGGCGGCCAGCGCTCTCCTCTTCGCCGTCTCCCACGGCCTCGGGGTGGTCGTGCCGATCTTCGTCCTCGGCGTCGGGCTCGCCTACGTCTACGCCCGCGCTGGCACGATCTGGGCGCCCATGGTC
>DASWDY010000111.1:0-3933 GCA_036395035.1 Candidatus Limnocylindria bacterium
TGGGCAACATCTACGGGGTCATCGCCGGCGGGATCATCCTCGGGAGCTTCGACCGGATCCTGTCCGACACGCTCTCGGACATCCTCCGGGCGATCGGGAGCTTCGCGAGCATCGACCTCCTCAAGAACGCCGACGTGAGCCGCTCCCGTTCGCTCATCCTCGGGCTCGCGCTCGTCGTCCTCATGGTCCTCCGCCCCGAAGGCCTATTCCCGAGCGCCCGCCGGAAGATGGAGCTCCACGCGGCCGAGGAGAGCGAAGAAGAGGCGGCGCAACAGCGCGCCACGCTGTACGAGACCCAGCGATGACAGCGCGGACGGACGCGCCCGACGCTCTCATCCTCACCGCTCAGCACGTGACGAAGCGCTTCGGCGGCCTCATCGCGGTCGACGAGATCGACTTCGACATCCCGCAGCGGGCGATCGTCAGCCTCATCGGCCCGAACGGCGCCGGCAAGACGACGTTCTTCAACGTCATCGCGGGCCTCTACAAGCCGACGAGCGGCACGCTCCTGTTCGAAGGTCGGCGGATCTCGGACCAGCCGCCGCACCGCATCACGAGCTACGGGATCGCCCGCACCTTCCAGAACATCCGCCTCTTCCAGAACATGACCGCGCTCGAGAACGTGATGGTCGGGAGCCATACGCGCATGAAGGCGAGCCCGTTCGAAGCCATCCTCCATACGCCGCGGGAGCGAAGGGAGGAGCGCGCTACGCGCGAGCGCGCGCGAGAGCTCCTCGCATTCGTGGGTCTCGCGGGGAAAGAGGACGAGTTCGCGAAGAACCTCCCCTATGGCGACCAGCGGCGGCTCGAGGTCGCGCGCGCGCTCGCCACGGACCCGCGGCTGCTCCTGCTCGACGAGCCGACCGCGGGCATGAACCCGCAGGAGACAGCGCGGATGACCGCATTCATCCGGCGCCTCCGCGACGAGCTCGGGATCACGATCCTGCTCATCGAGCACGACATGAAGGTCGTCATGGGGATCTCGGAGCGCGTCACCGTCCTCGACCACGGCGTGAAGATCGCCGAAGGCTCCGCCGAGACGGTCCAGCGCGACCAGCGCGTCATCGAGGCGTATCTCGGCAGAGCGAAGACCGCCTGATGGCACTGCTCGAGCTCGCCGGCATCGACGCGTTCTACGGGAACATCCAGGCGCTCCGCGGGATCAGCATCACGGTCGACCGCGGCGAGATCGTCACGCTCATCGGGAGCAACGGCGCGGGCAAGACGACGACGCTGCGGACGATCGCCGGGGTGATGCGCCCGCGCAAGGGCACCGTCACGTTCGATGGCAAGGACCTCACGAAGGTCCCCGCGAACGCGATCGTCTCCCTCGGGATCGCGCATTCGCCGGAGGGCCGCCGCATCTTCCCGCGGATGACCGTGCGCGAGAATCTCGAGCTCGGCGCGTACGCGCGCCGCGGCGCCGACCTCTCGACCGACTTCGAGCGCGTCTTCACGCTCTTCCCGCGCCTGCGCGAGCGCATCACGCAGATCGCCGGGACGCTCTCGGGCGGCGAACAGCAGATGCTCGCCATCGGCCGCGCGCTCATGGCGCACCCGAGCGTGCTGCTCCTTGACGAGCCCTCGATGGGCCTCGCCCCGGTCCTCGTCGAGCTGGTCTTCCAGACGATCAAGGACATCAACCAGCAGGGGACGACGATCCTGCTCGTCGAGCAGAACGCCCTCATGGCGCTCTCGATCGCGAACCGCGGATACGTCCTCCAGACAGGGCGCGTCGTGCTGGCGGACACCGCCGAGGCACTCGCGCGGAACGAGATGGTGCGGAAGGCCTACCTCGGCGAGAGTTAGGCGCGATGGAGCTGCACATCCCCGCGGACGTCGCGACCGTCGTCGACAAGCTGCGCCAGACGGACCACCAGGCATACGTCGTCGGTGGCTGCGTGCGCGACGCGATCCGCGGCATCGAGCCGGCGGACTGGGACGTCGCGACGGACGCGACGCCCGAGGAGATCCAGCGGATCTTCCGGCGGTCGCTCTACACCAACCGCTTCGGCACCGTCGTGGTGCGGATGGCGGGTCCCCCCGGGGGGGACGGAGGCCGTGAGATCGAGGTGACCACGTACCGGATCGAGGCGGGGTACTCGGACCATCGCCGCCCGGACGACGTCGCGTTCACGGGGTCGCTCCACGAGGACCTCTCACGGCGCGACCTCACGATGAACGCGATGGCGTGGAGCCCTGAGCACGGCGGCACGATCGTCGATCCGTTCGGCGGGCAGGCGGACCTCGAGGCGCGCGTCGTGCGCGCGGTCGGCGACCCCGACGAGCGCTTCCGCGAGGACGCGCTCCGGATGCTGCGCGCCGTGCGCTTCGCCGCGGTCCTCGGGTTCGCCATCGATTCGGCGACCGCGGCGGCGATCGCGCGGAACGCGAAGCTCGCCGAGACGCTCTCCGGCGAGCGCGTCCAGCAGGAGCTCGTGAAGATCATGCGCGGGCCCGTCCCGTCCGTCGGCTTCCGCATGCTCTCGAACCTCGGGCTCCTCGCCGTCATCGCGCCCGAGCTCGAGGAGACGCACGACACGCCGCAGGAGAAGGTCGCGGCCGAGAACGTCTTCGAGCACTCGCTCGCGACGCTCGATGCCGCGGCGGCGGAGATGCCGGCGAGCACGCCGCCCGACGAGGACCTCGTCCTGCGCCTGGCCGCGCTCTTCCACGACGTGGGGAAGCCCGAGACCTACGACGACGGACATTTCCACCAGCACGAGTTCGTCGGCGAGGCGAAGGTCCGCCAGATCCTCCGGCGGTGGAAGTTCGACAAGACCACCGTCGAGGCGGTCGCGCATCTCGTCCGGAACCACATGTTCTGGTACCAGCCGGACTGGACCAGCTCCGCCGTCCGCCGCTTCATCCGCAAGGTCGGGCTCGAGCGGATCCCCGTGCTGTTCGCGCTGCGAAAGGCCGACAACGTCGGTAGCGGCGCCCGGGCGCCCCGCATGTACGCCCTGAACGAGCTCTGGCTCCGCGTCCAGGAGGAGATCCAGCGCGCGACGGCGTTCAGCCCGGCGGACCTGGTGATCGACGGCAACGACGTGATGGCGGAGCTCGGCATCGGGCCGGGCCCGGAGATCGGCCGGATCCTGCGCGAGCTCTTCGAGCGGGTCATCGACGAGCCCGAGCTGAACACGCGTGAGCGCCTGCTCGCCCTCGCGCGAGAGATTCACGACAAAGGGACCTGAACAGGGCGACAGCCGAGCGGCGCGAGGGCGGGTGATGTCGTGCGGCGGGCGACGCGATCTCGGCCCGAGGGAGCGGAGCCGAGCGGGCGCCGCTAGCGGACGAACAAAGAGCCAGGAGGAGGGCTGGACCGGCGCCCGCGCGACGGACCGAGGGACGAGATGCGGCGCCCGCCAGCCGGGTGCGTCACCCGCCCGAGCGCTGCTCTTCCGCCGCTCGCAAAGTGGCTCTCTGCACGTGCCGAGCGGGCGTATGCTCCCGGCCAAGTTCATACGCGTGGTCCGTACGGCATTTCCTGTCGCGTAGAGAGAGGGGTGCGGGATGGCCATCGCCACTTCCAGGCGTGAGTTCCTCAAGCTCTCGGGGATCGGCTCGGCCGGGGTCGCGGCGTCGCAGCTCGCGGGCCTCGGCTTCAACGTCGCCTTCGCCAAGGAGCGCGCCGCGCGCCGCAAGCTCGAAGGCGTGACGCAGACCGCGAGCATCTGCCCCTACTGCGCCGTCGGCTGCGGGACGATCGTCGCCAGCAAGAAGGACGAGCGCACCGGGACCATGCGCATCGTGAACATCGAGGGCAACCCCGACAGCCCGATCTCGACTGGCAGCCTCTGCCCGAAGGGCGCGGCGACGTTCCAGCTCGCCGTGAACGAACTTCGCGTCACCAAGGTCATGCGGCGGAAGCCCAACGCCACCGACTGGGACACAGAGGAGATCTCGTACGACGCGGCGCTCGACCGCATC
>DASWDY010000112.1:0-21669 GCA_036395035.1 Candidatus Limnocylindria bacterium
TGGTGCGGAGGCGGCCGCATCGGACGACCGGAGCTCCAAACCCGCGACGGCCTCGCCGAGCTTCGCCGCGAGGTCGCTCGCCACGCGCGGCTCGTCGATCGAGCCCGTCGCCGCCTCGACGATCGACGCGCCGTCGAGCGCGGCCAGCTCCGTCGCCTGGTCTTCCTCCTCGTGGTCGGCCTTGCGCTCGAGCGCCTCTTCCTCGGAATGCGCGACGTCGCGCGCGCGGTCGACGTGCTTGCGCGGCTTGCGCCACGGCATCAGGCGCTCAGCCCGACCGTCGCGGGCTCGCCTCCCTCGAAGCGCACGTCGCCGAGCGAGAACACCGGGCCCTCGCGGCACACGCGCGCGTTGCCGTCGTCCGTGACGATCACGCACGCGCGGCAGACGCCCATCGCGCAGCCCATGTGCTGCTCGACGGCGATCTGCGCGTCCATGAGCACGTCGCGGCCGGGCACGAGATGCGTCGCGCGCGCCGCCTCGACGCGCAGACGCCCGATCGCGGCGAGCATCGGCCACGGCCCGCAGGCGCAGAGCTGGTCGGCCCAGCCGAGGTACTGCGGCAGCGCGTCGGTGACGCGGCCGCGCACGCCGAACGAGCCGTCCTCGGTCGCCGTCACGTACTCGACCGCGGGCGGCAGGCGGTGCGCCGGCCAGAGCTGGTGGATCGTGCGGCCGCCCATGATCAGCGTGACGTTGCGCCGACCCGACTCCTGCTCGGCGAGCACCTTCATCGGCGCGATGCCCGTCCCGCCGGCGACGAGGAGCAGGTGCGTCGACGCGCGGTGGACGACGAACGACGTGCCGAGCGGCCCGAGCAGGTCGAGCCGGTCGCCCGCGCGGCGCGAGGCTATCCAGTCGCCGCCGGCGCCGAGCGCCTTCACGAGGAGCTCGATCTCACCGGCACGGCGGTCGATGCCATTGAAGGAGTACGGCCGGCGGAGGAGCGGGTCGAACCGCTCGCCGGGGCGCACGTGGACGAACTGCCCGGGATGCGCGCGCGAGGCGATGTCCGGCGCCGCGATGACGAGCACGGTCCCGAGATCCGCGATCGCCTCGGCTGATACGACGCGTCCTGTCTCGAGGATCACCTGGCTGATGCTCCCACCGTCAGCGCGCGCGTGCGGATGGCGGGGGCCCACGCGAGCGTCGCGACCGTAAGGACCGCAGCCGTCACGAACGGGACGTGCGTGCCGGCGAGCGCGATGAAGCCCGCGCTGAGCGCGCCGATGGCCGCGCCCGCGTCGGCCCATGTGTTGTACGCGCCGAGGATGCGCGGCCGGTCGCCGGCGGTCGTGCGGTGCGCGATCGACAGCTCCAGCGCGACCGTGCTCGTGATGCCACTGAAGAACGCGAGCGCGCCGATCGCGACGAACGCCGTCGCGTCGTGCGTGAGCGCGAGGAGCAGGCTCGCCCCCGAAGCGCCCAGCGTCGACGCGACGAACGTCGGCGCCAGCGCGCGATCCGCGAGCCGTCCGGCGACCGGCGTCCAGAGGACGTTCGAGAGGCGCTGCCCGAGGATGAAGAGACCGGCGACGATCGTCGCGGCCAGCGGGATCGCGAGGACGAGTGCGCCGCCGCCGAAGATCTCGGCGATCCGCAGGCCGCCCGCGATGGGCACGACCCCGGACCACAGCGCGTACTGCACCGCCGCGACGACGAAGAGGCCGATGAACCGCGGGTCGACGAGCGAGCGCCGGATCGCCGCCTCCTCGCGCTCGTTCACGTCGACCTCGCGGCGCCAGTCGGCGACGGTGAGCGCCGGGCCGATCCCGAGCAGCAGGGTGAGCGCTGCGGCGCCGAGCGCCGCGGCTCCCCACCCGAACGACTCGACGGCGAACGGCGCGTACACCGCGCCGCCGAGATAGCCGAGGCCGTAGACCGCGCGCATGTCGCCGAGCGCGCGCCCGGCGCGGCCGCCGGCGCCCTCGATCGCCGACAGGAGCGAGCCGAGGCGCAGGAGCGACCACGCCATCCCCCACACGAGGCGCGCGGCGAGAAAGAGCGCGAGCGCGGCAGGGAGCGCGTACGCCGCGGTCGACGCCACCGCGAGGGCGAGCGCGACGAAGATGAGGCCGCCGGCGGGCAGCCGCTCGTAGAGCCGCGCCGCGAACGGGTTCGTGACGAGCCGCACCCAGCGGTTCAGCGAGAGGATGAGCCCGATCGCGAGCGCGTCGAGCCCGAGCCGCGCCGCGTTCACCGGGAGCGCCGTGTAGAGCAGCGTGTCGCCGAGCAGGGCCGCGGCGGTCACGAGCGCGACCGCGCGACCGGTCGGCATCGTCAGTCGGCGCTCGCGACGGCCTGTGCGGTGCCGGTCGTCGCGCCGGCGCGGTATTCGGACAGCGGCGCGACGCTGTACGTCTGCGCGCTCGCGCGCAGTGCCGTGACGACCGCGAGCGCGGTATCGAGGGACGTGAGGCACGGCACGCGCGCCTCGACCGCTGCGCGGCGGATGAGGAACCCGTCGCGGTCGACGGTCTTGCCGAGCGTGGGCGTGTTGATCACGGCGGCGCACTGGCCCGAGCGGATGATCTGGAGGATCGTCTGGTCGCCCTCGGCGAGCTTCGGGACCTCGGTCACCTCCACGCCGAGGGATCTCGCGAGACGCGCGGTCCCGCTCGTCGCGACGACCTCGTAGCCGAGCCAGTGCAGGCCCTCGATGATCTGCGCGGCCTCGGGCTTGTCCTTGTCGGCGACGGTGACGACGACCTTGCCGGACGCGGGCGGCGCCATGCCCGCTGCGACCAGCGCCTTCCAGAGCGCCGGCGCGAACGAGCGGTCGATCCCCATGACCTCGCCGGTGCTCTTCATCTCCGGCCCGAGGAAGGTGTCGACCTCGAGGAGCTTCGCCATCGAGAACACGGGAGCCTTCACGGCGATGAGGCTGTCCTCCGGCCAGAGCCCGTCGTCGCGCGCGTAGCCCTCGGCGCGCAGCGTCGACCCGAGACCGATCGCGACGGCGAGCCGCACGAGCGGCACGCCGGTGACCTTCGTGAGGAACGGCACGGTCCGGCTCGCGCGCGGGTTCACCTCGAGGACCCACACATGGCCTTCTTCGACGATGAACTGGATGTTCAGGAGGCCCTTCACGGGGAGCGAGGACGCGATCCGCTGTGTGAGGGTGACGATCTCGCGCCGCTCGGCGCGGGTGAGCTCCTGCGCGGGATAGACCGCGAACGAGTCGCCCGAGTGCACGCCGGCGCGCTCGATGTGCTCCATGATCCCCGCGACGAGCGTGTCGGTGCCGTCCGAGACGGCGTCGACCTCCACCTCGCGGCCGCGCAGGTACTTGTCGACGAGGACGCGGCCGGTCCCGGCCTCGAGCGCGGTCGCGAAGTAGCGCTCGAGGTCGTCGCGGCCGTACGCGATCTCCATGCCGCGGCCGCCGAGCACGTAGGACGGCCGCACGAGGACCGGGTAGCCGATGCGCTCGGCGATCGCGAGCGCCTCCGCCTGCGAGTCCGCGGTGCCGCCCGGCGGCTGCGGGATCCCGAGCGCGTCCGCGAACTCGTGGAAGCGGCGGCGGTCCTCGGCGAGCCCGATCGCGTCGGCGCTCGTCCCGGCGATCCGGCCACCGACCGCCGCGACGCGCTCGGCGAGGTTGAGCGCCGTCTGCCCGCCGAATTGAACGAAGACGTCGACTGGAAGGTCGGCGGGGGGCCGTGCGGGACCGGCTGGGGGGCTGGCGGGGGGTGTCCCCCCGCCTAGGGCGGCGGAGCCGCGTTCGTTGCGGATGACCTCCGCGATGGACTCCTCGTCGAGCGGCTCGAAGTAGAGGCGCGCGGACGCGTCGAAGTCGGTCGAGACCGTCTCCGGGTTGCTGTTGACCATGATCGACGCGACCTCGCGCGTCGCGAGGGACCCCGCGGCCTGCACGCAGCAGCAGTCGAACTCGATGCCTTGCCCGATGCGGATCGGGCCCGAGCCGAGCACGATCGCCTTCGCGCCCTCGATCGCGGGCGCCTCGTTCTCCTGCTCGTACGTCGAGTAGAAGTACGGCGTCACCGCCTCGAACTCCGCCGCGCAGGTGTCGACCATCTTGTAGACGGGGAGGATCCCCCACTGCTCGCGCAGGCGCCGGACGTCGGCCGCGAGCAGGCCGGTGATCGTGCCGACGTCGGCGTCCGAGAAGCCCGTGCGCTTCGCGCGCCGCAGCAGCGTCGGGGTCGGCGTCTTCCCCTGCATCTCCTCCGCGGCGCGCACGACCGTGCGGAACCGCTCGAGGAACCAGCGGTCGACCCGGGTCGCCTCGTGGATGCGCGCGACATCGGCGCCGCGCCGGAGCGCGCCGAAGACGCGCCAGAGGCGCTCGTCCGTGGGCGCGCCCGCGAGCCACTTCGCGACGAACGCCGCGGGATCGCGCTCGCCGGCCCACTGCGGCGACTCCCAGAGGAGGCCCTGGCCCTTGATCTCGAGCGAGCGGAGCGCCTTGAGGAGCGACGCCTCGAAGGTGCGGTCGATGGCCATCACCTCGCCGGTCGCCTTCATCTGCGTGCCGACGCGCCGGTCCGCCGCCGGGAACTTGTCGAACGGCCAGCGCGGGATCTTCACGACGACGTAGTCGAGCGTCGGCTCGAACGCGGCCGTCGTGCGCTTCGTCACCGCGTTCGGGATCTCGTGCAGCCGCTTGCCGACCGCGATCTTCGCGGCGACGCGCGCGATCGGGTACCCCGTCGCCTTCGACGCGAGGGCCGACGAGCGCGAGACGCGTGGGTTGACCTCGATGACGTAGTAGGGGACGCGCCCGTCGGGATGGTCGGCCGGCGTGCGGTCGGGGTGCAGCGCGAACTGGACGTTGCAGCCGCCCTCGATGCCGAGCGCGCGGATGATCCGCAGGGACGCCGAGCGGAGCTGCTGGTACTCCTTGTCGGAGAGGGTCTGCGACGGCGCGACGACGATGGAGTCGCCCGTGTGGACGCCCATCGGGTCGATGTTCTCCATGTTGCAGACCGTGATGCAGGTATCGCCGGCGTCGCGCATGACCTCGTACTCGATCTCCTTCCAGCCGACGAGGCTGCGCTCGACGAGGACCTGGCCGATGGGCGACGCGGCGATCCCGTTCCGTACGCGCGTGGCGAGCTCGTCCCCGTCGCGCGCGAACCCGCCCCCAGTGCCTCCGAGCGTGTACGCCGGGCGGATGACGAGCGGATAGCCGATCGTCGCGGCGAACGCGAGCGCGTCGTCGACGCTCTCCGCGGTCGTCGACTCGGGCACGGGCTCGCCGATGTCGATGAGGAGCTGCTTGAACGCCTCCCGATCCTCGGCCTGCTTGATCGAGCGGATCGGCGTGCCGAGGACCCGGACGCCGTGACGCTCGAGCACGCCCGAGTCGTGGAGCGCGACCGCGAGGTTGAGGCCGGTCTGCCCGCCGAGCGTCGGAAGCAGCGCGTCGGGGCGCTCCTTCGCGATGATCCGCTCGACCACCTCGGGCGTGAGCGGCTCGATGTACGTGACGTCGGCGACGCCCGGATCGGTCATGATCGTCGCGGGGTTCGAGTTCACGAGGACCGTCTCGACCCCCTCCTCGCGCAGCGCGCGGCACGCCTGCGTGCCCGCGTAGTCGAACTCCGCGGCCTGCCCGATGAGGATCGGCCCCGAGCCGATGAGGAGCACTTTCACTTCAGCGCGACTGCGGCGTGCACGTCGGCGAGGAACGCGTCGAAGGCGGGCTCGTTGTCGTGCGGGCCGGGCGCGGCCTCGGGGTGGTACTGATAGGTGCGGATGGGCAAGGAGCGGTGCTGCAGACCCTCGACGGATCCGTCGTTGAGGTTGCGCGCGCTCACGTAGAAGCCGGAGCTCTCCGGGATCGTCGACTCGTCCACCTGGAACTCGTGGTTCTGGCTCGTGATGACGACATGCCCGGTGCGGGTGTCCTGCACCGGGTGGTTGCTGCCGTGATGGCCGAAGCGCAGGCGCGAGGTCTGCGCGCCGATGGCGCGCCCGAGCAGCTGATGGCCGAGGCAGATGCCGAGGATGGGAAGAGGTCTTGCGGGCCCGCGCTGGAGGGCCGCCTCGAGCAGGACCTTCACGCTGCCCGTGACCTGCGGGATGGCCGCGGGATCGCCGGGTCCGTTCGTGATGACGACACCGTCGGGCCCCCAGGAGAGGAGGTCGCGCGCGGTCGACGTCGCGGGGAAGACCTTCACGCACGCGCCGCGCCGGGTGAGCTCGCGGATCTGGTTCTCCTTCACGCCCGTGTCGAGGAGCGCGACCTTCACGCCGCTGCCGAGCTGGCGTCCCGTCCCGGTCGACTCCTGCACCAGCGGCCGCTGCGCGAGGCTCTGCGACGTGCGTGCTTTCGCGACGGCCTCCTGTCCGACCTCGTCGCGCCCCGCGACGTGCGGCGGCACCTGCAGGATCGCGCCGCGCAGCGTGCCCGCGCTCCGCAGGCGCCGCACGAGCGCGCGCGTGTCGATGCCGCTCAGCCCCGGTACGCCGTGCGCGCGCAGGTACGCGTCGAGGTCGCCGAGCCCGCGCTCCGTGGTCATGATCTCGCGGACGACGAGCGCCTCGACCCACGGGCGGCGCGACTCCGACGCGAGGTCGAAGACGCCGTAGTTCCCGATGAGCGGGTACGTCATGGCGACGATCTGCCCGTTGTAGGAGGCGTCGGAGCACACCTCCTGGTAGCCGGTCATGGCCGTGTTGAACACGACCTCGCCCGCGGCGGTCGAGGCGTCGCCGAACGCCTCGCCCCACCACGTCGAGCCATCCTCGAGACCGAGCACCGCCGCCCTGCTCACCGTTGCATAACTATACGGCTCGCGTGCATAAAGATGCAGCTGCCGCTCGCGGACCAGCTCGCGGTCAGCGCGCGACGGCTTCGGCACGCACACGCCCCTTGAGCGCGGCCTCATCCCGGTAACGGACCTCGCCCTCGACCACGGCCGCGACGACCCTGCCGCGCAGCCGGCGCCCGAGGAGCGGCGTGTTCTTCCCCTTCGACACCAGTGCATCGCTGCTGACGGTCCATTCGAGCGCCGGGTCGACGACGATGAGATCGTCGGGCCCGCGCATCTCGAGCACGCGCGCGGGACCGCTCGTCAGCGCACGGACGACGATGCCGAGCTCCCCCATTCCCGCGTCGACGGCCATGAGCAGCACCGAGAGCGCCGTTTCGAGCCCACCTATCCCGAACGCGGCTTCGGCGTACTCGACATCCTTCCGCACGGACGCGTGCGGCGCGTGATCCGTCGCGATCGCGTCGACCGTGCCGTCCGCGATCCCGCGCCAGAGCGCGCGCACGTCCGCGGCCGTCCGCAGCGGCGGGTTCACCTTCGTCGCCGAGTCGTACGGGACCCCGCGGGGGGCACGGGGGGGCGGGGGGCTGGCGGGGGGTGTCCCCCCGCGTAGCGCGTCCCAGACGAACGCGCGCGACCCCGCGACCCAGTCGTCCGTGAGCGCGAGATGGTGCGGCGTCACCTCGCACGTGATCGGCACGCCGTCGGCCTTCGCGCGTCGCACGAGCTCGAGCGAGCCGGCCGTGCTCAGGTGCTGCAGGTGCAGCCGCGCCCCCGTGAGCTTCGCGATCGCGATGTCGCGGGCGACGGCGGCTTCCTCCGCGGCGGCCGGCATCCCCGGGAGACCGAGCGCGGCCGAGACCGCTCCCTCGTGCATCACGCCCTTGCCCGACAGCGAGCGGTCCTGCACGTGCTCGAGGATCGGACGAGCGGCGGCGTGCGCGTACTCGCACGCGCTGCGGAAGAGGCGCGCGTCGTCGACGGGGTCGCCGTCGTCCGAGAACGCGACCGCGCCCGCCGCCGCGAGCTCCACAAGGTCGGCGAGCTGCTTGCCCTCGCGGCCGCGCGTGATCGCGGCCACCGGCAGCACGCGCGCCGCGCGCGCGTCGCGCCCGCGCGCGATGACCTCGGCCACGAGGCCGGGGGAATCGATCGCGGGCATCGTGTTCGCCATCGCGCACACCGTCGTGAAGCCGCCGCGCAGCGCGGCGCGCGCGCCGGTGGCGATCGTCTCCGATTCCTCGAAGCCCGGCTCGCGCAGGTGCGCGTGCAGATCGATGAGCCCCGGCATGACGATGAGGCCGCGGCCATCGAGGTTCGCGGCCGCTTCCCGTCCCAGGGGCACGTTCCCGCGCCGCTCGGTCCCATCCGCCTCGATGCGGCGGGCGTTCTCGAGGATCATGCCGCCACCTCGCCCTCTTCTCGGCGGTCGGCTTCGCCGCCGCCTTTGGCCGCAGGCGCTGCGGGCGTCCCCGCGAGCAGATGCAGCAGGGCCATCCGGATCGCGACGCCGTTCGTCACCTGGCGCTCGATGAGCGACCGCGGCCCGTGCGCCACCGCGGCGTCGATCTCGATGCCTTCGTTCATCGGGCCGGGGTGCAGGACCGGCGCGCCCGGACGCATTCGCGCGACCCGCGCCTCGCTCAGCCCCCACGTCAGCGCGTACTCGCGCAGCGACGGGAGCAGGCCCGCGTCCATGCGCTCGCGCTGCAGGCGCAGCGCGATCACCGCGTCGGCGCCGTCGAGCGCGCGGTCGACGTCCTCCTCGAACGTGACGCCGGCGGGGACCTGGCCGCAGCGCCACGCGCTCGGCATGAGCGTGGGCGGTCCGGCGAGCGTGACCGAGGCGCCGAGCGGCACGAGCGTGTGGATGTCCGACCGCGCGACGCGGCTGTGCACGACGTCTCCGACGATCACGACGCGCTTGCCGCCGAGATCGCCGAGCGCGCCGCGGAGCGTGAGCGCGTCGAGGAGCCCCTGGGTCGGATGGGCGTGCCACCCGTCGCCGGCATTGATGACGGCGCTCCCGACGCGCTCCGCGACGAAGTACGGCGCGCCTGAGGCGCTGTGCCGCATGACGAGGATGTCACCGCCGAGCGCCTGCAGCGTGCGGACGGTGTCGAGGAGCGACTCGCCCTTCTCGACGGACGACCCGGAGACGCTCACGTTGACGACGTCCGCAGAGAGGGACTTCGCCGCGAGCTCGAACGAGACGCGCGTGCGCGTCGAGGACTCCGCGAAGAAGAGCACCACGGTGCGCCCTCGCAGTGCCGGGGTACGGCGCATCGGACGCCCGAGGACCTCGAGCATCGCCTCGCCCTGCTGCAGCACGAGCTCGATCTCGTCTCGCGACCAGTCGTCGGTCGCCAGGACATGCCGCCGCGACCACGTCATACCGCCACCTCCGCCTTCACCAGCTCGACTTCGTCGCGGCCGTCCACCTCGACGAGGTGGACGCGCACGTCGTCGCGCGGCTGCGTCGGGACGTTCTTCCCGACATGGTCGGCGCGGATGGGAAGCTCGCGGTGGCCGCGGTCGACGAGCACGGCGAGACGGATCGCCTGCGGCCGGCCGTAGTCGACGAGGGCGTCCATCGCGGCGCGGATCGTCCGTCCGGTGAACAGGACGTCGTCGACGAGGACGACGATGCGGTCGTCGACGGGGAAATCGATCTCGGTCGTGCGCACGATCGGCGCGTGGCCGATGCGCGTGAGGTCGTCTCGGTAGAGCGTGATGTCGAGCGCGCCGAGCGGCAGCTCGACACCCTCGTTGCGCCTGATCGCGTCGCGCAGGCGCATCGCGAGCACGTCACCGCGCGACCGGATGCCGACGAGGGCGATGCGGGAGGGATCGCGGTCGCGCTCGACGATCTCGTGGGCGATCCGCGCGATGGCGCGGCGGATGTCGTCGGCAGCCAGGATGACGGTCACATTCCTCCCCCTTCCCGGCCTCGCAGGACCGGTCGTTAAAGGGTCGACAAGGAGTCTAGCCTGTGCGCCGAGGGTGAGTGAGGCGGGGCGGTGGCGCGTGCGGCCCACCGAGATGGCGACGATCGCCAGTGCGCTGTTCCTGCTCGCGACGGCCGCGCTCGTGTCGGATCCGGCCGTGCGCTGGGGGCTGCTGCTCACGTTCGGCCTCGCCGCCGCGTACACGCTCGTCTGGTACCACCTGCTCCCGGCGACGGCGTTCGGCGAGGCGCGGTACGCGGTCGCCGGATCCGTGGTGCAGGCGATCCTCATCTTCATGCTCGCGGCCACGGGCGGAGTCGGGTCCCCGTGGTTCGTCTTCTATCTCCTGCCGGTCCTCGCGACGGTCTTCAGCTACCGCCCGCGGAGCACCGCGGTCGTGGCCGCGGTCGGCGTGGCCGGGATCGCGTTCGTCGCGCTCGGCGACGTCGACCTCGGGCACGCCACGACGCGTGAGACCCTCGTCGTGCGACTCATCGGCTTCGGCGCGCTCTCGACGATGGCGTACACGCTGACGCGGACGATGCGCGCGCACCGCCGCGCGCTGCAAAGCCAGGAGGACCGCCTCCGCGAGCTGCTCGCGGCGGCCGAGCGCGACGCGATGACCGACCCCCTCACGGGCGTGCACAACCGGCGCGCGCTCGATCAGGCCCTCGCGCGAGCGAGCAGCCGCGCGGAGCGCCTCGGTGCCCCGTACTCCCTGCTGGTGATCGACGTCGACCAGCTGAAGGCGATCAACGACCGCGGGGGCCACGCGGCGGGCGACGAAGCGCTGCGCGTCGTGGCCAGCGCCGCGACGGAGGCCATCCGCGGCTACGACATCGTGGCCCGCTCGGGCGGTGACGAGTTCGTCGTCCTCCTGCACGAGACGCAGGGAGGCGGCGTCGAGCGCACGCGGGCGCGGCTCGCGCAGCGCGCCGCCGACCGCCTCGCGGCCCAGCGCGCGCTCGCCGGCGCGGCGATCAGCATCGGATCGGCGACGTGGCGCGAGGGTCGCACGCCCGCGCAGCTGCTGGCGGAGGCCGACGAGCGCATGTACGAGGCGAAGCGCGCCCGGCACGCGCGCTACTAGTGGTCGTCGGTCGTCCCCCGGTCGCTCGGCGCACACGCTGGGTGCCGCAACGAGCGGGCTCCTGTAGCGATGACCTGACGTGAGGAAGGTCGCGTCCCTGTTCCTGCTAGCCACGCTCGCGTGGGCCCCATCGGTCCCGGTCATCGCTCCCGCGGGCGACCCGGGTCCATCTGCGGTCTCGGCCTCGTCGACGACGCCTGTGGCCCTGGGTACCGAGCAGCTGCGCGCTTACTGGGTCGACGCCTTCGGCGACGGGATCTACGACGCGGCGCAGATCGACGAGCTCGTCGCCGCGGCCAAGGCAGCGAACATGAACGGGATCGTCGCCCAGGTCGTCCGCCGCGGCGACTGCTTCTGCAACAGCGCGAGCGTGCCGCGCACCGATGCCGCGATCGCGCCCGCGCCGTTCGATCCCCTGCAGACGCTCGTCGAGAGAGCGCACGCGCAGGGCATCGAGGTGCACGCGTGGGTCATCGTCACGGGCCTCTGGCGCGGGAAGACCGCCCCGAAGGACCCCGCGCACGCGTTCAACCTCCACGGCCCGTCGGCGAGCGGCAGCGAGAACTGGCTCATGCGTCGCTCGGACGGCGCGGACCGCCTCACGACCGAGGGCGACGAGTTCTTCCTCGACCCGGGACACCCCGACGCCGCGGCGTACATGGTGCGCATGGCGACGAGCATCGTGGCGTCATACGCGGTCGACGGCATCAACCTCGACCGCATCCGCTATCCCGACGGCAACATCGGCAGCGCGCCGTCGTGGGGGTACAACGCGACCGCGGTCGCCCGGTTCCAGAAGGACACGGGCCGCACCGACACGCCCGCGACGACCGATGCGCAGTGGACGCAGTGGCGCCGCGACCGCATCACCGACATCGTTCGGCGCATCTACGTGGAGAGCGCGGCGCTGCGTCCCGGCGTGCGCGTCAGCGTCGACACGATCGCGTACGGCTCCGCCCCGCAGAGCGCCGGCGGCTGGATGAGCACGCGGACCTACGCCGAGATGCTGCAGGACTGGGTCGCGTGGATGCGCGAGGGCATCGTCGACCTGAACGTGCCGATGGTCTACAAGCGTGACGCCAACGCCGATCAGCAGCGCCAGTTCCGCGAGTGGAACGAGTACGCGAAGGAGCAGCAGTACGCGCGGCAGGCCGCGATCGGGACGGCGCTGTACCTCAACGAGATCGACGCGAGCGTGCGCCAGATCCGCACCGCGCTCGCGGTCGGCACCGCCTCGGGACGCAGCGCCGCGGGCTGGGTCGGGTACTCGTACCGCAACCCCGACACCGCCGCGGCCGCATCGACGCGGTCGGGCGCGGCGAGCCGCGCCGAGCTCGTGAAGGCGCTCACCCAGACGAGCGCGTACGACCCGACGACGCCGCCCGTGTTCGCGCAGCCCGCGCGCGTCCCGGCGATGCCGTGGCGGACGTCGACGGGGATCGTCCGCGGCACGGCGGCATCAGCGCACGCCAGCGTCGAGCTGCGCGACGCCGCCGGGCGCGCCCTGCGCACGACGACGACGGACGCGACCGGCTGGTTCGGCTTCGTCGATCTCGCGCCGGGCGCGTACACGGTCGTCGCGGGCACCATGACGTACAGCGCGACCGTGACGGCGGGGGCCGTCGCGATGGCGACCGTGACGGGGTCGCTGCCGTGCACGAGCAGCGTCGGCGCGGGCATCGCGGCGCCGGCGACGGTCGCGTCGGGCGTGCCCGGCTTCCACGCGTCGTGGTACGGCCAGAGCGGCTACCCGACGCTCTGCGCGGGCGAGCGCTCGACCGCGGTGGTCGCCTTCTACAACTCGGGGTCGCGCGGCTGGGTCGCCGGCCGGATGGGCGAGGCCGCCTACCTCGGGACGTGGTCGCCCGAGCCGGGGCAGGACCGCGCGAGCATCCTCGGGGGCGATGGCGCCTTCGGGTCACCCGACACCGATTGGCCTCGCTACAACCGGGTCGCGGTCCAGCCCGCCGGCTACGTCGGTCCCGGTCAGGTCGCGTGGTTCCAGTTCACGATCCAGGCCCCGTCGACGCCCGGCACGTACCGCCTCGCGATCCGTCCGCTGATCGAGGGCGCGCAGTGGATGGAGGACTACGGCGTCTTCTGGTACGTGATCGTCCGCTGATCCGCCGCCGCTGGCTTCGGCCGGGTGGCTAGCGTTCAGGGCGTGTCGGGCTCTGACTGCCGCCCACCTTCGGCAATCCTTTCAGCGCCTCCTTGACCTTCTCCGCGGGGTACTCATGGTCCTCGAGCTGCCCACTGAGGTAGCGCTCGTACGCGCCGAGGTCGAAGTCCCCGTGGCCAGAAAGGTTGAACACGATGACCTTGGCCTGGCCCGACTGCTCCCCGCCGATCAGGAAGAGGGACCCTCAACGACGATCCGCGGACGGATACGCTCAATTCGGTGAGCGAGGAGCGCTGGGGCGAGGTCGATGCCTACCTCACGGACCTGATCGTGCGTCCTCCCGCGTATCTGGAGGCGGCGCTCGACGCGAGCGCTGCGGCAGGGCTGCCCGCGATCAGCGTCTCCGCGCCGCAGGGCAAGCTCCTGCACCTTCTCGCACGCGCCGTCGGGGCGCGGCGGATCCTCGAGATCGGGACGCTCGGCGGATACAGCGGGCTCTGGCTCGCGAGCGCGCTGCCCGCGGATGGCAGGCTCCTCACGCTCGAGATCGATCCGCAGCACGCGGAGGTCGCGCGCGGCAGCTTCGCGCGCGCGGGCCTCGCCGATCGTGTCGAGGTCCGGCTCGGCTCCGCCATGGCCACACTCCCACAGCTGGTCCAAGAGCCCGCCGGGCCCTTCGATCTCGTCTTCATCGACGCCGACAAGCCGGGATACCCGGAGTACCTCAAGTGGTCGCTCGAGCTCTCGCGCCGCGGGACGCTCATCGTCGCCGACAACGTCGTGCGCCAAGGCGCGATCGTCGACGCCTCCTCGGAGGACGCCAACGTCCGAGCGATCCGCACGTTCCACGAGATGGTCGCGGCGGAGCGGCGCCTGAGCGCGACCGTCATCCAGACCGTGGGCGCGAAGGGATACGACGGGCTGACCCTCGCGGTCGTGATCGGATAGGTGGCCACGACCGAATACCGAGGCGGCCGATGGTTCGACGGCAGCCGATTCGTTCATGGCACGAGGTGGGTCACAGACTCCCGATTCGTTCCAGCGTCCTCGGGTCCTATCGATGAGGTCGTCGAGCTCGAGGATGGCTTCGTCGTGCCACCGTACGGTGAAGGTCACAACCACTGGCTCGAGGCCGATCTGGCCGACAACTACATCCAAGAACACCTGCGCGACGGCATCTTCTACGTCAAGGACCAAACGACACCGCCGGCCGTCCACGACAAGCTGCGGACCCTCGTCAACACCCCCTGGTCCGTCGACCATGTCGCCGCGCATCAGGGTTTCACGGGGCCGGGTGGTCATCCCATCGAGATCGTCGATCAGCTCTCGGCTTTTGGGATCCTGCCGGCGGAATGGTCCCAGACACATGGCGAGGGCGACGCATTGTTCGCGGTCGAGTCCGAGGACGACGTCGACCGAGCGTGGCCGCGGATGCTCGAGAGCAAGCCCGACTTCGCCAAGGTCTTCCTGATCCATTCCGACGAGTACGCCGCGAGACGCCGTGATGTGTCGCAGTGACCGCGGGAGCCGATGAGATCGCGCACATGCCATTCGTCGACGCCGAGGATCCGGAAGCCTCTCGACTATCCGACCGGGATATCGCCTCGAGCCGTGGGATCATCGCGACGACCTTGGACTGGGCTCTGAAGGCCGAGCCCGACGACCCACGCGTACGGCTTCAGCGCGACAACCTTGAGCGGCTGCGTCTCGGGGGATGGACGATCGTGATCGGTACTGACCGGTTTCGCGAGACGGCCCGAACGGAGGTCGACCTCATCGCTCGGCTCGGTCTGATGACGAACGTCGAGCTTCTTCGTGCGTGGTCCATCGATACTCCCCGTTCGATCTTTCCCTGGCGCACCATCGCGAGATCCGAACCCGGCGCGGAAGCCAGTTTCCTCGTGCTGTCGGACGATCCGCTCGAAGACTTCTCCCGCACCCGCGAGATCGCTCGCCGTGTGAAACAAGGGCAGACGGTCGAGCCCGGGACGGCACGGATCCCACCACTGAACGGCTAGGTGCGTACGCGCTCGCGCTGGTCGTGACCGGCGTCGCGGCGTGGCAAGCGCGGAGCCTGCGGTGAGCACGGTCACGTTCCGCTGCGAGCGCGGACGCTCGCGAGCGTGAGGACCGCGCCGACCGCGAGCGTCAGCAGCGCGCCGAGCCACTGGATCGAAGCGACACCACCGTTCGCCGAAGCCGACGCATACACCGCGGTCTCGGCGAGGCCAGCTCCGAGCAGGAGACCGCCGATGACCCTGGCGACCCGGCCGCCCGCGGCACGGAAGGGCAGGATCAAGGCGAGCGCGAAGACGAGGACGCCCGTCGGCTCTTTCGATGTGATCGTCCTGTCACGATGAGCGTATCGACACGACTCGCGTGGACGCATGGCTGTGGGCGGTCCGGATCTACAAGAGCCGGTCGGCGGCGACGGCCGCGTGCCGCGGCGGGCACGTCCGAGTGAACCGGGCCCCCGCCAAGGCGTCGACGCCGGTCAAGGTCGGCGACCGCGTCGAGGCGTTCGCTGAGCGCCAGCGCATCCTCGAGGTGGCGACCGTCATCGACAAGCGCGTCGGTGCCGCGGTGGCCGCAACGTGCCTGGTCGACCACAGCCCGCCTGTCCCTGTCGTCAGGCGGCAGCCGCGGGTGTTCGTCCGCGAGCCCGGTTCGGGGCGCCCGACCAAGCGCGAGCGCCGCGAGCTCGACCGCCTCAGGCGGCCATAGGCTCGGCGATCGCTCAGCGCCAGACGATCGGAACGATCTCCACCGGTCCGGTGATCCCCTTGAGCTCGACCGTGCGCGGCTCGCCCGCCGAGAACGTGCGCGTGGCCGCATCGAGCGTCGCGCGCGTCACGAGGATCTCGCCGCCGCCCGCGATCCCCCCGACGCGCGCGGCCTCGTGCACGCCTACCCCGGCGTAGTCGAGCCCGCGCTGCGTAACGGTCGCCTGGTGGATGCCGATGCGCACGCTCGGGGAGAACCCCTGCGTCTTGCGATGATCCGCCAGGCGCCGTTGGACCGCGATCGCGCACTCGATGGCGCTGTCCGCATCATCGAAGGAGATCACGAGGCCGTCCCCCTGATGCCGGATCTCCTGGCCGCCGTTCTCTGCGATGACCGTCCGCAGGGCCTCGTCGTGCCAGCGGATGAGGTCTTGCCACGCTTCGTCGCCGATGACGCCGATGAGATCGGTCGAGTTGACGATGTCGGTGAAGAGGAACGTCCGCGTCACCCGCGCGCCGGGCGCCGTCGCCGACGCGCCGCCGAGCAAGGCGGCGGTCACGCGAGCGTCGCGCAGTGCGCCGATGCGCTCGAACGTGGCCCTCGCGGTGCTCAGCTCGAAGACCGCATCCTCCTCATCGCCCCGCGAGCGCAGCGTCCGCGCGAGCACGAGCCTCGTCTGACCGGTCTCGTATGGCGCGTCGAGCTGCTGCCATAGCTCGAGCGCCGCGCGTAGCTCGCGCTCAGCGCGTTCGGCGTCCCCGTCGGCCAGCGCGAGCGCTCCCTGAGCATGATGCGCGCTCGCCTTCAGCGCAGGCGTTCCGAACGAAGAGCTGATCTCATCGAGCTCCATGACCGCCGCGCGCGCGGCCTCGAGGTCCCCCGCCGCGAGGGCCACGTCGACGCGTGCGGGCAGCAAGCGCGCGCGCCCCGGACGGGACCGCTCCTCCGCGAGCGCATGCTGGAGGGACGCGTTCGCGCTCGCGGCCTTCCCTTCGGCCAGCCGGATGAGCGACATGCCGGGCTCGGACCCGTGCCCGACCTCGTGGGCCTTGCGGAAGGCCTCCTCGGCAGCGGGCAGGTCACCCATCCGCATGCGGATCGAGCCGATCTCATAGAAGCTCTCGCCCAGCACCCAGCGCATGTCGTAGCGAGCGATCTCGTCGTGCGCGAGCCGGGCCTCCTGCTCCGCTCGGGCCAGCGCTCCGCGGAGCGCCAGCACCTCGGCACGGTGGACGCGGCAGACGCCCGGGAAACCGTTGACCGACTGCCGTTCGCACCAACGCATCGCCGCCTCGGTCCACTCGCTCGCACGTCCGTAGTCGGAGAGGTCGCGGCAGGCGCCGATCGTGCCGCAGTAGACGATGCCGGTCGTCAGAAGGCTGAGGTCGCCCGTCACCGCGGCGATCGTCGCCTCGTCGACCAGCTTCATACCTTCGCGGACCTCGCCCTTGGTGATCAGCGCCTGTCCCTGAAGCATGAGCGACAGCGCCTCGAGATCCCGGTCCCCGTAGCGCACCCCGTACTCGAGCGCGATGCGCGCCTCCGCTATCGCGCCCTCGGGGTCACCGGTGTTGCCGGCGGCGAGGCCACGCATGAGCCGCAGGTGCCCGTACTCGCGGCTCTCGCGGTCGTCGTCGAGCAGCCTCTCGGCGCGGCCCATCCACGCCATGGCGATGGTCAGGGATCCCCTGACCGCGTTCTCTTGGACCAGGTCCAGCGCGATCAAGGCCGCGGCGCGCCGGTCGCCACCGGCGATGTGGGCGGCGTACGCGCGCTCTCTCAGCGTCGCCGCGACGGCGGGCTGTCCTGCCCACCACGCGGCCTCGGCATACGACGCGAGATCGCCGGCGGACAGCGAGCTGGCCCCGTCCGCCTCGGCGAAGAGCTCATACGCTTCGCGCCACGCATGCCGCGCGAATGCGGCACGCGCCGCGTCGGTGGGCGGACGCTGGGCGACGTCGACCATTGCGATAGAAGCCTAACGACGCCGCCCGAGCTCCCGCTACGCGGGCGCCAGGATCCGGTGACGGTCGGGCCTCCGGTCGCCGCGCGAGCGAGGTGACCCGAGCGCTGGGACGTTCAGCCGATCACCAGGGCGGCGCTCCGGTCGAGGAGCGCTCGGATCACGCTCATCGCCACGATGCGACCGGTGCGCGGGTTCTCCTCCGTCGGCACGTTCGCGATCTCGAACCGGAGCGAGCCGAACGCGCCCTCCGCGAGCACCTCGTGGCGGTTGCGATCGACGCTCGGGTCCGCGACGACGACGAGCTCGGTGCGATCGAATCCGATCCCGGCGAGGCTGACGGCGGCCGCGACGTTCACGCTCTCCGGGAAGCGGATCACGCCGAGCCGCGCCGGCCCGCGGAACAGCTCGCGCGGCTCGCGCAGTCCGGCGGCGTCGTCGCTCGACAACAGGGCGCGCGCGGGCTTGCGCGTCGTGTGCGTGACCCGGTCGAGGCCGCCGACGGCGGCCGCCGCGATGGCGTCGAGCGCGCCGATCGCGCCGGACGGGATGCGCAGCCGCGCGCCGCTGTCGGTCGCGGCGCGCAGGAGCACGTCGCAGGTGATCGGATCCGCGAGCGCGCCCGCGCTCACCGTGATCAGGTCGATCCCCGCACGGAGGACGTCGGCGCCATGCGCGCGGAGCGCCTCGTGACCGGCGGCCTCGACGACGACATCGGGACGTCGCGCGAGGAGCTCCTGGAGCGTCCCGACGACCGGCGGGACCTGGCCGGCGCGCGGACGCGCGGGGTCGCGGACGAGCGCGGCGACGATCTCGATCTCGGCGGGGTGCGCCTCGCACGCGATCCGGGCGACGCTCGCGCCGATCGCGCCGAGGCCGATGAGCCCGACGCGCTGTTTCAACCGACGCCCGGCGCCGCCTCCGCCGCCGCGGGCGGCGGACCGCCGCGGATGCGCCGGTAGCCCACCCAGAAGTAGTAGGCGATCGAGAGCACCGCGAGACCGAGGAGGAGCGCCGAGATCGGGCGGTCCACGAACCGCAGGAGGCTGGGGTCGGTCTGCATCGCGCGGCGGAGGTTGATCTCGGCGAGGGGGCCGAGGAGGAAGCCGATGACGAACGGCGGGAGCCCGAAGCCGTGCTTCACCAGCCAGTAGCCGAGGACGCCGAACCCGAGGGTGACGAGGATGTCGAACACGCGATTGTTCAGGACGAACGCGCCAAGGCCCGAGAGGACGAGGATCCCCGGGACGAGCACGTGGTACGGCACGAACACGAGCCGCGCGAACAGGTTCATGCCCCAGAACTGGATCGCGAGCGTGAGGATCGTCGCCACGAGATAGCCCGCGATGACGCCCCACGCGAGTGGGCTCGTCGCCGGGTTCGTGAGGAGCTGCGGCCCGGGCTGGACGCCGTGGATGAGGAGCGCGCCGAGCATGACGGCGGTCACCGCGTCGCCCGGGATGCCGAGCGCGAGCATCGGCACGAGGTCGCCGGCGCCCACGGAGTTGTTGCCGGCCTCGGACGCGATGATGCCCTCGTAGTGCCCGGTGCCGAACTTCTCGCGGTGCCGGCTCACCTTCTTCGCCTGGTCGTAGGCGAGGACGTTCGCGATGCTGCCCCCCGCCGCGGGCACGACGCCGATCCACGCGCCGACGATCGATGACCAGAGGAGGACGACCTTCGAGCGCCAGATGTCGCGCAGCACCTGCAGGTGCGGGATGCGGATGTCCTTCAGCGAGAGGGAGACGCGGCCGCTGTCATCCTCGCGCTTCTCGAGGTCGGTCATGAGCTGCGAGAAGCCGAAGAGCCCGATGAGGACCGGCAGGAAATCGAAGCCGGCCTCGACGTCCGCGTTCCCGAAGCTGAAGCGCGGGATGTTCAGCACCGGGTCGAGGCCGACGGTCGCGAGGAGCATCCCGAGCAGCCCCGCGATGAGGCCCTTCACGAGCGAGTCGCCGGAGAGGCTCGCGATCATCGTGATCGAGAACGCGACGAGCGCGAAGAGCTCCCAGGGGCCGAACTTCAACCCGAACTCGGCGAGCGGCGGCGTCGCGATCGCGAGGACGACCCAGCCGATGAGCCCGCCGAAGAGCGAGGCCCACGTGCCCAGGCCGAGCGCGCGGCCGGGCTCGCCCTTGCGGGCCATCGGGAACCCATCGAACGTCGTGGCCACCGCGGACGGCGTCCCGGGGATGCCGATGAGGCACGCGGAGATGAGCCCGCCGGAGGCCCCGCCGACGGCGACGCCCATCATCGTCGCGATCCCCTGCAGCGGCGTCATCCCGAAGGTGAACGGCAGGACGAGGATCACGCCCATCGTGACCGTGAAGCCGGGGATGAGCCCGACGACGATCCCAGCGACGATCCCGATGAGCGTCGACACGAAGACCGTCGGGTCCATGAACGCGCCGAGCCCCGCGAGGAGCGGATCCATCAGAAGAGCTCCGGCCGGGGGAGGACGACGTGGAGGAAGCGCTCGAAGCCGGCCGCGAGCACGACGGTGAACACGACGGATCCGCCGATGACGAGCGCGAGGTCGCGCACGCCGCGCCGCGGGAGGATCGCGAGCTGCATCGCCACGAGGTATCCGACGGTCGCCGCGGTCCAGCCGATCTGCGGCATGACGAGCGCGTACACGGCGAACAGGCCGAGGCCGATGAGCGGTAGCCGGTACCGCTCGATCCACCGCCGCATGCCCTGGCGTGTGACGCGCGGCCGCACCGGCCCGCTCGGGCGGACCAGCAGCGCGAGGCCGAGGAGGGCGAGGAGCGCGAGGAGGATGCGCGGGAAGGTGGCGGCGTCGAACGACTCGAACGCCGCGAACGGCGGCCGCCGGAACAGGAAGGTCTGCCAGAAGAGGATGCCGGTGACCGCCAGGAGCGCGAGCGCGACGAGGCGGTCCGACATCTAGCTCACGGCGTGCCCTTCATCCCCGTATCCGCGATCACCTTCTTCAGGTCGACGTCCTGCGCCTTCAGCTTCTCGATGTACTTGTCGCGCGGCAGGAACTCGACGATGTTGCCCTGCTCGTCCTCGATCTTCTTCTTGAGGGCCGGGTCGGCCAACACCTTCTGGAGCGTCGTCTCGAGCTTCTTGAGGATCTCGGACGGCGTGCCCTTCGGCGCGGCCCAGCCGCGGCTCGTCGCGAAGAGGACGTCGATGCCCTGCTCCTTCAGCGTCTGCACGTTCGGCAGGCGGGAGTCCCGAGCGCTCCAGCCGTAGCCGAGCGCCTTCAGCTTCCCGGCCTTCACGTGCTCCTGCAGCGTCGAGAGCGGCGTCTCACCGAGCTGGATCTGCTTCCCGAGCAGCGCGGTCACGCGCTGCGCGGTCCCGTCGTATCCGACCGGACGGAACTTCGTGCCCGTCTTGAACATGAAGAGGTACGCCCACATCTGCGCGGTCGAGCCGAACGTGACACCCCATGTGATCTCGTTCGGCCGCTTCTTGGCGTCGTCGACGAGGGTCTTCGCGTCGTTCCACGGATTGCTCACCTCGGTCGCGACGAAGCCTGCGGTCGTGATGAGCAGCGCGATCGGCTCGAGGTCGAGCGGGCCGTAGTCGACGAGGCCGGTGTGCTGGTTGACGATCGTGTGCTCGTGGATCGAGACAAGCGTGTAGCCGTCGGGCTTCGCGTTCTTCGCCTGCCGCGTCCCGGTCGAGCCGCTGCCGCCGGCGACGTTCTGCACGACGACGGGCTGGCCGAGCTCCTTCCCCATGAACTCGGCGACGACGCGCATCGGGATGTCCGTGTCGCCGCCCGCGGCGAACGGGACGATCAGGGTGACCGGCTGCGTCGGCCAGTTCAGCGTCGGCGCCGCCGTCGCCGCGACGGTCGCGGCCGTGGTCGGGCTCGCGCTCGGCGTCGTCGCGCCGCCACACGCGATCGCGAGCCCTTCGGCCACCGCGCCGGCACCGACCAGCTTGAGGAGCGTCCTGCGCTTCATCTGCATCCCCCTCCACGTGGATCGATCAGGCGGGACTCTACCGCTCGCCGCCGGGCGTTCCCGCCTGACGGAAGGTCACGGCTTCGGGCCGGCGAAGACGAGCAGCAGGGAGACCGCGTTCACGACGCCGTGCGTGAC
>DASWDY010000113.1:0-6577 GCA_036395035.1 Candidatus Limnocylindria bacterium
TCCGCGTCCCGGTCGAGGCGCAGGCCCGGGAGGCTCGGTCGCAGCTGGTCGGCGCGTGACGTCGCGCAAGCGCGTCCTCGTCGTCGAGGACGACGTCGACATCCGTGCGATGATCCAGATCACGCTCGAAGCCGAAGGACATGAGGTGCTCCTCGCGTCGAACGGCGTCGAGGGTCTCGCGCAGGCCCGCTCCGGCCGGATCGACGTCGTCCTGCTCGATCTGAAGATGCCCGTGATGGACGGCTGGGAGTTCGCGCGCCGCTATCGGGAGGGCCGGGGCAAGGCCCCGATCGTCGTCCTCTCGGCGGCGCAGGACGCCGAGCGCCAGGCGCGCGATCTCGGGGCCCGGCACGCGCTCACGAAGCCCTTCAACCTCGATTCGCTGATCTCGGTGGTCGCGTCGATCAAGGCGTGATCGCTAGCGCTTCGCGAGCAGCTCCCCGAAGTACTTCTTCACCTTGTCGACCTTCGGCCGTGCGTTGAAGAGGATGTACGGCTCGAGCGGGTGCCGCGCGGCGTAGTCCTGGTGGTATTCCTCGGCCGGGTAGAAGCGGTCGAGCTTCGTCACGTCGGTGACGATCGGACCGTCGAACACCTTCGCCGCGTCGAGCTGCCGGATGTACGTCTCGGCGACGCGCTTCTGCTCGTCGTCGGCGTAGAAGATCGCCGATCGGTATTGCCGCCCGACGTCCGCGCCTTGCCGATCGCGCTGCGTGGGGTCGTGGGCGATCGAGAAGAACACCTTGAGGATCTGGCCGAACGTGAGACGCGCGGGGTCGTAGCGCACCTCGACCGTCTCGGCGTGATCGGTGGCGCCGCTGCACACCGTGCCGTAGTCCGCCGTCTGCGCCGTGCCGCCGGCGTATCCGGAGACGACCGAGAGGACGCCGTCGAGCTGCTTGTACACGGCCTCGACGCACCAGAAGCAGCCGCCGGCGAGGATCGCGGCCCGCTCGGGACCCGCCTCCTTGCCGGTGTCGCTCGCGGGATCGGGGAAGCGTTCGGGAGAGACGTTCATGCGGACAGCGTAGCGGGGTCGCGCACGAGCTCGAGGAACGCGGCCACCGTCGCGGTCGGATCGCCCGCGTCGCGGCGGCGGATCGCGACGATGCGGCGGCGGACGGGACGCGCGCCTGCGATCGCGACGGGCCGCAGCTTGCGCGACGCGAGCTCGGCACGCACCGCCTGGCGCGGCAGCAGCGCGACGCCGAGGCCCTTGGTGACGCAGCGCTTCGCGCCCTCGACGTTGTCGAGCTCGATCACGCCGCGAGGCGAGACGCCGGCCTCGCGGAACAGCGCCTGGGTCAGCTCGTTGTAGCTGGACGCGCGGTCGAACGTGACGAGGTGCTCGCGCGCGAGCTCGCTGATGCGGATCCGTCCGCGCGCGGCGAACGGATGCGACGGTTCGACGACGAGCACGAGCTCGTCCTCGTAGAGCGGCGTCACCTCGGTGTCGGGATGGCGGATCTCGCGGACGAGGCCGACCTCGACCTCCTCCCGCAGCACCAGCTCGAGGATCTCCTCCGAATGCCCGGTGCGCACGCTGAGGTGGACGTGGGGATGCGCCTGCTGGAATCGACGCAACGCGCTGGGGAGCGCGTAGGTGCTGACCGCCGGCGCGGCGCCGACCGCGAGGCGGCCGACCTCGCCCCGGCGCATCTGGTCGACCGCGCGGCGGCCCGCGTCGATCGCGCCGAGGGCGCGCTCCGCGTGCGGCAGCAGCGCGCGACCGGCATCGGTGAGGCGCATGCCGCGCTTCCCGCGCACGAAGAGGTCCGTCCCGAGCTCGCGCTCGAGACCGCGCAGGCGCTCCGTCAGCGCGGGCTGGCTGAGGCCGAGGGCATGGGCCGCGCGCGTCACGCTGCCCGTGCGCGCGATCTCGAGGAAGGTCTGCATCGGCTCGAGCTGCATCTCGACCTCCATAGGCGGTTCCGATGGATCCAATAGAGATGATAGATGCGCTTGATATCTGGCATGGCCCCTGCGATGGTCCCAGCCATGACGGAACAGATGGCGCTCACCGATCTCCGCGAGGACCTCATCGACGGGATGACCGGACGCGCGCGGCCCGCGATCAGCGAGGCCGAGGTCGCGCCCTGCTGCTGCCCTGAGCTCTGCGTGCGCGACCACGAGAACGAATAGGAGCGTAAGCGGGGGCAAGCCCCCGCCAACCCCCGGGACGGAGAAGAACGTGGACGATGGCCGCATTCACCCGAGCCCCCTCCTGCCGGAGGGGTTCGCGGTCCCTGCGTCGCGATCCGAGCGGTCCAGCACGCGATTCCGGCGGCTGCTCGACGAGCGACCCTACGTCTTCGCGCCAGGCGTGTACGACCCCATGACCGCCGAGATCGCGATGTACGAGCGCTTCGACGCCGTGTACTTCAGCGGCTACTCGTTCGCGGTCGGGTACCTCGGGACGACGGACATGGACCTCTACTCGAGCGTGGAGATCGCGGACGGCGCGCGGCGCACGGTCCAGGCGCTCCGCAAGTTCCAGCTCACGATGGCCGTCGGCGACCCCGAGGGCGGGATCCCGCCGACGCGCCTCGAGATCCCTCCGCTCGTCGTCGACATGGACGCCGGATACGGCAACGTCTTCAACGTCCAGCGCACCGCGGAGCTGTACGTGAACGCGGGCGTGGCCGCCGCGCACCTCGAGGACCAGGTGACGCCGAAGCGCTGCGGCCACATCGCGGGCAAGGCCCTGGTGCCGGCGAGCGAGATGATCGGCAAGCTGCGCATGGCGCGCGCCGTCGCCGACGACCTCGGCAGCGACATGGCGATCATCGCGCGCACCGACGGCGTCTCGGCCGTCGACGCGCCCGAGACGACGCGCGGCCTCGACCTCGCGATCGAGCGCGCGCTCCGCTACCTCGACTCGGGCATCCCCGACCTCGTGTGGGCGGAGCTCCCGACGAGCGCGCGCGGCCCCGCCGTCCGCTTCGCCGAGGAGGTCCACCGCCGCTTCCCCGACGCGCGCTTCGCGTTCAACTACTCGTCGTCGTTCCGCTGGGACAAGGACCCGGATCCGATCTCGTTCGAGGAGCTCGGCGCGCTCGGGTACCGGTTCATCTTCATCACGCTCGCGGCGCAGCACTCCGCGTCGCTCGGGATCGCGCGGCTCTTCAAGGGCCTCCGCGAGCGCGGGCACGAGGCGTACGTCGCGCTGCAGCGCGAGGAGTGGGCGGAGAAGGATCTCCCGACGAAGAGCCACCACTTCTTCTCGGGAGTGCCGTACCACCAGCACCTCGGGAAGGCGTACGACGCGTCGCGTCTCGGCGACGTGCGCGAACACGAGGCCGCGCCGGAGGACGCCCGGGTCTAGCGGGCGCGGAGACGCGGCCGCCACGCCCGGATCTGCGACGAGGCCGCCCATACCGAAGTAGGTATACTGGTACCGATGGAGGTCTCGGCCGCGCTGCGCGCCGCCCGGCTCGGAGCGGGTTTGTCCCAGGCGGCCCTTGCGCGGCGCGCCCGAACGTCGCAATCGGCGATCGCACGGTACGAGTCGGGAGCGACCGCGCCGACGCTCAGCACGCTCGATCGTCTCCTCACGGCGTGCGGGAAGCGCCTCGAAGAGGTGATCGCCTCCCCTGCCCGGCGGCGACCGCGAACCGCCCGCTCTCTGGTCGTGCGCGAACGGGACCGCCTGCTCGCGTCGGCGTCTCGGCACGGGATCAGGCGGGTCCGTCTCTTCGGCTCGGCCGCTCGGCGCACGGACCGCGCCGGCAGCGACGTCGACCTGCTCGTGGACCTTCGACCAGACCGTTCGCTCCTCGACGCGATCGGGTTCCAGCAGGATGCGGCAGAGATCCTCGGGATGCCCGTGGACGTCGCGACGTCATCGATCCTGAAGCCGCACGTGCGCCGCCGGGTCATCCGCGAGGCCGTTCCGTTGTGAAGCGCGCGGATGGCGAGCGCCTTCGCGACATCCAGGACGCGATCGCGACGATCCGCGCGCACAGTTCAGCCGGCGGCGATGCGCGCCTCCGTCGTGACGCCCTCCTCTACAACCTCGTGATCATCGGCGAGGCGGTCAAGCGACTCGATCCAGAGACGACCGTGCGGCATGACGAGATCCCCTGGAAGAGCGTCGCCGGGTTGCGGGACCTCCTCACGCACGAGTACTTCAGGATCGAGATGGCCGAGATCGAGAAGATCATCGATCGTGATCTCGGTCCGCTCGAAGCCGCCGTCAAGGACCTGCTGCGCCCTCGATCCGATACGTCGAGGTCGTGATGGCGATCAGCGATCACTGGATGACGGTCGCGCGGTGCGCACGCGTGTGATCGTGATCACCCGTGCGCCGTCGTCGATCTCGTAGAGGATGCGGTGGTCGCCCACGCGAGCGCGGTGTGCGCTCTGGCCGGTCAGCTTCTGAGAGCCGCGGCGCGGCTCCATGGCGAGGCTCTTGATCCGTTCGTCGACCCGGCTCCGCGTTGACGGCGCGAGCCGCTGGAAGTCGCGTCGCACGGATGCAGCGAATTCAACGCGATAGGCGGGCACGCCTTACGTGCGGCCTCGCCTTGCGCCCGGTCGCCACGCGCCGCGCGCGCAGATCGCGCATGAATTCGTCATACGGGATGGTCTTCTCCTCTCCGCGCTGAAGCCGTCCATGCGCCAGCATCGCCTCGATCGAGTCATCGAGGTACTCGAGCTGGTCGATCAGGCGCTCGTACTGCTTGATGTCGACGAGGACGGCACGGGGCTGACCTCGCTGGGTGAGGTAGACCTGCCCTTGCGCCTTGCCGAGGCGCGCGAGGATCTGCGCCATCTCGGCGCGCAACTGGGCCACGGTGATGAACTCGTCGGCCACGGTTGAACTGTACATGCGAGCGTACGTCGGCATGTACTTGCCGGACATTCGGCGAGCCCGCGGTCCTCGCGCAGACGGCAGGTTCGCTAGTAGCCCAGGTTGACGGTCACCGACTTTCGCTGCGTGTAGCCCTCGAGCATGCCTTCGAGCGACACCTCGCGGCCGATGCCGCTCTGCTTGAAGCCGCCGTACGACTGGCCCGGGAGCTGTCCGCCGCCCTGTCCGATCTGCACGAAGCCCGCGTCGAGCGCGTGTGCGGTCCGGAACGCTCTCCCGACGTCGTGGGTCCACACATATGCAGCCAAGCCGTAGTGCGTGTCATTGGCCATGCGGATCGCGTCGGCCTCGTCGCGCCATGGGATCGCGACCATGACCGGCCCGAAGACCTCCTCACGCGCGATGCGCCAGTCGTTCGCGACCCGCGCGATGACGGTAGGCTCGACGTAATAGCCCTGCGCGAGCGGGCCCTGCGACGGCGGCGACCCGCCGATGACGACCTTCGCGCCCTCTTGCTCCGTGCCTTCCGCGATGTATCCGCAGACCTTCTCGAACTGCCGCTTGCTGGCGATCGCGCCCATGTCGGTCGATTCGTCGAGCGGATCGCCGATGCGGATCTTCGACAGCTTCGCTGCCAGCGTCGCGAGGAAGTCGTCCGCGATCGACTCGTGCAGGAAGAGCCGTGAGCCGGCCGTGCACGACTGGCCCTGACGGGTGAAGCGCATGCCGGCGATGACGCCGTCGACGGTCTTCTCGTCGTTCGCGTCCGGGAAGACGATCTGCGGGCTCTTGCCGCCGAGCTCGAGCGAGACCGGCACGATGCGCTCGGCCGCCGCGCGCATCACCGACCTACCCGTGTCCGTGTGCCCCGTGAACGAGAGCTTGCGCACCATCGGGTGCTCGGCGAGGGCCGCACCGCACTCCTCTCCCAGCCCCGTGATCACGTTCAGCACGCCGGGCGGCAGGTGCTCGGCGCAGATACGCCCGAGCTCGAGGACCGCGAGCGGCGCGTCGGCCGACGGCTTCAACACGATCGTGTTGCCGGTCGCGAGCGCCGGGGCGATCTTCCACGACGCGATCGTGATCGGGACGTTCCAGGGCGAGATCGCGCCGACGACGCCGAAGGGCTCACGCAGCGTGTAGCTCAGCGTCCCCGGACCGAGCGGCACGGTCTCGCCCTTCACCTCGCTCGCGACGCCCGCGAAGTAGCGGAAGACATCCACCGCGCCGCGCACCTCGGGCCGCGTGATCGTCCGGAGGGCGTTCCCCGTCTCCGATGAGAGCGTCCGCGCGAGGTCCTCGGCGCGCGCCTCGACGGCGTCGGCGATCGCGTTCAGCGCGCGCGCGCGATCCTTCCAGTGCGTCGTCCGCCACGTCTCGAAGGCCTTCGCCGCCGCGCGCACAGCACGGTCGACGTCGGCCGCGCCGGCGCGCGGGACCTCGGCGATCGCGCTGTCGCGACGCGCCGGGTTCTCCACATAGAAGGTGCGGCCATCGGCCGCGGGGACGCGCTCGTCCCCGATGATCATCGTCTCGCGCCGGGCGGGCGCGGTGGCCGGTCGTGCTGCCGTCAGAACACCCATGTCATCGCCTCCCCTGTCCTGACATTCTCTTCCCGATGGGTCTCGGGCGGCTGCGTGACGGCCTCGCGCCCACCCCGCCGATGGGCTGGAACTCGTGGAACCGCTTCCAGACGAAGATCGACGAGCGGCTCTTCCGCGAGACCGCGGAGGCGATGGTCGAGACCGGGATGCGCGACGCGGG
>DASWDY010000114.1:0-5916 GCA_036395035.1 Candidatus Limnocylindria bacterium
TCGCGCCCTCGTGCGAGAACTCCTCCGCGATCGCGCGCCCGAGCCCCTTGCTCGCCGCGGCGACGAACACCACCTTGCCCTTCAGGCCGAGATCCATCTCGTTCCTCCTCTTGGTCCACGAGGAGGGTAGCGGTCGCGCGAGCCGATCAGCGCGAGGGAACGTCATCCGCCCGAGCGCTGGTCAAACCGACGCGATCCCCAGGGCCGCCGCGACGATGAGGATCGCCGCCATCACGAGGCGATAGGGGATGAACCAGTTCAGCGAGTTCGTGCGCAGGAAGCGGACCATGAACGCGACCGCGGCCAGGCCCGCGAGGAACGAGACGACGAACCCGACGATCGCGATCTCGGGCTGCGCGAACAAGCCGGTCGCCTTCCGCGCGTCGAGCAGCGTCTTCGCGCCGGCCCCCGCGATGACCGGCGTCGCGAGGAGGAACGAGAAGCGCGTCGCGTCTCCGCGCGCGATGCCCGCGAGGAGCCCGGCCGAGATCGTGATGCCGGAGCGCGAGATGCCCGGGATGAGCGCGATCGCCTGCGCCGTCCCCATGAGCAGCGCGTCGGCCCAGCCGATACGGTCGAGCGTCCGGCGCTGCGACGCGACACGCTCGGCGACGTAGAACACGAGCGAGCCGACGACGAGCGCCGCGGCGATGAAGCGGATGTCGCGGAGCTCGCGCTCGACGACCGACTGGAAGAGCGCGCCGATGACGGCGGCCGGGATCGTGCCCGTGACGATGAGCGCTGGCATCCGCCACCCCCGCGACGACCTCGCGCGCGAGCCCGACCCACGTCGTGGCGAAGTAGAGGAGCACCGCGAGCGCCGTCCCGAGATGGACCGCGACGTCGAACGTCAGCCCGAACCGGTCCGGATCGAGCTTGAACAGCTTCTCGGCCGCGACGAGGTGCGCCGTCGAGCTGATGGGCAGGAATTCCGTGAGGCCCTGGACGAGGCCGAGCAGCGCCGCGATGAGGACGTCGCTCACGAGCGCGCGGCGCGCAGGCCGTCGTGCGCCTCTTCCTCGTGGGGCAGCGCGCCCTCGAGCGCGTTCGCCCACGCGCGTCGCTGCCCGCCTTCGACGAAGCGCAGGGCCACCGCCGGATCGAAGGCGCCGACGCCGACCTTCTCCGCGGCATCGGCGACCTTGCCGTAGGCCTCGGCCGCGCGTAGCAGCTCGCCGCCCCCGCGGGATGGCAGCGCATCGCGCACGGACCTGAGGAAACGCGCGGCGGCGCGGCGCTTGTCGTGGAGGATCGTCCGCATCGTGTGATCCGCGAACGCGGCGGTCCCGCCGTGCTTCGGGTCCGTCCAGCGCGCTTCGTCGCGCAGCGCGCCGAGCCACGCGCGCAGCGCCGCGTCGCTCGCGGCGGCCGACGAGACCGCGACGTCGAGCGCGCCGCGCACGACGGCCGCGCGGTCCGGCCGCGGTCCGCGCTCGATGAAGGCGAGCGCGCCGTTCTCGGGTCCGGTGAACGCGTCCCAGCCGACGGTCGGCGCCTCGTCGCTCGGGTCGAAGTACGTGCGGACGTACAGCTTCGGCACGGCGTCGTCGTAGCCGACGACGAGGCCGTACTCGGGCGGCCCGATCGCGCCGCGGACGAGCGGCGGGAGCTTCGCCTCGATCGCGGCCTTCACTTGATCGAGGACGAGCTCGCGCATCTCGTCGTCGAACGGCGGGTCGACGCGGTCGGTCCGGACACCGGCCGCCGCGGCGGCGCGCTCGAGCGTCGCGTCGTCGAGCGGCGAGGCCGCGAGCGGATCCCATCCTCTATCGTCGATCGTCGTCGTGAAGGCGGCGCCGCTCGCGCCCATGAGCAGGTCGTACTCGGTCCCCGTGGAGAGGGCCATGCACGCGAGCAGGCTGCACTCCTGACCCGAGCCCGCGCGCAGGCGCGGGACGGGCAGCGTCCGTTTCAGTCCGCGGGCCCCGGGAACGCGTGCTTCAGGAGCGTGATCGCTTGGAGCGTCACCCACTTGCTCGCGTCGATGCGCGACGGCATGCGGTCGGCGTACGGCGCGCGGCCGCCCCACCGGCCGCGCTCGTCCTGGCGCGCGAGGAGCCAGGCGATCGACGACTGCGCACGCGCGTCGTCGAGCGCGTCCGCGGCGTCGAGCGCACGAAGCACGAACAGCAGGTCGGCCTGGTAGAAGAGGGGGAAGCTCAGCTGCCGCCAGAGGTAGCTCGTCGTCGTCGCGGTCGGGTAGTCGCCCTTGTCGGGGCGGTAGCTGAGGAGGAACTCGACGCCGCGCCGCATCGCCCGCTCGACCTCGCGCGTCCGCGCCGACTCCGGCAGCGCGGCGAGCCCCCACACGAGGCGCGCGTAGCCCCACGCGCACGGCTGCTCGCCGTTGATCCAGCACGCGGAGTCGAACTTCTTCGCGTCGCGCACGAGCCGCTGCACGAGCGGCTCGAGCCGCGCGTCCGTGCCGTAGCCCGCGGCCGACACGTACCGCACGACGTTCCCGCTGAAGCACGACGCGCCGTGGTCGCGGTCGAGGACCCAGCGCATGCCGCCCTTCTCGGGCGACGCGAGATCCTCGAGGATCTTGCGCGCGCCGCGGCGCACGCGCGCGTCCGACCCGTCCACGCCGTACTCCGTCAGCAGGAGCATCGACCAGTGCGGCCCGGTGTACTTCGGCGCGTACACGCCGCCGCCGTTCCAGCTGCCCTCCGCGTTCTGCCGTCGGAGGATCGTCGAGATCGGCGGCGACGCGAGCGCGCGGCCCTGCGCCTCGCGCAGCTCGGCGTCGCGCGGCGACCGGTCGAGGATCTGCCGCAGCGTCGCCGCGCGGACGGCGGGGTCGCGCTTCTCGAGCAGCCATGGCAGGGGGTCGCCGCGCAGGAGCGCGCGCCACGAGCTCACTTCGACGTGCCGCCGATCGAGATGTCGGTGATGAGCAGCGTCGGGCTGCCGATCCCGCTCGGGCCGAACGTGAGGTCGTTCCCGATCCCGGCCACGGACGCGAGGAGGTGCGTGAGGTTCCCCGCGATGGTGATGCCCTGCACCGGATACGCGCGCTCGCCCTTCTCGAGGAGGTCTCCGGCCGCGCCGAGCGAGAACTCGCCGGAGATCGGATCGATGGTGTGAAGGTTCAGCAGCGACGTGATCGCGAGCGCGCGCTCGGCGCGGCCCGCGAGGGCGCGCGGATCGTCGGTGCCCGCCGCGACCTGCAGGTTCGCCGACGCGATCTGCGCCGGTCCGCCGTACGACCCGCGCCGGGCGTTGCCCGTCGGGCGCGTCCCGCTCTTCGACGCGGTCTTCAGCGAGTGGAGGTAGCCGCTCAGCGTCCCGCGGTCGACGAGGACGCGGCGCCGCGTCGCGACGCCTTCGCCGTCGAACGGCGCGCTCCGCATGCCGCCCGCGAGGCGCGGGTCGTCGACGATCGTGACCGCGTCGCTCGCGACCTGCTGCCCGGTCTTGCCCGCGAAGAGGCTCTTGCCCTTGAGGACGTTCTCCGCGGAGAAGAGGGGCGCGATCGCGCCGAGCAGCGCCTGGCCCATCCAGGGATCGAGGAGGATCGCCATCTTCTGCGTCTCGAGCGATCGCGCGCCGAGCTTGCGCACCGCGAGCTCCGCGGACCGCCGCCCGACGGCCTCGGGGTCGACGCGGTCCGCGCGGCGCGCGGCCTCGCCGTGATAGCCGATCTGCCGCTCGCCGTCCTGCGTCGCGACAGCGGACGTGCCCGCTCCGTACGACGTCTCGCGGTAGGTGCCGCGCATGCCCGCGGTCGTCGCGAGGATCGTCGTCGCCTCGCTCCCGCTGTACGAGGTCTTCCGGAAGGTCGTGATGCGCGGGTCATAGGCGCGCGCGGCGCGCTCGACGCGCATCGCGACCTCGGCCTGCTCCGCGACGGGTCGCGCGTCGACGCCCTCGTCCTGGATGGCGAGGTCGGCCGGCGCCGGCGTCTCGGTCGCGATGCGCAGGTCCGGATCCGGCTCGGTGACGCGCGCCATCGCGCGCGCCGCCTCGACGCAGGCCGCGATGCCCGCGGACGTCAGATCGCTCGTGTAGCCGAAGCCGGGGCGCGCATCCTCGATCACGCGCACGCCCACGCCGCGCTCGCCACGCGTCGTCACGACCTCGACCTGCCCGTCCTTCACCTCGACGCTGACGCCGGTCGACTCGCGCAGGTACACCTCGCCCGTCCGCACGCCCGCGCGGCCGAGACCGTCGAGCGCCAGGTCCACGGCCTCGTCGTTCCCGAGCCGGCCGCTCACTGGACCGTGCCCCCGACGACGACGGACGGGATGCGGATCGTTGGCTGCGCGTCGGCCACGGGCGCGCCCTGGCCGTCCTTGCCGCACGTCCCCACCGACCAGCCGAGGTCCGAGCCGACCATGTCGATCTCGCTCATGAGCTTGGGTCCCTGCCCGACGAGCGTCGCGCCGCGCAGCGGCTCGGCCACCCTGCCGTCGCGGATCCGGTAGCACTCGCTGATCTCGAAGGCGAAGTTGCCGCTGACGACGTCGACCTGGCCGCCGCCCATCTTCTTCACGAGGATCCCATCTTTCACGGAGCGCACGATCTCGTCCGGATCGGACGTGCCGGGCGCGATCATCGTGTTCGTCATCCGGCAGATCGGGAGGTGTCGGAACGACTCGCGGCGCGCGTTGCCGCTGCGCTCGATCGCGAGCTTCGCGGCGTGCTTGCGGTCGGACATGTACGTGCGCAGGATCCCGCGCTCGATCAGGACCGTCCTATGGGTTCGGGTCCCTTCGTCGTCCATCGCCTGCGTGCCGCGCCGCCCGGCGACCGTGCCGTCGTCGAGGACCGTGATGAGCTCGCTCGCGACCTTCTGGCCGATGCGGCCCGAGTACACGGAGAGCCCCTTCAGGTTCAGGTCGGCCTCCAGCCCATGGCCGACGGACTCGTGGATGAGCGTGCCGCCGGCCTCGCTCGAGATGACGGCCATGAACGTGCCCGCCGGTGCGGGATCCGCGCCGACGTTGAGCGCGGCGCGGCGGGCGGCGGTCCGGGCGACCGCTTCGACCGCGTCGTCGGTCATGATCTCGAAGCCCTCGCTGCGCGCGAGCGACTCGAACCCCGTCTCGAGGACGTCGCCCTCCTTGGCCGCGCACTGCACCCGCAGCACGAGGTGGACGCGGACGTCGCTCCGGTGCAGGCCCTCGCTATTGGCGATGACGACGTCCTGAGCGCTCTCGGAATAGGTAGCGGTGACCTGGTGGATGCGGGGGTCGACCGCCCGCGCGACCGCGTCGATATGGCGCAAAAGGGCCGTTTTCCGCTCGACCGGGACGGAACGGGGGTCGATCCGCACCGTGGTCGGCCGGGGGAGCTCGTCGGGCCTTCCGGCGTCGGGCGCGGCGGCGCTGGCGCCTTCGCCGGCGACCCACGACGCGGCCCGGCCGGCGAGGGCGAGCACGTCGTCGCTGTCGGAAACGTTGCCGTTCGCGTAGGTCGTGCGATCGCCCGACGTGACGCGGATGCCCGCGCCCTGCTCGACGCCGGTGATCGCGTCCTCGATCTTCCCGTCGTCGAGGCGCAGCGTGAGGGCGTGCCGGCGCTCCCAGAACAGCTCGGCCCACTGGCCGCCGCGCGAGAGCGCGGTGCGCAGCGCCTGATCGGCGTTGCGCGCGGTGATCGTCGCCGGACGCGCGAGCGTGACGGTAGTGATGAACGCCCTCCCCTGGAACGAGGAGGTGGATGTTAGCCGCCGCCCTCCCCGACACAGGTAATGGTCGCGGATCGACCGCGCGGTCCATCGAACTCCGCGAGGTACACGCCCTGCCACGTGCCGAGATCGAGCGATCCCGCGCGCACCGGGATCGTGACGGAGGCGCCGACGAGGACCGACTTGATGTGCCCGGGTGAGTTGCCTTCCGCATGCGCATGGCCCGCGTCGTCCGGCACGATGCGCGCGAGCGACGCGAGGAGATCGCGCTGCACGTCGGGGTC
>DASWDY010000115.1:0-14454 GCA_036395035.1 Candidatus Limnocylindria bacterium
TGCAGCGCCGTGTACAGCGAGTGCGCGAGCGCCGTCCCGGGCAACGCCGTCTTCGCGGCATACGCCGCGTCGAGCACGAGCCGCAGATCCTTCTGCTGCAGGTCGACGAGGAAGCCGGGGGCGAAGTCGCCGGCGAGGATCTTCGGCGCGTAGTTCGCCATCGCCCACGACATGCCCGCGCCGCTCGCGATCACCTCGCGCGTCTTCGCGACGTCGAGCCCCTGCGCCGCGGCGAAGACGAGCGCTTCCGACATGCCGAGGTTGTTCAGCGCGACGGCGATCTGGTTCGCCAGTTTCGTCGCCTGACCCGCGCCGTGCGGTCCCATGTGCACGATCGTCTTGCCGAGCGCGCGCAGGACCGGCATCGCGCGCTCGACGTCCGCGTCGTCGCCGCCGACCATGATCGAGAGGCGCGCCTCGATGGCGCCGATCTCGCCGCCGGACACCGGCGCGTCGATCGTGCGGAACCCCCGCTCGGCGGCGCGGCGCGCGACGTCCTTCGCGACGTCGGGCGAGATCGTGCTCATGTCGATCGCGAGCAGCCCGGCGTGCGCGCCGTCGGCGATGCCGTCCGGACCGAACGTCACCGCCTCGACGTCGGGCGAGCTCGTCACCATCGAGACGACGACGTCGCTGTGCGCTGCGACCTCGTTCGGCGTCCGGCACACGGTCGCGCCCTCGGCGCGCAGTGGTTCGGCGCGCGACAGCGTCCGGTTCGTGACCGCGACGGGGAAGCCCGCCTTGAGGAGGTTGCGGGCCATGGGCAGCCCCATGATCCCGAGCCCGACGACCCCGACGCGCTCCACCGCGGAGCTAGTTCTCTTTGTCGTCCCGGCGGACGTAGACGGTGCGCGCGGCGTCGTCGGAGGTCACGAGGAACGTGTCCTCGTTCGTCTCGCCGACGTTGACGGATGCGAGGAGCCGGTCGTCGGTGACGTGGAGGAACCCGCTCGAGCGCTCGAGCTCGTTCGCGATCGCCTCCGACAGCGTGTCCTCCTCATACGCCTCCGCAAGGAGCGAGCGCGCCTTCTTCACGAGCGCGAAGAAGTCGGCCGGCGAGAAAGCCTGCTCATGCGCGAGGAGGACCGCGCTGCCGAGCTCGTCATCGCCTTCGTGGATCTCGTAGAAGTACACGGTTCGCACCGATACACTAGACCTCTCCGATGTCCACCGACCCCCAGACGTCAATGCCCGAGCAGAGCACGCCTACCGAGCAACAGGGCTCGGCCGACGGCTCGTTCCGCTACCGCATCGAGCGGCGCAAGGGCGCCCTCGTCACGATCGAGGTCGACGCTGACGCCGCGCGGCTGACCGCTGCGGCGGACCGCGTGTTCGGGCGGCGGAATCGCCAGGCGAACATCCCGGGCTTCCGGCCGGGCAAGGCGCCGCGCGCCATGTACGAGCGGACGTACGGCGCGCAGCACCTCTGGAGCGAGGGCGCGGAGGACGTCATCGACGAGACGTACCGGGAGATCACCCAGACCGAGCGCATCGAGCCGCTCGATCACCCGCAGCTCGAGATCAAGCAGCTCGAGCCGGGCAAGGACCTGCGATTCGCGCTCACGGTCGCGGTCCGTCCCGACGTCACGCTCGGCGACTACGCGGCGCACGGCGCGACGGTCGAGCCGACGGCGCCGACGGACGAGGACGTCGAGCGCGTCATCGCCGGCATGCGCGAGCACCACGCCGAGCTGCGGCCGGTCGACCGGGCGGCGGACGGCAACGACGTCCTCACCGTGGACATCGACGTCGAGATGAAGCCCGAGGGGGACGCGCCTGCGCGGAAGCTCACGATGGCGCGCAACGGCCACCTCGAGCTCGGCCGCGACTATGCCGTGCCCGGCCTCGCGGACGGGCTCGTCGGCGTCAAGGCGGGTGAGGAGCGGACGCTCGAGCTGACGTTCCCCGACGACTCCGACGAGGACCTGCGCGGGAAGACCGGCACGTTCGTCGTCAAGGCCTCGAGCGTCGCCGAGAAGATCCTCCCGGCGCTCGACGAGGAGTTCGCGAAGACAGTGGGCGTGGCCGACCTCGCCGCGCTGCGCAAGGCCGTCCGCGACGAGCTCGCCCACGGAGCGTTCCACGAGGCCCGCGATGCCGCCGCGGACAAGGCGGTGGCGCACGCGATCGAGACGAGCGAGGTCGAGGTGCCCGAGGTGCTCGTGCAGGACGAGCTCGACCACATGGTCGCGGACCTCAAGGGGCGCGTGACCGAGCGCGGCGCGACCTGGGAGCGGTTCCTCCTGCAGGCGCGCAAGACCGAGGGCGAGATCCGCGAGGAGTGGCGCGAAGCGGCGCAGCGGCGTGCGAAGTCGCTCCTCGTGCTCGACGCGATCGGGAAGAAGGAAGGCGTCACGGTGTCGAGCACCGAGCTCGCGCAGGAGGTGGCGCTCACGCCGCTCGCCCAGCAGGACCCGCAGGCCCTGCGGTCGCCGCAGGTCCTCGCCGCGCTCGCGCGCTCGATGCGCAACCGGAAGGTCGTCGACAAGCTCATCGGCCTCGACTCGCCCGACGCCGAGCGCGCGCTGCTGAAGCAGCTCGGCGCCGAGTTCGATCCGCACGGCGAGGCGGGCGGACGCCCGGCCGGACCGTCCGAGGAGGCTCCGGCCGCGAGCGAGCCCGCCGCGACGACGCCGTCGGGGATCATCGTCCCGGAGCGATCCGGTGGCACCGTCGAGGGTCGCGAAGCGATCCGCGAGCTCTTGAAGAAGAAGGAATAGGACCGTTCCGGAGACTGAGCCGGCAAGACGGTTTGATACCCTCTGAAGAGATCAAGTCGTCCCTTGAGGAGGGTTCCCGCATGACCCTTGTGCCCATGGTCGTCGAGCAGTCGGGGCGCGGCGAGCGCGCGTATGACATCTACTCCCGCCTGCTGAAGGACCGGATCATCTTCATCGGCGACATGATCGAGGATCAGATGGCGAATCTGATCATCGCACAGCTGCTCTTCCTCGAGTCCGAGGACCCCGAGAAGGACATCTACCTCTACATCAACTCGCCGGGCGGCGTCGTCACGTCGGGCCTGGCGATCTACGACACCATGCAGTACATCAAGGCGCCCGTGAACACGGTCTGCATCGGGCAGGCCGCGTCGATGGGGGCGGTCCTGCTGGCGGCGGGGGCCAAGGGAAAGCGCTTCGCGCTCCCGAACTCGCGGATCATGATCCACCAGGGCTCGGGCGGGTTCCGCGGGAACACCCCCGACGTGCTCATCCAGGTGAAGGAGCTCGAGACCCTCGTCGACAAGCTCACCCGCATCCTCGGGCACCACACCGGGCAGGCCGTCGAGAAGATCCGCCGCGACTCCGAGCGCGACCGGTTCATGAGCGCCGAGGAAGCGAAGGCCTACGGGCTCATCGACGACGTGTACGTCGGCAAGGAGTCGCTCATCTCGCTGCAGCACGACCTCGCGCGCGAGCCGGTGAGCGTCCGTTGACGACCCCGGCGAAGGGCGGGAAACCCTACCGCTGTTCGTTCTGCGGCAAGAGCCAGGACCAGGTCCGCAAGCTCATCGCCGGCCAGGGCGTCTACATCTGTGACGAGTGCATCACGCTCTGCCGCGAGATCGTCGACGAAGAGTTCATGGAGACGCCGAAGGCGCGCGCGACGGGCGCGAAGATCCCGAGCCCGAAGCGCATCAACGAGATCCTCGACCAGTACGTCATCGGGCAGGACCGCGCGAAGAAGGTCCTCTCGGTCGCCGTGTACAACCACTACAAGCGCGTGGGCGCCGGCCACCGCGTCGACGACGTCGAGCTCGGCAAGTCGAACATCCTCCTCATCGGGCCGACGGGCTGCGGGAAGACGCTGCTCGCGCAGACGCTCGCGCGGATCCTCGACGTGCCGTTCTCGATCGCGGACGCGACGAGCCTCACCGAGGCCGGCTACGTCGGCGAGGACGTCGAGAACATCCTGCTGCGGCTCATCCAGGCCGCCGACTTCGACCTCAATCGCGCGCAGCGCGGGATCATCTACATCGACGAGATCGACAAGATCGCGCGGAAGAGCGACAACCCGTCGATCACGCGCGACGTGTCCGGCGAGGGCGTGCAGCAGGCGCTGCTGAAGATCCTCGAGGGCACCGTTGCGAACGTCCCGCCGCAGGGCGGACGGAAGCATCCGCACCAGGACTTCATCCAGATCGACACGACGAACATCCTCTTCATCTGCGGCGGCGCGTTCGAGGGCCTCGAGAAGATCGTCGAGGCGCGCATCGGCAAGAAGACGATGGGCTTCGGCGCGACGCTGCGCGATAACACGAAGGAGACGAGCGCCATCCTCGAGCAGGTGATGCCCGACGACCTCCTCAAGTACGGTCTCATCCCCGAGTTCATCGGCCGTCTGCCGGTGATGGTCCCGCTGCACGCGCTCGACGAGAACGACCTGCTGCAGATCCTCACCGAGCCGAAGAACGCGATCGTGAAGCAGTACCAGAAGTTCCTCGCGCTGGACAAGGTGGAGCTGCAGCTGACGCCCGATGCGCTCACCGCCGCCGCGCGCGGCGCGGTGAAGCGCAAGACCGGCGCGCGCGGGCTCCGCTCGATCATCGAAGAGGTGCTGCTCGAGGTCATGTACGAGATCCCCTCGCGCACGGACGTGCGCAAGGTCGTCGTCACGGACGAGAGCATCGAGGGGAAGATGAAGCCCCTGCTGCTCAGCAAGAACGAGCAGCTGGTCCTCGAGGGCGAGCAGGCCAGCAGCGCCTAGCCCGCCTTGCCGAAGCTCTATTTCGCGAGCCCACGTGACCTTCCCACGACGCGGCCCCAGGCCGGCGTCACCGAGCGCACCCTGCGCGGGCAGGACGCGCTCGTGCATATCAGCGACCTCGGGGCGCGGACGATCGTCGAGACGCACAAGCACGACGACGAGCGCGTCGGCGTGATCACGCGCGGCAGCGTGGCGATGGTGATCGCCGGCGAGCAGCGCATCCTCACCGAGGGCGACACGTACGTCGTGCCTCCGGCGACCGCCCATGGCATCCGCGTCCTCGAGCAGGGCGCGCAGGTGATCGAGGTGTCGCGGCCCTGAGCGGGCTGATCATGTACTCCCTCGCGACGTGCCCGACATGTGCGCGCGCGCGCAAGGAGATGGACGAGCAGGGCGTCGAGTACGAGGAGCGCGTCGTCGACGGCAGCGCCGAGCGCCAGCAGGAGGTCCTGCGCCTCACCTTCCAGCGCACGGTGCCCGTGTTCGTGAAGGACGGACGCGTCGTCATCGGGTTCCACGGCGAGCGCGGCTGAACGTTCTGACGGCCGCCGGGGGCGGTCACCGCGCTGATACCAGGAGGGGGAGCGGCCGAGACTAGCCTTGCCCCAGGGTGAGGGCACCGCCGCGCGACCTCTTCTTCTACGGGCATGCCGTGGCGCTCGCTGCGGGCAGTGTCTGGCTGCTGGCGGGCCTCAGCCCGTTGATCGGGCTCGCGCCGGTCGCCGTCGTGGCGGGCGCCACGGCCTACGTTCTCGTGCGCGAGCTCCGCACCGGCCGGCCGTTGAGCCTAATGACCTATCCGCGTCCGCTCTTCATCGCGGACCTCATCGCCGCAGGGCTCTGGATGATCGCGACCGCGCCGAACCCACGGAGCATCGCGTTCGTCGTCGTCATCTTCGTGGGCGCGATGGCGATCCCGCGCTTCGGTCGCGAGGCGCTCGGTCCCGTCTTCGTCACGTACGCGGCGGGCCGGATCGGGCAGGAGTGGTACCGCATCGAGACGGGTGTGGCGACGCCGCTCCCGTCGCTCGTCGCCGAAGCGGCGGTGTCGATCGGCGTCGCGGTCGCGTTCATGACCGCGCTGAGCTCGTACCGGCGCGAGCGCGAGCGTGGCGCGGCCGCGCTGCGCAGAGCGAGCAGCCTCGAGCGTGTCGCGCGCGATCTGACCGCGGAGATCGAACCGCTCGCGGTCTTCCGCTCGATCCCGGAGAGCGCCCTGGCGGTGATCCCGGCGGAGTACGCGGCGCTCGTCGTGCGGCAAGGCGACCGGTTCGAGATCGCCTCGGGCGCGGGCCTCGCCACGCGGGTCGTCGGGATGCGGCGTGGGACCGACGAAGGGGTCTTCAGCGACGTCCTGCGGACGCGCCAGACGGTGGCGCTCGACGACTATCGCGAGCATCCGCGGGCGGTCCCGGCGGCGCGCGATCTCGGGATCCGCTCGATCATGGGCACGCCGATCACCGTCCGTGGCGAGCTGGCCGCGTGCCTCGTCGTCGGACGCACGCAGATCCGGCCCTTCGACGAGGGCGAGCGTCAGGCCATCGAGGGGCTCGCGGCGCACGCGTCGATCGCGCTCGCGAACGCCCGGACCGTCGACCTCGCGCGCCGGATCGAGCGTCTGGCGCGGATGCTGAGCGGCGAGACCTCGAGCGACCGCGTCTTCGAGCACGCCGCGCGCGAGGCGAGCGAGGCGTTCCACACCGAGTTCGTGTTCATCACCGCGCTCGAGCCGGGCGGGACGCGTCTCGTGGCCGGGGTCGGAGCGGCGGCGGCCCTCGTCGGCCGGACGTACGACCGGCCCGGTCCGCTCACGCAGCAGGTCGTCGAACGGCGCGAGGCCGTGTTCGTCCGCGACTACCTCGCGACCTTCCCGATCCGCCCCGAGGACGAGCCCGTCCACGTGGACAGCGAGGGCCGGAGCGGGAGCGCGGGGCTCCTCGCGCGCGAGGCCGCCGTCCGCGCGGTCGTGGCGGCCCCGATGGTCGCCGGCGGAGCGGTCGCGGCCGTGCTCGTCGTCGGCACGCCGGAGCCATCGCGGACGTTCGACGAGCTCGACCGGCAGGGCATCGCCCGCCTCGCGGAGGCCGCGGCCGCGGCGCTCGACACGATCCGCCGCCGCGAGCAGGCGGAGCGGCGGCTACGACGCCTCGCCCTGCTGAACGAGGCCGCCACTCGCCTCGCCGTCGCGTCGACCGCTGATGGCGTCGCCAAGGCGGCGTGCGACGCGGCCGGCGAGCTCGTCGAGCGCGACGCGTTCTACGTCGCGCGGTACGACGACGAGCGCCAGGTGTTCCATTTCATCCTCCAGTGGGACGCGGGCCTCGTCGAGGAGACCGAGGTCTCCGAGCGCTGGGACGACGAGATGGTCGTGCCGCTCGGCGAGGGCCCGACCAGCGAGGTCGTGCGCAACGGCCAGCCGTTCGTCGTCCACGCTGGAGAGGGCGGGCAGCACGCGGGGCGCCGCTTCGGCGACCGGGCGAGGCCGAGCGAGTCCGCGGTCCACGTACCGCTCCGGCACGGCGAGCGCATCGTCGGGGTGCTCTCGGCGCAGTCCTACCGACCGAACGCCTACGACGACGAGGACGTCACGATCCTCCAGTCGCTGGCGAACCTCGTCGCCGGGGCCTTCGAGAAGCTCTGGCAGATGGAGCGGCTGCGCGACCTCTACCTCGCGACCGTGCGCGCGCTCGCGGCCGCCGTCGACGCGCGCGACCCCTACACGCGCAGCCACTCCGCGCGCGTCGCGGCGCTCGCGCGCGTCATCGCGGCAGAGATGGAGCTCGGCGCCGACGAGGTGCGGCGCGTGCAGCTCGGCGCGCTCCTCCACGACATCGGCAAGATCGGGATCCCTGACGCGATCCTGAACAAGCCGGGCGTCCTCTCCCAGGAGGAGTGGGTCGTCATGCGGACGCATCCGGCCGTCGGCGCGTCGATCATCGAGGCGGTCGAGCCGCTCGCGGACCTGGTCCCGATCGTCCGCGACCACCACGAGCACTACGACGGAAAGGGATATCCCTCCGGTCTTGCCGGCGACGCCATCGATCTGCCGGCGTGCATCGTGGCGGCCGCCGATGCCTACGAGGTCATCGTCACGAAGCGCTCCTACAAGGAGGCGCAGACGGTCGAGTTCGCGATGGACGAGCTCCGGCGCTGCCGCGGCACGCAGTTCCACCCCGGGGTCGTCGATGCCTTCCTCCAGGTGATCGAGCGCGACATCGCGGCCGGCACGCGTCTGCTCGCCCGCGTCGGCGCGATCCAGCAGGAGGACTTCGAGGATGTTGCCGGCCCGGGCGAGGTCCTGCAGGAGTACGTGGCCCGGTCGCAGACGCACGGCCGGCGCCTGGCGGTCCTGCAGCGCCTCGCGAGCGAGTTCGGCGCGGTGCTTGACATCGACGAGCTCGCCGGCCGGCTCCTGCGCATCGTCTGCGACGCGATGGGGTACGAAGAGGGATTCCTCACGACGCTCGACCGCGATGCCGGCGAGCTTGTGGTGCGCGCGGCGTTCGGCCCGTCCACCGCGTACCTCGGGTCGCACATCCCGCGGGGCGTGGGCATCTCCGCGTGGGTGCTCGAGCACGGGAAGCTGCAGAACGTCGGCGACGCGCAGGCCGATCCGCGCTTCTTCGGCCCTCCCGGCGTGCGCTCGAGCCTCGTCGTGCCCCTCCGGAACGATGACGACGTCGTGGGCGTCATGGGGATCGAGAGCCCACGCTCGAACGCGTTCACGGTCGAGGACGAGCAGCTCCTTACCGCGGTCTCGCACCAGATCGCCGCGGCGATCCGCGTCGCGAACCTGCACCGCGCCGCGAAGCACGCGGCCTCGACGGATCCGCTCACGGGGCTCGCGAACCGCCGCGCCTTCTTCGAGCGCCTTGACGCCGTCCTCGCCGCGAAGACGCGCGGCGACCGCGCGCTCACCGTCGCGCTCGTGGACGTCGACGAGCTGAAGCAGCTCAACGACCGGTACGGCCATCAGGCGGGGGACGAGGGCCTCACCCGGGTCGGCGAGATGCTCGTCGAGGGGGTCCGGAGCGACGACCTCGTCGCGCGCATCGGCGGCGACGAGTTCGCGGTCCTGTTCGTGGGCGAGCCGATCTTCGTCGCCGACCGCGTCATGCGCCGCGTATCCGAGCGGATCAGTGGGCAGCAGCTCTCGATCGGCGTCCCGGTCCCGACGGTCTCGTGGGGCCTGGCGCAGGCAGCCGGCCCGGCGACGGCCGATCAGATCATCGACGTCGCCGACCGCGCGATGTACCGCCGCAAGCGCCGCGCTCGCACCCGCACGGACGTCGGCTAGCGCGAGGCGCCGCCGGCGTGGGATGATGGACGGACACCGGCAGCGACCGGGAGGAGTACCGGCCCAGCACCGATAGAGAAGGAGCCCCACCGGCTGGAAGGGCTCCGCGGCGAGATGGGTCGGGAACGTCGCTCGCGAGCCGGATCGGGCAGCCCGTTACAGCGGCAATGAGGCGTGCTTCCGCACGCGGAACAAGGTGGTACCACGGGTCCCGCTCGTCCTTGGACGAGTGGGATCTTTGTTTTTGGCGACCAACGCTGCGCGGTCCCGCATTGCGCGGGAGCGCATGAAAAGGAGGGCGACCGACATGGCCATCGCGGAGAAGATCCCGGCGCCGCAGTCAGCGCTGTCGCACAACGAGAAGAACTTCCGGCCATCGGTCGTCGAGAAGGACCTCTACGACTGGTGGGAGCGCTCGGGCTTCTTCCGGCCGCCCGAGACGGACGACGGGCGCCGCTTCGTGATGATGCTGCCGCTCCCGAACGTGACGGGCGACCTGCATCTCGGGCACGCGCTCGGGTTCGGCGGGTACGAGGACGTGATGGCCCGCTGGCACCGCATGCTCGGCGACGCGACGCTCTATATGTCTGGGACCGACCACGCCGGGATCATCGCCCAGATCGTCGTGGAGAAGGAGCTCGCCAAGGAAGGCATCACGAAGGACCGTGGCCTCACGCGCGAGCAGTTCCTCGCGGAGATGTGGAAGTGGATGGACTTCTACCGGCCGCGGATCGAGCAGCAGCTGCGGATGCTCGGGTGCTCGCTCGATTGGAGCCGGCCGAACTTCACGATGGAGCCGAGCAAGCAGCGCGCGGTCCGCACGCACTTCATCCGCCTCTACAAGAAGGGCCTGCTGTACCGCGAGGGCCGGATCGTCCACTGGTGCCTGACCTGCCAGACGACGTACTCCGACCTCGAGGCGAAGCACGTCGAGCGCACGGACGCCCTCTACTACGTGCGCTATCCGTGGGCCGAAGAGGGCTCGAACAGGCCCGACGTGGTCATCGCGACGACACGGCCCGAGACGATCCTCGCCGACGTCGCGATCGCGGTGCATCCCGACGACGCGCGCTGGAAGCCGCTCATCGGACAAGAGGTGCTCGTCCCCGTGGTCGAGCGCCGCGTGCGCATCATCACGGACGAGGCCGTCGATCCCGCGTTCGGCACTGGCGCGCTGAAGATCACGCCCGGGCACGACCAGACGGACTTCGAGATCGGCCAGCGCCACGGCCTGCCGGTGCTCACGGTGATCGGCAAGGACGGCCGCATGCTGCCGGCGGCCGGCGCGCTCGCCGGGCTCGACCGCGACCGCGCGCGCACGGACATGATCGACCGGCTGCGGAAGAGCGGGCTCCTCGTGAAGGAAGAGCCGCTCGCTCACGCCCTCGGCGTGCACGACCGCTGCGGGACCGTGGACGAGCCGCTCGTGCTGCCGCAGTGGTGGGTGCGCATGAAGCCGCTCGCCGGGCCGGCCATCGAAGCAGTCCGCAGCGGGCGCGTGCGGATCATCCCGGAGTTCCAGGAGCGCATCTACTTCGAGTGGATGCAGAACGTCCGCGACTGGGCCGTCTCGCGGCAGATCTGGTGGGGCCACGAGATCCCGGTCTGGTTCTGCCGTGACTGCGACGAGGTGGTCGTGCCGGACGAGGACGGCCCGGATCCAAAGCGCTGCACGAAGTGCGCGTCGGACGACCTGCGCAAGGACCCGGATGTGCTCGACACGTGGTTCTCGAGCGCGCTCTGGCCGTTCACGACGCTCGGCTGGCCGGACCGCACGCCCGACCTCGCGCGGTTCTATCCGGGCAGCACGCTCGAGACGGGCTACGACATCATCTTCTTCTGGGTCGCCCGGATGATCGTGATGGGCATCTTCGAGATGGGCGACATCCCGTTCGACACGGTCTACCTCCATGGCCTCGTGAAGACCCAGGGCGAGAAGATGAGCAAGTCGACGGGGAACGTCGTCAGCCCGGTCGAGTACATCCAGGAATGGGGCGCCGACGCGCTCCGGTTCGCGCTCGTCCTCGACACCGCGGCCGGCATGGACACCGAGCTGTCCGAGGCGAAGCTCATCAACGCGCGCAACTTCGGCAACAAGCTCTGGAACATCGGCCGCTTCGTGCTGCGGCAGCTCGAAACGTATCCGGACGCCATGGCCGACCGCGCGATCGACGAGCGGCCGGCTCGCGAGCTCGCCGATGCGGAGCGCTGGATCCTCTCGCGCACGGAGTGGGCGACGGCGGAGGCGTCGCGCCTGCTCGAGGGCCACCTCTTCGGGGAGTACGTGCACTTCCTGCAGCAGTTCGTGTGGGGCGAGGTCGCCGACGCCTACCTCGAGCTGTCGAAGGCCGGGCTCCGCGACGATCGCCGCCGCGCCGGGACGGTGCGGACGCTGGCGTACGTGCTCGACCGCGTGCTCCGGCTCCTCCATCCGATCACCCCGTTCATCACCGAGACGCTCGCGCTCCAGCTCTGGCGCGGGCGCAGGACCGCGCGCGGTGAGACGTCCCTCGTCCTGGCGCGCTGGCCGGCCGCGGGACCGCGCGACACGAAGCTCGAGGAGCGCCTCGGTCTCGCGCTCGACGTGGTCCGCGCCGCGCGCGCGCTGCGCCAGGACGCGGGCATCGATCCCGGCGAGCGCATCCGCGTGGCGCTGTCGGGCGCGACCGGCGACGTCGCGGCGTCCCTCGACGCGATCGCCACCCTGACGAACGCCGACGTCACGATCGGGAAGGGGACCGGCCCCGCGAAGATCGTCCGTGCCGTCGAGGTGCGCATCGAGGCGAAGCGCGACGTCGCGGCCGAGCGCGCTCGGCTCGAGCGCGAGCTCGCCGACGCGCGCGAGGCGCTGCGCCGGTCCGAGGAGCTGCTCGCGCGTCCGGGGTTCGCCGAGAAGGCGCCGAAGGCCGTGGTCGAGAAGGAGCGGGCGCGCCTGGAGGAGCGGCGGGCGCAGGTCCGCCTCCTCGAGGAGGAGCTCGGCCGGCTGTAGCCTCTCGGCGATGGCGGCCGCGTCCTTCGCGACGTACGGCGACCTCCTCGATGAGATCGTCCGGCTGCGCGAGGCGGGCCGGCTGGACGACGCGCTCGCGCTGATCGAGCGCGAGGGCCGCAGGTTCACCGAGCAGACGGCGTTCGTGCACCTCTGGCGGATGTCGCTCGCCGTCGGCCTCGGACGCACCGAGCACGCGCTCGAGGCGTTCGCCGAAGCGGTCGCGGCCGGCTGCCGCTATCCGGAGCCGATGCTCCACGACTGGCCGGCGATCGGACCGCTGCACGACGTCGTCGAGTTCGAGCGCCTCGCGCACATCGCGGCGCTGCGGTACGACGCGGAGCTCGGCGCGTCACATCCGAAGGTCATCGTCGAGCGCCCCGCCGCCGTCGCGCCGATCGCCGGTCTGCCGCTCCTCGTCGTGCTGCACGGCAACAACAGCACCGCGGAGCGGACCATGCCGTACTGGCGGTCCGTCACCGAGCGCGGATGGGTCGTCGCCGCGATCGGCTCGGCGGAGATCGCGCTCACGCCCGGGCTGTTCGTGTGGAACGACGGCGAGCGCGCACAGCGCGACGTCATCACGGAGGTCGAGCGGCTCGTCCAGCAGCAGCGCCTCGATCCGCGGCGCATCGTCCTCGCCGGCTACTCGGCCGGTGCGCTACGCGCGCTGCAGCTCGCGTACGGCGGCCCGCTCGGCGCGGTCGGCGCGATCGCGGTCGCGCCGTGGCTGCCGAAGGACGAAGTGGATGCGCTCGCGGCCGCGAAGCCGGTGCCGACCTTCATCGCGGTCGGCGACCGCGACAAGGGCGGCTACGAGGGCTCGCGCGCCCTCGGCGAGCGCCTGCGCGCGGCGAACATCCGTGTCCACGTCGAGATCGTCCCGGACCACGGCCACGAGCACCCCGCCGACATGCCGCGCCTCCTCGGGGACGCGATCGAGGTCGTCGGCCGCGCATAGGACGGGGTGCGTGTCACCACACCCCGTCCTATCAGCGACTTGCTACTTGTTCTCCTTGAGGATCGCGTTCGCGGCGGTCGCCGCGTCCTTCAGGGCGTCCTCAGGCTTCGCCTTCTTCGTCGTGATCTTGGTGAGCGCGTCCGATGCCGCCGTCCGGATCTCCTGGTAGCCCCGGATGCTCGGACCCGCGGCGCTCAGCGGGATGAGGTCGAACGCCTGCTTGCTCTGCGGCCGCTTCGTCCAGTAGTCCTTCAGGGCGGCGTCGTTCGCGGCCGAGGCGCGCACCGGCATGTACCCGGAGAGCGACGCCCACTTCGCGGTCTGCTTCGTGTCGGTGAACCACTTGAGGAATTCCCACGACGCGAGCTGCTTCTCCGCGGTGCTCTTCGTGACGGCGACGACGCCGCCGAACTGGATCCCGCGGGCGCTGCCGCCGCCGTCGGGCCACGGCACGACGCTCCAGTTGAGCGGCTTGCCCTTCAGCGTGTCGATGATGAACCCGATCGAGGTGCTCGTGGCGCCGACGTACAGCAGGTTGCCCTCCGCGAAGCGGTCCTGCCAGTCGAAGCCCTTCGGCTGGTACATCCAGCCCTCGTTGATGCCGCGGTCGAGCATCTGGAGCGTGGCCAGGCCTTCCTTGCCGTCGAAGCCGACGGCGCTGAGGTCCGGCTTCACGATCGAGCCGCCGCGGTTGATCACCGAGCCGAAGAAGGTGTCGAGCGAGAACGTCGACAGCCCCCACCGGGTGACCTTGCCGGCGGCGTCGGCCTTCTTCGCGGCCTTCGCCTGCTGCTCGAGCTCGTCCCACGTCTTCGGCTGCGCACTGAACCCGAGCTCCTTCGCGAGATCGTCATTGCGGTACAGGACCTCGAGGCTCTTGATGAACGGGAACGAGTACGTCTTGTTCCCGTACTGCGGGTACTTGTTCGAGTCGAGGTACGGCTTGTAGATGTCGGCGAGCGAATCCTTGCTCAGGCCGTTCTTCTTCGAGCCGATGTACTGGTCGAGATCGACGATGATCCCGGCCTTCGCGTAGTCCGCGACCTGGTTCTCGACCGCGACGATCATCTCCGGCGTGGAGCCGGCCTGGATCGCGCCGAGCATCTTCTGGTAGAGGCCGGTGTACGAGTTCCCGGCCGACTGCTCCTCGGCACGGACGGTGATGCCCTTGCCGTTCGTCGCGTTGAACTCGGCGATCATGTCCGTGAAGCCCTTCGCGAGGACGCCGGTCTGGTTGTGCCAGAGCGTGACCGTGACCGGGCCGCTCAGCGTGACGTCGGCCTCGGTCGTCGCCTCGGGCGCCGGTGAGCCCCCACCGGTCTGTGCGCCGGGAGCGCATGCGGCGACGAGGAACGCGGCGACGATGCCGAACCTGAGCACTGTGCGCATTGGACCCCTTCCTCCCTATGACCCAGCGGTCTATCCGCGGATCCCTGTCCGTGCGACGCCTTCGATGAAGTAGCGCTGCGCGATGAGATAGACCACGAGGGTCGGCAGGAT
>DASWDY010000116.1:0-14064 GCA_036395035.1 Candidatus Limnocylindria bacterium
AGGCGCACGCCGTAGAGGAGGAGCGCAGTGCCGCCGAGGAGCGCGAAGAGGACGCTGTTGGCGTCGGTCACGTTCGCGGCAGGATACGCGCGGAGCGCGCTACCTCGTCGAGACGGTGAGCGTCGCGCGCGCGCTGGTCCCGCCACCGAGGATGACGATCGCGACGTCGTCGACCTCGTGGTTCGGCGCGGCGAAGCCGATGTTCGCGATGCCGCTGCTGTTGGTCTTGTACGACCCGATCGTGATGACGCCGACCTGCAGCGTGACGGCGAGGTCGGCCTTCGGCTTCCCGCTCTCCGTCGCGACGACGCGGGCGATCACGGTCTCGCCCGGGCGCACCCTCGAGCGGTCGAGCGTCACCGTGAGCGTCGTCCCGGTAGCCGTCTGCGTGCTCTGCTTCACGGTGACGTTCAGCTCGACCTTCGTCTCGTTCCCGGCCTTGTCGCGCGCGATGACGCTGATCGCGAGCGGTCCGACGGGGGCGGTGAAGCGCTCCGTGAACGTCCCGTCGGGGTTCGGCCGAACGGCGCGCGCGTTCACGCTGACCTCCGCGCCGGCCTCGCTCTTGCCCTCGACCACTACGTCCGGACCGTCGACGGTCTCGTTCGTCTTCGGGCGCGTGATCGTGAGCGGCGGCGCCGCGCGGTCGACGACGACCGTCGCCGAGGTCGCCGCGACCTCGCTCGTCCCGTCGACGAGGCGCACGGTGATCGTGCTCGTCCCATCGGGGAGCGTGATGGTGCGGCCGCCGAACGTGCCGTCGCTCGCGATCGGGAACGTCCCGACGAGCTGGCTGTTGAGGATCACCTCGATCGAGCGTCCGGGCAGGACCGCGAAGCCCGGGACCTTGCCGCTGATCGTGACCATGTCCGTCTTCGTGAACTCGGGGATCGCGTCGAGCACGGGCGCGGCGCTGATCGTGACCTGCTGCTCGCCGAGCACGAGGTCCGACTCCTTCGCCTGCGGGAACGCCTTCACGATCGAGGTGCCGAGTTGCTCGAGCCCGAGGCCGAGCCCCGTCCCCACGAGCTGGAGCAGCGACACGCCGAGGACGGCGAACAGGAGCGAGAACGCCAGGCTGATCAGCAGGGGGTGCTCGTACCGGGGCAGCTTCCGCTGCGCGACCCGGACGTGCTTGGAGTACCGCCGCCAGTCGACCGGCTTGCGTCGGACGATCGCCCGCCCTTCCGTCCCCATACCCTCTCTATAGCGCCACGCGCCCCCGTGTTCCGGTGCCGCTCTGAAAGTGCCGTAGAAAAGCGAAAGGGCGCCGGCCTTTATCGCCGCCGCCCTCCGCTGGTGGGTGGGATGAGGGGCTGTCAGTTCAGCGCTCCTAACCGGAGCCAGGCGTCACTGTACCCTCGGTCGTCAGGCCGTCAAGTAGTCCTAATGGGGTAGTACCCGGTCCGTTCCCAGGCCCTGTGCCAGACTTTGCGCGTGGCGGAAGTGGCCAAAGCCTCTCCCCGGGGCCTCGAAGGCGTCGTCGCCGCGTCGACGGCCGTCAGCCTCGTCCAGGACAACCGCCTCATCTACCGCGGCTACAGCATCGACGATCTCGTCGCCCACGCCGAGTACGAGGAGGTCGCGTACCTCCTTCTCAACGGCGATCTCCCCGACAAGCTCGAGCTGCGGGACTTCAAGCAGGAGCTCGTGAAGCACCGCGCCCTCTCCCCCTTCGTCCGCGGCCTCCTCGCCGAGATGAGCGAGCACGCGACGGCGATGGACGTCCTGCGCACCGCCGCTTCGGCGCTGTCCGCCGAGGATCCGGAGCAGGGCGACAACTCCCAGGCCGCCGAGCACCGCAAGTCGATCCGCCTCACCGCGAAGCTGCCGACGATGCTCGCCGCGTACATCCGGCGCCGCCGCGGCGAGCAGCCGATCCCGCCGGACCCGTCGCTCGGCCACGCCGCGAACTTTGCGCACATGACGTGGGGCGGCAAGGCGCACCCGCGCGCGGCGGAGATCATGAACGCGGCGTTCATCCTCCAGGCCGAGCACGGCATGAACGCGTCGACGTTCACAGCGCGCGTCGTCGCCGGCACCGAGGCCGACATGCACGCCGCGGTCGCGGCCGCGTTCGGCGCGCTGAAGGGTCCGCTGCACGGCGGCGCGACCGACGGGACGATGCGCATGCTCGACGAGATCGGCTCGCCCGAGCATGTCGAGACGTTCGTCGATAAGGCGATCGAGCGGAAGTTCAAGTTCTCCGGCTTCGGGCACCGCGTGTACCTCACCGAGGATCCGCGCGCGAAGCACCTGCGCAGGTTCGCGAGCGAGCTCGGCCGCGAGTGGAAGGGCCCGAACTATTTCGCGATCCAGGAGGCGCTCGTCAAGGCGATCGCGGAGCGCCGGCCGAGGATGTCACCCGGCGCCGCGGCGAAGGTGAACGTCGTGAACGTGGACTTCTACGCCGCGACGACCTACACGTACCTCGGCATCCCGGCGGACCTCGGGACGTCGATCTTCGCGCTCGGCCGCATCGCCGGGTGGTGCGCGCACATCATGGAGCAGCACGGCGACAACCGGCTCATCCGCCCCGAGTCGGAATACACCGGACCCAGCGGCAAGACCTGGGTCCCGATCGCGGAGCGCTAGCTCCTCACTCCACGATCACCAGGACCGTCGCCTTCCCGCGCGTACCGATGGGCACGTACTGCGCGCTGTTCTGACCCGGCTTAAGGCACGCGCTCACGTCCGTCTCGATCATCGATGCGCTCAGCGCGGCGGCGTCGTAACGCAGGGCGCACGAGCCGATGTTCACGCTCAGCCCCTCGAGGCCGTCCGACGGCTTGATGCGCAGCGTCCCGATCCCGTTCGGGCTGGCGAACGTCTGCGTCATCTGGCGCGGACCGCTCCCCGGCTTGAGCGCGATGTCGATCGGGTACGACGCGATGTCGGTGCCCGTGTAGTAGGCGTGCAGGATCTGGATGAAGCTCTGACCCGCGAGCCCGCGGCCGTGCGCGCCGAACTGGCTCATGCCGACGTTGTGTCCCCAGCCGCCGCCCTGCGAGACGATCCCGGTGAACGCGCCTGTGCCGTCGAACTGCGGCGTGATGACGCTCGGGTCATTCAGCACGAAGTTCGCGCCGATGGTCGACGGTGGATCCGCCGTGCAGTTCTGCACCTGTGACGCCTGGCTCGCCCCGAAGACGCGCCGGATGTTGTCCCAACCGCGTACTTCGCCGACACCGGTAGAGAACGTCATCCTCACCACGCCGGCGCGCTTCGAGGCAGCCATGCGCTGTGCGATCTCGACATTGGTGACGAAGCCACTGGTGTTGCCGGAGAGCATCGCGATCCGGCCCGCGTTCACCCCGGTGACACGCGTCTTCAGGGTCGCGCCGCTGACCGGGATCTGCCAGCGCGCGAAGCGGTTGTTCACGCGCGGTGTGGGAAGGGCGCAGCTGTCGAACGTCTGCGGCTGCTGCGCCGACCAGAACGCCGCGATCCCGGCCTCCGTCGAGAGGTCAGGCGCGCTGCCTTCGCCGTCATAGATGCCGCGCAGGTACGGGAGCGCGTTCGTACCGGGCAGCTGCGAGGAGGGAGAGTTGAAGATCCATTCGTTGTTCTCGGTGAAGCCGCCCATCGAGGATGAATAGAGCGCCTGGATGATCCGGCTGTCGTACGTCGCGACGAGGGCTTCCGTGGCCGCGACGGCGGCGTTCCCATTCGGGTGCTCGGAGCCCTTGCCCCTGTAGACCTGCGAGCTCGTGGTGTCGTCGAGGCCGTACGGACGGCCGGGGAACTTCGTCGTGCTGTCCTTGTTCGATAGCGCGTAGCCTCGCGCGGCGGCCGCCTGCGCCTTCAGCGCCTCGACGTGGAAGGTCGCGATCCCTTCGTTCACCACAACGCCACGCACGTAGGGCTCGAGCGGCACGAGGTTCACGAGGTTGACGAGGCCGGCGCCCGTCGCCGTGCCGCGCGTGATCTCGAGCTCCCCCTCGTACTCGGGGATCCCGAGCGCCCGGGTCGTCAGGGAGGTCCAGTTGCTGCGTCGGATGCTGTTGACCTTGAAGGTGTTCGTCGGCGCGCTCGATCGCAGCCGGACCGGCCCAGTGGCGGTGCCGACGACGGCGCCGTCGAGGCTGATCTCGTACGCGGTGCCGACGAAGCGCACGCGGACCTCCTGGCCCGCGGTCGCGGCGATGACCTGGCGTCCGGTCGAGAGATCGATGACGTGGAAGTCGTCGACCGTGCCGGTGGCGCGCACGTCGGCGTGGTCGTGCGCGGCCTGCTCGGTGATGACGGCGCCGGTCGTCGGGTTGAAGGTCGTTGTGCGGAGCCCGACCCGCAGGACGGTGACGACGTCGGTGGGGTTGCCCGCCATCACGGGCCCGAGCTCGGGCCTGCCGCCGCTCGCGTGCGAGGGGCATCCCTCCTCGAAGACCTGCTCGCAGCCGATCTCGTCCTCGGCGACGGGCGCGTCGGCGGCGATCGGCACCGACGTCACGAGCGTGAGCGCGAGGGCGATCGCGAGCGTGAGCAGGCGGTGCATCTCCGATCCCTCCGTCGCCGGGATCGGCGGAGTTTAGGCGGCCTCGACCGCCGGGATAGCAACGCTCGCCTGCGTGCTCAGCGTCCGGCCGAGGCTCGGGTGAGCACGCCTCCGATGATCGCGATCTGCCGTCGTGCGAGCGACGTGATCCAGTCGAGCGCGAGGCCGTCCGTCATCTCATCGCGGCGCGGCTGCGTGCCGACGACGATCCCGACGTTGCGATATCCCGTCACGTAATAGAGGACGCGCTGCCCGTCGGGGAACGCATACGTGCACGCGCGCGCGTCGTCCCCGCTGCGCGGCGGCGCCTTGATCCGCTCCACGATGGGCTTCTCGCCCGGCCACGCGATCGAGTCGCAGTCGTTCTCGGAGACGAACTTCGCGGAGGGGACGTCGGGCTCGAGCACGTAGACGCGCACGATGAACCAGCGGAAGTCGGGCGAGCCGTTCAGCGCGAACTGCCGCTCCCAGCCGCGCGCCGCGATGGGCGCGTCGCGCGCGACCTCGGCACCCGCGAGCGGGAAATCCTCGGGCGGGAAGATGAGCTGCTCGGGCTCGTACAGGACCGGGCCGGCGGGCACGGCGAGGCCCGCGCTCGGATCGGCCGACGGCGCGGGGCTGGGATCGACGCGGACCGCGGCCCCACAGGCCGGCGCGACGAGCAGCGCGAGACAAAGGAATAGGCGTAGCGGCATCGGGTGCTCCCCTGAGGGGGAAGCATACGGGCGCCCGGGTAGGGCCGATCAGCCCGGTCGGTAGGCCGCGCAGAGCATCCCGAAGTACGTCGGTGCCTCGTACGACAGGAATTCGCCGCGCCAGCCCTGCCCGCGCAGCGCGCCGTGGAGCATGAGCATCTGCCAGTAGCTGTCGGGCTTGCCCTCGCGGATGAGGTTCGGGTCGATCCCGAGCAGGTCCTCGAGCTGGTCGCGGCGGACGATGTCGACGACGCGCGCGTCGAACGTGCGCGCCGCCGGGCTGTAGCCGTAGGGACCGGCCTCGTCATGCGTGTGCGCGTGGTCACAGCTGGCAATGAGCGCCACGCGCTTGCCGGAGGCGTCGATCGCCTGCCGCAGCGCCTCCCCCGCCCGCACGTGCGACTCGAACGTCATCTCGCGCGCCGGCGCCACGACGACGACGGGCACTGGGGGATCTCGCCTCCCTCCCATGGACCAGAGCGGCACGAGGACGGCCCAGTCCATCGGGAACGTCGCGGTCGCCGCGTCATTGCCGCCGTAGCTCACGCCGACGGTCGGGATGGCCGCGCCGCGCAGCGCTTCGATGCATGCCTGCGCGAGCTCGCGGTCCGTCCGCACCTCGAGCGAGACGGAGCGCTGCCCCGCATTCGGATCGAACGCGCCGCGGCGCGCGCCGCCCTCCTTCAGCTCGCCCGCCACCTTCCCCGACACGACGACCGCCATCGCGCCCTCGACGTGGATGTTGTGCGGCGTGAGGACGATGACCGCCTCGGGCTCGGCGGCGTCGAAGCGGCGACCGAGCTCGTCGAGGCCGCGGCGCGTCGCGACCGCGACGTCACGGTCCTCGGGCGCGCACAGCTCCTCGATGGCGAGGCCGCCGTGCGGGGCGATGCAGGCGAAGACGAGGCCCATCGGCCCCAGAGGCTAGCCGTTACGCGAGGTCGAGAATGACGGCCGCTAGGGGAGATCGAGGATGAAGGCGAAGGCGCCACTCATCGGCGGGCCCTGGATGATCTGCATTGCGAGCTCCGGCCGGAAGATGCTGTCGCTCGTGTTGCTCGACTCGTCCGGCATGTAGAGCTGCGTCGTCAGCGTCTTCCCGCCCGCGGTCACCTTCACGTGGATGTGCGGCGTGCGCCCGGGGTACTTGCCGGGAACGATGGTCTCGATGCGGTACTGCCCGTTCGCGTCGGCGCGCACGTATCCCCGGAGGGTGTACCCGGTGTTGTCGTATTCGCCGTTCGCGTTCGCCTGCCAGATGTCGACCTTCGCGTCCGTGACGGGCTTGCAGCTGCGCGTGAGGACGAGGCCGATGAGCTGGATCTTCGTGCCGGTCATCCCGGCCGTCACCAGTGAGGCCTTCTCAGGGGACCCCGCCTTGAAGTAGGGGCCCTCGGTCGACTCGGTCGTGGGCGTCGCGGGAGCCTTGCAGTTCGCGGCAACGACGACGCCACTCTGAGAGGACCCCGGCGGTGACGCGCTGGCGGCGGCGCCGGTCGAAGGCGTCGCAACGGGGCTCGAAGCCACCGCGGACGTGCTCGTCGGCGAAGCGCCGGTGGTGCCCGGGGTTGGAACGGTGCACGCGCTCAGCACCAGAGCGCTCGCGAGGATCAGCCTGATCATGGCTACCTACCTCTGGCGATGAGGCGCGCCGCGATCTCCTTCACCGTGGCGCTCGACACCGCAAATCCCAGGCCCTCTTCCCCACTGCCGCGCACGACCAGCGTGTTCAGCCCGATGACCTGCTTCGTCGCGACCCACACGAGCGGCCCGCCCGAGTTGCCAGGGTTGATCGCCGCGTCGGTCTGGATGAGGTCGGTGAGCGAGCCACCGTTACGGAGGTCGGCGCGCGGGAGCTGGCGGCCGAGGCCGCTGACGATCCCCGACGTCACGCTGTTCTGGAGGAGCGATCCGCGGGATGTGCGGGTCACGGAGATGCCCGGGCTGCCGATCGCGACGACCTGGGCACCGAGCGGCAGTGCGGCCGAGTCACCGAGGGTGGCCTGCGCAGGGAGGCCACCCTCGACCTTGAGGACGGCCACGTCGTGCTCGGGGTCATTGCCGACGATCGCTGCCCCCTTGCGTGTGCCGTCGGACAGGATCACGTCGAAGAAGCGGGCCGGGTCCGTCGAGCGCGTCTGCTCGACGACGTGGCTGTTCGTCACCACGTAGCCGAGATCCTTGTCGATGACGACGCCCGACCCGCTGCCGATCTCCGTTCCGGTCGTCCCCTTGTTCACGACGGTGACGACCGCGGGCAGCACCTCGCCGACCGCCGCGACGAGCGGGCTCTCGTCGCGCGTGGACGCGATCGGTGTCGTCGTCGCGGCCACGGGCGTCGGCGGCGCGGCGATCTCCGGACGCGTCATGACGTTCGCGCCCGCCGCCCCCGCGACGCCACCGACCAGCGCGCCGGTGAGGAACATCGCGACCGCGAGCGGCCCGCGCCGCCGCTGTCGCGGCGCAACGGGTACCGCCACCGGTCGCGGCTCCTGTGGAGGGATGTCGTAGATGGCCATGGTCCCTAGGGGACCACGATCGTCTGCGCGGGTGGTGTGGATCCGCTAAGACGCGAGGCCGAAATGCAGGCGAAAGCGTGCGCCGCCGTCGCGCGGGTGCTCGAGGGTGACCGAGCCACCGTGCGCTTCGGCGACCTGCTTCACGATCGAGAGCCCGAGTCCCGAGCCGGGCAGGTGGCGCGCGTTCGCCGCGCGCCAGAACCGGTCGAACACGCGCACGGAGTCCTCGGGCGCGATACCCGGGCCGTGATCGCGCACGACGACCTCGCCGCCCTCGACGCTCACCTCGACGACCCCGTCGGCGGGACTCCACTTCGCGGCGTTGTCGAGGAGGTTCGTGACGGCGCGCGCGATCCGTGGGCGCACGCCGCGGATCGTCGTGGGCGCGAGCTCGCTGATGAAGCGCACGCGCGGGTAGCGCGCGTGGACCTCGTCGATCGCCGTCCCGGCGACCTCGTCGAGCCGGATGTCCTCGACCGGGAAGGGCATCTCCTCGTCGCGCGCGAGGTCGATGAGGTCGCCGACGAGCGTCGAGAGCCGCTCCATCTGCGCGACGAGCTCGTTCAGGAGCTGCTGCCGCTCGGCGGGATCCTCGGGGTGCCCGCGCGCGAGCAGCTCGAGGTTCGTGCGCAGGCTCGTGAGGGGCGTGCGGAGCTCATGCGACGCGTCGGCGACGAGCTGCCGCTGCTGCCGCAGCGACATCTCGAGCGCGATGAGCATGTCGTCGAAGCTGCGCGCGAGGCGCGCGAGCTCGTCGCGTCCCGTCGCGGCGACGCGGCGCGTGAGGTCGCGCGTGCGCGCGACCTCCTCGATCGTCTTCGTGAGTCGCGTCACGGGGCCGAGCGCGCCACGCGCGACGACAGCGCCGAGGAGCGCCGCGAGCGCGACACCGGCCGCGCTGACGCCGAGGAGGATGTTCCGGAGCTCCGCCAATGCCGCATCGATCTCATCGATGAGACGCGAAAGCTGCAGGGCCTGTCCCGCGCCGAATGGGACCGCGTACGTGCGTACGTGATACGTGTTGCCGTCGGTCCCTTTCACGAACACGTCGCCGACGTATGACTCGCGCTTCCCGGCCGCGACCTCCTTCACCTCGGGGGTCACGATCGAAGGGATCGGTCCGAGGTCGAACCGCAGGACATCGCCGGAAGCGGACACGACCTGCCCCGGCACGTCCTGACGACCGGAGATGAAGGTGAAGCGGCTGAACGGACCCGGGCCGCGCCGCGCACCGAGCGGCTCGCGGACCTGGCTGATCGCCTGCGCGATCGCCGCCGTCTCGGCCAGCGTCTGGTCCGCCTGGGCGACGAGCTGGCGCTGCACGACGAGGTACATGAGGGCCGACGCGCCGACGACGGCGACCGCCACCGCGACGGTCGCGAGCAGGGTGACGCGGAGCCAGTAGGTCATGGCTCCTTCATCACGTAGCCGACGCCGCGGACGGTCTGGATGAGGCGCGGCTCGCCGCCGGCCTCGAGCTTCCGGCGCAGGTACCCGATGTACACGTCGAGCGCGTTCGACTCGGGGCCGAAGTCGTAGCCCCAGATCTTGTCGAAGATGGTGTGGCGGTCGAGGACCTTGCGCGCATTCGCGAGGAAGAGCTCGAGCAGCTGGTGCTCGGTGCGCGTGAGCTCGAGCTTCCGCTCGCCGCGCTTCCACTCGAGCGCGTCGGGGTCGTATGTGAGGTCGGCGAACCGCAGCAAGCCCCGGCCGCGGCCCTCGCCGCGCGCGCGGCGCTCGAGCGCGCGCACGCGCGCGAGGAGCTCGTCGAGGGCGAACGGCTTGACGAGGTAGTCGTCAGCGCCGGCGTCGAGCCCTTCGACCCGGTCGGCGATCGCAGCGCGCGCGGTGAGGACGAGAACGGGGACGGCGTTCCCGGCCTTGCGCAGGCGCCGGCAGACCTCGAGGCCGTCGAGGCCCGGCAGGCCGAGGTCGAGCACGAGCGCGTCGAAGGGACGTGTCGTCGCGAGGTCGAGCCCCCGCTGGCCGTCGCTCGCGGACGTGACCTCGTGCTTCTGGGTCCGGAGCGCGCGCTCGACCGCCCCGCGGACGGCCGGATCGTCCTCGATGACGAGCAATTGCACGCGTCGAGCCTAAGCCGCGACCGGTAAGAGGAAGGTAAGGATCGTCGTTCCTTACGCCGTTCTCATCAGCGGCATGCCGCGCGGTCGTTCTCTAGGCAGCGACAGAACGCGAAAGGAAAGGAACGAGATGAAGATCACGAAGGTCACGCTCGCGGGCGCGGCGCTCGCACTGACGTTCCTCGGTGGCGTCGCCCTCGCGCCGAGCCTCGTCTCGACGGCTGCCGCGCAGATCGCCGGCAACGTCAACGCGGCAGCGGAGAACAGGGGCCCCGGCGGGGACCTCTTCCAGGCCGCGGCCGACTTCATCGGCATCACGGTCGACCAGCTCCGCACGGAGATGGGGACCGACAAGAGCCTCGCCGACGTGGCGGTCGCGCACGGCAAGACCCGCGACGCGCTCATCGCGGCGCTCTCGACGGCGCAGGCGGCGAAGCTCGCCGAGCTCGTCGATCAGAAGGGCTTCCCACAGGGTCCCGGCGGACCCGGCGGTCCCGGCTTCGGCCACCGCGCCGAGGTGTTCATGAAGGTCGACCTGCTCGAGACGGCGGCCACCTACCTCGGCATCAGGACGGCGGACCTGCGCACGCAGCTCCAGTCGGGTAAGACGCTCGCCGACGTCGCGGCGGCGACCTCCGGCAAGACGAAGGACGGGCTCGTCGCGGCGATCGTCGCGAGCGAGACCGCGCAGATCGACAAGGCCGTCGCCGACGGCAAGCTCACCGCCGACCAGGCGGCGAAGATCAAGACCGGCCTCACCGAGCGCGTCACGCAGATGGTCGAGCACAAGGGCCCGATGGGCGCTCCGGGCTTCGGCCCGCGGTTCGGCCGTCCCTAGCTAGACCCTCCTCTCCTCCTCCACAGTGCGTCGCGGCGCCGGGGTCCCTCTCCGGCGCCGCTGCGCGTCCACCGCGACGCGGATCCACGCGACGATGACCACGATCGAGACGACGGTCGCGACGATCGCGAACGCGACCGTGAACGCGCTGCGCGTGACGGCCGCCCACGGATCGGGCGCCGGGTCCTGGATGAGATAGCTCCACACGACCCAGAGCACCGCCATGATCCAGAGGACCGTGTTCCGCAGGAGGGCTGCGCGGTCGATCACTCGCGCTCGGTGGGCTGCACGAGGAAGATCCAGATGTCCCAGACCGAGTGGCTCACGATGAGCGCGCCCATCGGCGCGCCGAGCGCGCGCAGCGCACCCCAGTAGAGGCCCGCGACCGACGCCGCGCCGATGAGCGTCGCGTTCCCCGTCACGAGATGCGCGCCGCCGTAGGCGGCCGCGGCGGGGAGCCACCCGATACGCCGCTGCAGCCACCCGCGCCAGAAGAGCTCTTCGGCGGGGCCGATGATGGTCGCGAGCCGTGCCGCGATCTCCTCCTTCGGCCGGATCTCGCGCAGCGCATAGATCTCCTTGATCTGCGCATCGCCACGCGGCATCGCCTGGCGCGCGACGCGGTCGCCGGCCTGGAACACCGCGAAGAGGCCACCCGCGATCGCGAGGCCGAGCGGGACGTCGCGCCAGCGTGGCCGGACGCGCTCCGCCTCACCGCTGGCAAGCGCGAGCGCGCCGAGCGTGAGACCCGTCGTCGTCATGCGATGCCAGAACCGCTGGCGCGGTCCGCGGAAGGTGCGCGCGAAGTGCGCGAATGCGAGAGCGAGCCCGGCGAGGGTGCCTATGTTCGGAGCCTAGGGCCGCCGGCCCCACCAGACCGGCGGCCCCGGATCAGGAGCTTTCCCCCATCGCCACCCGCGCGCGAACGATGCACGCGGGGTACTAGTACCGCTAGTACTCGGACAGGGTCTCGCGCGGAGGTGAGACGCCGCCGACACAGCCGGCGTCCCGGATCCGTACAGGTACAGCGGCGCTGAACGAGGGCCTTAGCGACTGAACGCCGCGGTGTCTCAGCGGCCTCCGCCCCTGGCGATGATCTCGTCGGCGATGCGGCGCACCGTCGCAGCCGAGATGGCGAATCCGAGATCGGCCGCCGCGCGGATGGACAGCGTGGTCAGCCCGATCACTTGGCCCGTGGAGACGAGTACGAGCGGCCCGCCCGACATCCCTGCGCCGATCGAAGCGTCGGTCTGGATGAGGTCCGTGAGCGTCACGCTCCGCAGGTCCTCGCGCGGTATGCGCCGGCCCGTCCCGCTCACGACGCCGCTCGTGACGGTGCTCGAGAGGGCACCGATCGCGAGAGCGGACGATCCCGGCGTCCCGATCGCGATCACGGGGGAGCCCACGGCGACCGCATCCTTCGAGAGCACGGCCTGGGCAGGGAGCGCGCCGTCGGCCTTCAGCACGGCGACGTCCGTGTTGACGTCGTTGCCGAGGAGCGTCGCAGCGATCGTCCTCCCATCGGCGAGGAGGATGGTGACGTCGTCGCTCGCGCGTCCGCTCCCCGGCGGCTGGATGACGTGACTGCTGGTGACGATGTATCCGCGCTCCTTGTCGATGACGACGCCCGTTCCGCTCCCGCCGGCGCTGCCACCGACGAGCACCGTGACGACGGCGGGAAGGACGGCCCTCGCCGCACCGGCGGCGTCGAGCCGCGCGCCGCCGGGCGCGGCACCGACCGGCGCGGGCTCCGCCGGACGCTGGAGCGCGGACGCGACGACACCGCCGGTGAGCCCGCCGGCCAGGGACGCGACGAGGACCCACACGGCGAAGCCCGCGTGCGGTCTCTCGTGCCGGGGAGCTCCCTCGTTCACCGCGCCAGCGCGGCGGCGAGGATCCCGAGGACGAGCAGCGCTCCGAACGCCGCGTGCAGCTGCGCGGTCTGGATGTCGATCATCGCGATCGCGCGCTGCTGGCCTTGGCTCCCGAGCTCGCTCGCACGGATCACGCGCACCAGGAGCGGCAGCGACAGCACGGCGAGGACGGCGTAGGCGGGGACGACGCCGACGACCACGCCGACCGCGAGCGCCATGTACGCCCCGACGACGAGCGCGACGTACGTCCAATAGGAGACGCGCCGGCCGAACCGCGCGGCGAACGTCGCCGTGCCGATGACGCGCGCGTCCTCGGTGATGTCGCGCCACTCGTTCCCGTGGAGGATCGCCGTGACGAGGAGGCCGACCGGCAGGCTCACCCAGAAGACCTCGGGCGCGAGCGTCCCGGTGATCGCGTAGTACGACCCGCCGACCATGAGCGGCCCCATGAGGAGGAACACGAGCGGCAGGCCGAGCGCGTGGAACTTGTATTCGAACGGTGGCGCCGTGTAGGTGTAGCCGCCGATCAGGCCGAGCAGCCCGAGGCCGACGATGGGCCAGCCGCGCACCGCGATGAGGCCGACGCCGACGAGCGTCGCGATCGCGAACGCCGCGAACGCGAAGGCGAACGCGTCGCGCTCGCTCAGCCGCCCCTTCACCAGGGCGTGGCTCGCGCGCGGCGATGTGATCGAGTCGACACCCTTGCGGACGTCGTAGATCTCGTTGATCACGTTCGTCCCGATGTGCAGCATCACCGATCCGAGGAGCGCGGCGAGGAAGAGCGGGGCGTCGAACATGCCGTTCAGCGCCGCCATCGCGCCGGCCGCGGCGACGGGCGTCGTCGATGCCGTGAAGCTGAACGGCCGCGCGATCTCCGTCAGCGCGGAGAACCGCCGTACGAGGCGCGCGCCGACGCCGAGCCGCTGCTCCCCGAGCGCCTGGCGCGCCGCGACCTTCACGGTCTGTGCGGACCCGTACGCGACAGCGGCGCGGATCGCGAGCTCGGTCTGGTCCTCGTCCTGGACGATCGGCTGGAGGAGCGGGAGCTTCATGCCCGCCTCGGCGTACTCGTTCACTCTCCCAGCCACCTCGTCGACGGTGCCGCAGAGGATGAACGCGTCGAGCAGCTCGTCGGGGATGAGCTGGCCCGCGCCGTGGTAGTCCTCGGCGCGCCACTTCGCGGCGATCGCGTCGCGCAGCGCGGTCTCGAACCCGGCGCGACGGATCGTCACGTCCGAGAGGATCGACATCATGTAGATGACGAACGGCTCGCGCTTCGCGCGGTTCAGGGCCTCCGCGCGTGTGCGATCGATGAGCGTGAGGAGATACCCCGTCGTGTCGATCGCCTCGGGGTCGCGGCCCGCGGCCGTCGCCGCGCGCTTCATCTTCCGCAGCAGGTACCGGAGGCCGGCGATCGACTCCGCGGGACGCGCGATGTAGCCGTCGGCCTTCTGCCCCGCGAGCTCCATCATCGGCGTGCGGTACCCCGCGACGTAGATCGGGACGCGGTGCACCGGCGGGAACATCGGCTGGAGCGGCGGCAGCCCCTGGCGCGCGGGCGG
>DASWDY010000117.1:0-3706 GCA_036395035.1 Candidatus Limnocylindria bacterium
GTCTGCGGGCCCGGGACCTTCATGACCGACCTTGGGCCCGGCGACGTCGGCTACGCCGGCGGTCGCTGGATCACCCTCGACGGGAAGATGTTCGAGTGCCCGCTGCTCGGCCCCGGCTACCCGCCGCCCCAGTAGCGGCCCGACACGCGCCGTCAGCCCGCGGCGGTCACCTCCGCCGCGGGTTGCGGCGCCGGCGCGTTGCGGATCCCGAGGTTGACGGCAGCGCCGGCGACGAGCAGGCCCGCCGAGACGAGCATCGCGAGGTGGAACGCGTCGGTCGACGACTCGCGCGCGGGCGCCTCGAGATCGCGCAGCCGCTGGTCGCGCTCGACCGGCACCGGATTGAGCGGCGAGACCTCGCGCCGCACGTCCGGGCCGAAGCGCGTCCCCATCTTCTGCTCCAAGCCCGAGTAGAAGGTCGCGCTGATCGCGATGAAGATGACGGCGCCGATGAGCTGCGGCCCGATCCGTGAGATGGCGTTGTTGATCGCGGAGGCGAGGCCGGAGTTGCGCACCGGCACGCTCCCCATGAGCGCGGTCACGAGCGGCGTGACCATGAGCGTGAGCCCGATGCCGAAAACGACGAACCCGGGGAGGATCCGCAACCAGTAGTCGGACGGCGGGAGCGGATCGCCCGCGCTCAGCCGCCAGCCGGCGGAATCCGCGGGGATGAGCGTCCAGGTGAAGACGCCCGCGGCCATGATCAGCGGCCCCGCGACCATGAAGATCCGGGGGCCGAAGCGCCCGCTCAGCGCCCCGACGCGCGACGAGAAGACGACGAGGAACAGGGTCACCGGGACGCCGGCCAGCCCCGCCGCCGCGGCGGTGTATCCGAGCACGCCCTGCATGAACAGCGTGAGGTAGTAGATGTTCACGTACAGCGCGCCGTAGATGAGGAAGGTCGAAATGTTCGTCACGGTGAAGTTCCGCGACCGGAAGAGCTCGAGCGGGACGAGCGGATGACGCCTGCGCGCCATCCAGAACGGGAGCGCGATCGTCGCGACGAGACCGACCGCGAGCGCGACGAACGCGATCAGCTCGCGCCACTCCCGCTGCTGTCCGTAGATCGCGCCGAACGAGAGGCCGCCGACCGCAAGCGCGCTGAGGATGGACCCGCCCCAGTCGAACACGCCGGTGCTCTGCTCGTCGCGGCTCTCGATGATCGGCCGCGCCGCGAGGAGCGCGGCGACGGCGACCGGCACGTTGATGAGGAACGCCGCGCGCCACGAGAGCGTGTCGACGAGCGCGCCGCCGAGGACCGGACCGAGGATCGTCGTCGCCGCTGACGCGCCTGACCACAGACCGAACGCGCGCCCGCGCTCGACCTGGTCCTCGAAGCACGCGGTGATGAGCGAGAGCGAGCTCGGCACGAGGAGCGCTCCCGCGGCACCCTGGAGGATGCGGAACAGGACGAGCATCTCGAGCGTCGAGGCGAACCCGCACAGCACGGACGCCGCGCCGAATCCCACGATCCCGACCTGGAACATGCGCTTCCGGCCGTAGTGGTCGTTCGCGGCGCCGGCGAGCACGAGGAGCGCCGCGAGCGTCAGCAGGTACGCGTTGTAGACGTAGGACTGGCCCTCGAGCACGCCGAGGAACGCGGCGGGGAGGTCGCGGCCGATCCGCGGCAGGGCGACCGTCACGACGGTCGTGTCGAGGAACACCATCCCCGAGCCGAGGATCGCGGCGGCGAGGACCCACCGGTGGTACGCGCTCAATGCGCCGCCCCGAGCCACGACATCTCGCCCGCCTCGACGCGCGTGTCGATCCGGCTCTCCGGCCCCGCGAGCGGACAGGACCACCGGTGTTGGTAGTGGCAGGAGGGGTGGTACGCGAAGTTGAGGTCGAGGATCAGCTCACCGCGCTCGTTCGATCCGAGGTCCGCTCCCTTCACCGTGTCGAGCAGGTAACGCCCGCCGCCGTACGTCGTATTCCCGCTCGTCGCGTCCTTGAACGGGATGAAGATGCCGCCGCCGTACACGTCGATCCAGAACACCGGAAGCCGGCCGAGCGGGATGTCGACATGGCCGATCCGTCGCAGCCACATCGCTTCGCCCGTGCTCGTCTGGACCTCGAAGCGCTCCCCTGCCTCCTCGATGAGCGGCGCGGCGAAGCGGTGCCGCCGGTCGTACGGGAAGTAGCGCAGGCCGCTGAAGTCGCGCCGCTGCTCCGGCGCGATCGCCGACCGCGGGTGCTGGCCGAAGAGCCGGTCGCGCTCGCGTCGCCAGTGCTCGTGGCCGATCGCCGGGTCCTTCGCCGCGAGCCGGCGGACGGTGCCGTACAGCGTGTGCACCAGCCGCCGGTAGTCGAGGAGGGCGAGGTAGCTCTCGTTCTCGGACACGGCCGCGATGCTACGGGCGCCGATCCGGTAGCGAGATCCGGTAGTCCTACGGATGGCCTCCGTGATCCGCGGCGCGAGGCTGCCTCCATCGCAAGAAAACGGAGGTAGCCGGCCATGATCCGAAAGGAAAGCACCACAGCCCCGATCGCCCGGAGCGCCGTCGCGCTCCTCGCGGCCGCCCTCATCGCGTGTGGGACCGTCACCGGCGCGTCCGCGGGCCGCGCGGTCCACGCCGACGCGAACGAGGCGCCATCGGACGTCCACCTGACGGAGTTCGAGTACGCAGGCCAGAGCGCGGCCCGCACGACGGCTCCGACGGCCGGCGGCGCGGGACCTTCCGAGGCGAGCGGTAGCAGCGACGGCCCGTTCCTGATCCCGTGATGGCTCGCGTCCAGGCCGGTGCGGTCCGGAAGGGCCGCGCCGGCCTCGGGCCGACCGGCCCACTGGACCGCCGTGGGAGGATCGTCGTGAGCGTGAGAGAAGGGATCGAGCCTCGGCTCGTCTCGCCCGAGCTCGTGGGACGTGACGCGGAGCTCAGCACCCTCGCGCGCCTCATCGGCACCGTCGCGAACGGCTCCGCGGCCACGCTGATCGTCTCCGGCGAGGCGGGCATGGGGAAGACGGCCCTGCTGGCGCGCGCGAGAGAGATCGGTCGGCGGTCGGGCCTGCGCGTGCTCCGCGGCGACTGCGTCCGCTTCGAGATGGGTCGCGCGTTCGGTCCGTTCGTCGACGCGCTGCGCTCGGTCCGCGACCATCCGGCCGCCGCGGCGGCGCTCGCGGCGGCACCCGGCGACGCGCGCTCATCTGCGGGTGCCGCAGACCGCTATCAGGCGCACGCGATGTTCGTGCGCGCGTTCGCGGCGATCGCCGAGGAGCGTCCGGTGCTCCTCGCGATCGACGACCTGCACTGGGCCGACGAGTCGACGCTCGAGCTGTTCGCGCACCTCTCGCGCCGGCTCCCGCGCGGCTCGCTCCTGGTCGGGACGTACCGTCCCGAGGAGGTCCAACGCCGGCCCGCGCTGCGCCGGTCGATCGCGGACCTGGCGCGCGAGCGGACGTGGGAACTGTCCTTGCACCGCCTCACCGCATCCGAGGTCGGCCGCGTGCTCCGGCTCATCCTCGGCCAGGGCGCGCGCGTGTCCGTGGAGACGCGGGAGATCCTGCAGGCGACGTGCGCGGGCAACCCCCTCTTCCTCGAGGAGATCCTCCGCGCCCTGGCGCACCGCGGGGAGCTGCGGCAGGTCGATGGCGAGTGGCGGCTCGGACGCATAAGGCACGTACCGCTCCCGGCGTCGGTCCAGGAAGCGGTGCGCGAGCGCCTCGGTGCGCTCGATCCTGGCGCGCGCGAGATCATGCTGCTGGCAG
>DASWDY010000118.1:0-1881 GCA_036395035.1 Candidatus Limnocylindria bacterium
GGTCCGTAGAGCGCGACGTGCTCGAGCGTCTCCGACCGGCGCCGCGCCGCCTCGATGAGGATGCGCAGCTGATCCTTGACCTTGCGCTGATCGATGTACTCGTCATCGGTGAGGCGCCGCGGCCGCAGCGTCTGCTCGAGCGAGCGGTCGTCCTCGCGCGCCTGCGCCGTGACCGTGCGCGCCTCGGTCACTGGAGCTTCGCCCGCGCCGCTCGCACGAGACCCGTGATCCGCTCCGCCGCGTCGGCCGCCGGGACGTTCTCGACCTCGGTCCGCTCCCGCGGCTTCACCTCGACCGTGCCCGCCTTCATGCCGCGTGCGCTCACGGTCACGCGGAACGGGATGCCGATGAGGTCCGCGTCCGCGAACTTCACCCCCGCCGACTCGTCGCGGTCGTCGTAGAGCACCTCGACGCCCTGCGCTTCGAGGTCGGCCACGACGCGCTCCGCGGCCGCGACGACGACGGCGTCCTTCATGGGCAGCGCCACCACGTGCGCCTCGAACGGCGCGACGCTGATCGGCCACACGATCCCGCGGTCGTCGTGGTGCGTCTCGATGACGGTCTGGACGGCCCGGCTGATGCCGATCCCGTAGCTGCCGAACATCAGGGGCTTGCGGGTGCCGTCCTCGGCGAGGTAGGTCCCGCCCATCTTGTCGGCGTAGTAGGGCCCGAACTTGAAGATGTTCCCGACCTCGACGCCGCGGACGATCCGCAGCGTCCCGTCGCACTTCGGGCATGCGTCCCCGTCCCGGACGTCGTGCACGTCGGCGCGCTCGCCCTGGAAGTCGCGCCCGGGGACGACGCGGTCGAGGTGCGCGTCCTTGGCGTTCGCGCCGGCGACGTAGGGCCGGTCCTCGACCGAGGTGTCCAGGATGACGCGTGCCTTCAGGCCGACCGGGCCGACGAACCCCGCGACGCCGCCGGCCGCGGCGAAGTCGCCCTCGCCGGCGAACTTCACCTCGTTCACGCCGAGGAGCTTGCGTAGCTTCGCCTCGTTCGCCTCGCGGTCACCCGGCAGGACGACCGCGACGACGCCGTCGCCGGCCCGCAGCAGCATCGTCTTCAGGAACGCCCCCGCCGGCCTGCCGAGCGTGGCCTCGAGGCGCTCGATCGTGGTGACGCCTGGCGTGGCGATGCGCGTCGGCGCGCCGTCCGCGGCGACCGCGGCCCCGGGCACGACCCGGCGCGTCGCCTTCTCCATGTTCGCGCGGTAGTCGCAGGCGCTGCAGAGGACGATGCGGTCCTCCCCCACCTCGCTGAGCACCTGGAACTCGTGCGCGACGTCGCCGCCCATGTTCCCGGTGTCCGACTCGACGCTGACCGCGTCGAGGCCCATGCGCTCGAAGGACCGCGCGTACGCGCCGTGCTCGGCCCAGTACGAGCGGTCGAGGCCGTCCCAGTCCTTGTCGATCGAGTACGCGTCCTTCATCACGAACTCGCGCACGCGCAGCAGACCCGCGCGCGGACGCGCCTCGTCGCGTCCCTTCTCCTGGAAGTGGTACACGATCGCGGGCAGCTGGCGGTACGACTGGATCTCGTTCCGCGCGTGGTGCATCACGAGCTCCTCGTGCGTGTAGGCGATCATGTACTCGTGCCCGCCGTGGTCACGCGTGCGGAACGCGACGGGCTCGAGGCTGTCCCAGCGACCCGTCTCCTTCCAGTACTCGGCGGGCGTGATCACCGGGAGGCGGAGCTCCTGCCCGCCGATGCGGTCCTGCTCCTCGCGGAGGATCTGCTCCACCTTCCGCGCCACGCGGAAGCCGAGCGGGAGCCACGTGTAGAGCCCGGCGGCGAGCGGACGCGCGATCGCCGCACGCAGCATGAGCCGATGGCCCGGCGTCTGGGCATCCGTTGGCGCTTCGCGGAGCGTGCGACCGAACA
>DASWDY010000119.1:0-13001 GCA_036395035.1 Candidatus Limnocylindria bacterium
GAGCGAGTCGCCCGTGTAGAGGAACGTGTACGGCACGTCCTCGTTCAGCTGCTGGTTCACCTTCTGATACGCGACCTTGCGCGCTTCCTGGCTGCAGTCAGGCCCGTTCCGGCCTGCCTCGATCGCCTTGTCGACGTCCGCGTTCTTGTAGTGGACCCAGTTGAACTGGTCCTTGCCGTCCTGGCTCCCGTGCCAGATCGAGTACATGTCCGGCTCGAGACCGAGCGACCACCCGAGGATCACGCCCTCGTGGTCGAGGTTCTGCGGGACGCTGCGGTCGAGCAGGGCCGGGAACGATTCGAGCAGCGGGTCGATCTTGATGCCGATCGCCTTGTACTGCTCCTGCGCGATCTGGAGGATCGTCTCGCGGACCTTGTTGCCCTGGTTCGTCTCGATCCGCATCTGCATGGGCTTGCCGTCGGTCCAGCGGTACACGCCATCCGTGCCCAACTTCGCGCCCGCGGACTCGAGCAGCTCCTTGGACTTCTTCTGGTCGAAGGGGTACTTGTTCAGCTTGCTCTCATCCGGGCTCGCCCACGACGCCGTCGGCGTGTGCGCGAAGACCTGCTTGCCGTAGCCGAGGAGGGTGTTCTTGATGATCGACGAGACGTCGAGACCGTATGTCAGCGCTTGGCGCACCTTCTTGTCGGCGAGCCACGGCGCCTTCGCCGCCTGCATGTTCCACGAGATGAAGACATAGCTCGACACGCCCGGGAAGCGGTGGAAGTTGAGGACCTCGCTCCCGGCCTGCTTCAGCTCGTCGACGTCGGCGGGCTGCGAGCTTCCGTACGAGATCTCGCCGGTCAACAGCGCTGCCTTCACCGCGACCTGGTCGGCGTAGACCTTGATGATGTACTCGTCCAGCAGTGGGGCGCCGCGGTAGTACTTGTCGTTCCGCGTCATCGTCACCTGGATGCCGGCCTTCCACTCCTTGAAGACGAAGGGGCCGATGGACGCCGGCGGCGCCAAGTTGAGCGGGTGGTCGTCGATGTTCTTCTTCGCGTCGGTGCTCTTGTTGTCCCAGCCAGCGACGAAGCTGTGCTTCGGGAGGACCCCGCCGCCGACGCCGGCGAGGCTGCGGAGCGCGGGGCAGAACGCCTTCGTCAACGTGATCTCGATGACGCGGCCGTTCTCCTTCACCTTGATGCCGGTGACCTCGTCGGCCTTGCCATCGACGTAGTCCTTCCAGCCGGCGATGTCCTGGAAGATGCTCTTGCGCACGGTCTTCGCGCTGCGCGCGATCGCTTCGGCCGTGTACTTGTAGTCGTCGCCGGTGAACGGCTGGCCGTCGCTCCACACCAGGCCCGACCGCAGGGTGTAGGTGACGGTGAGACTGTCCTTCGAGAGCTCGAACTTCTCCGCGAGGCCGGGCTCGAGGTCACCCGTATCAGGGTTCGAGCGCAGCAGCCCGAGGTAGAAGTTGCCCCACGCGCCGCTCGACGCGGTGTCGGTCGAGATGACCGGCTGGAGCGTCTTGATGTCCGAGATGGCGCCTTCGACGACGCGCCCGCCGGCTACGGGCTTCTCCCCCGCGCCTGTGGGTGCCGCAGACTCCTGCGTCCCCTGGGGGGCCTGCGAGCCGCACGCCGTCGCTACCAGCAGGACGGCGCCAAGGATGGACAGGAACCGCCTCATGGACTCCCTCCTCGCCACGATCTGTGTCTTTCGACCTACTGGGGATACGTCAGCCGTTACAGAGCGGTTCAGATCGCCGGAGCCTATCCGAGGGAGGGATCAGGCGCCACCGAATTCGCTCAGGTGAAAGAGCTCCTCGAGCGACCGGACGACGTGGTCGGGACGGGCGTCGCCGCTCGCCCGCTCGGCCGCGTCCTCCGCCGTGAGGCCCGTGAGGATGAGGACGCCTGTCGCGCCCACCCGGTGGGCCGCGACCATGTCGTAGTCCGTCGAGTCGCCGACGACGACGACGCGGCCGTCCTGCCCGCCGGCGCGGCGGATGGCCTCCTGGAACAGGAAGGGCTCCGGCTTCCCGATGCAGAGCGCCGGACGACCGGTGGCGACCTCCAGGGCGGCCACGATGGCGCCGGCGCCCGGCAGGAACCGGCCCTCGACAGGGTATGCGCGGTCCTTGTTCGAGGCGACGAAGAACGCGCCCGCCAAGATGGCCCGCTGCGCCTCGGCCAGCTTGGCGTACGTCAGGTGCAGGTCGAGCCCGACGACCACCGTGTCCGCCGGCGGCGGCAGGTCCAAGCTCGTCAGATACATCCGCATCGCGGACGGTGAGACGCCGTCCGCCGCCGCGGCGGCCGGCGGCCGGAGACCGGGGAGCTCGCCCGCGTCGCGCACGGGGATCCCCACCGACCGGATCTCGCTGCGGAGCGCCTCGGCCCCGACGACGAGGACGTCGCGCGGCATCGGGTCGCGCCGCTCGAGATGATGCGCGGTCGCGTATGCGCTCGTCACGACGTGCTCGCGGTCCCCGCCGAGACCGAGCGATCGCAACCGCTCGACGTACTCGTCACGCGTCGCGGTGGAATTGTTCGTGGCGAAGAAGACCTGCCATCGCGCGCGCCGCAGCCGCTCGAGGGTCTCATGCGCGTACGGGAGGACCTGCGCGCCCCGATAGAGGACGCCGTCCATGTCGAAGATCGCCAGCGGCACGGGCCGCAGTATGGTGGCGCCGGTGCGGCTGCGGCTCGCCACGATCCTCGCGCTCGTCCTCGGCGTCGCATGCGCGCCGACGATCACGAACGCGCGCGCGACACCGAGCCTGCCGCCGCCCGAGCATCAGATGCACGAGCTCGGCGATCCCGTCCCCGACGCGCGCACCGACGCCGGCTGCGACACGCCACCGGTCGGCGCGCTCGAGCCCGCACGCGCCGCGTGGTGCGCCGGCGTGCGCAACAAGGCCGCGATCACGGCCATCGCCGGTCCGAACTCGTGGGTCGACGCGTTCGGGAGTTCGGCGGAGCACACCGCGATGCCCGCGGGCTACAAGGTCTTCGAGGCGGGCCCGCCCTCCATCTATCGCAGCGTCCACTTCGTCCACAACGGCCACTGGATGGTCGACGTGCAGAGCCACGGCGTGCCATCGGAGCGCTACGTCGGCGGCAAGCCGGATCCGCGCGAGGCCTCCGACTTCGGTGGCGCGATCGTGCGGCCCGATCGCGCGTTCCGCGCGGTCGACGGGCGCATCGTCGTCGAGGCCGACACCTCCGCCGGGATGGAGGCCTACACCGACGCATGGCCCGAGATCGTCATCACGACCGCGCCGGCGCCGGGCGCCGTGATCGACCCACGCTTCACGTACGGCGTCTTCAGCGGTCATGCGGCCTTCGGCTGCCGCTTCGAGAAGGACCGCACGCCCGTCTGCGCGGCGTTCGACGCGGAGCGCGCGCTCTTCGACCTCGCGCACGACCGCACGCCCGGCGGGACGATCGCCGGCGGGACGCCCACGGCTCCGCGCGCATCCGCGTGGCGGTTCTGCGGTCCGGCGACCCCCGACGCGCAGTGCCGCGACCGCTTCCGCCTCGAGATCGAGCCCGGACGGGTCGCACTCTCGGTGAACGGCGTGACCTACATGGAGCACGTGCTCAGCGGCGCGCGGCTACCGGCGTCCCTCTTCGACAGCGACGTCTACGTGTACTTCGGCAGCTGGCTCTACCAGCCCACGCCCGCGGTGGTGCGATCCCATTGGGGTCGTCTGGCCGTGAACCCCTAGTCCTCGCAGGGGGCCTTTGTCGCGGGGCCTGATCGGCCCCGCAGCCCGGCGCCCCCTTCCACCCCCCGACTACAGCGCCGCCCTGTACAACGCCTCGATGTCCGCGAGCGTCGTCGGTCGCGGGTTCACGGCGATGTTCCCGGACTGGATCGCGTCCTTCGCCATCGGGCCGATCTTGTCCTCGCTGACGCCGCACTCCGCAAGGCGCTTCGGGATGCCGATCTCCTCGATGAGGCGGAACGTCCGGTCCACCGACGCCTTCGCGTCCTTGCCGACGCCCATGGCCTCGCCCACGAGCGCGAAGCGGTCGGGTGCCGCCGTGCGGTTGAAGTCCATGACGTGCGGCAGGAGCACTGCGACCGCCGTCCCGTGCGCGACGTGGCACCAGCCGCCGAGCGGCAGCGCCATCGCGTGGACGTTCCCGAGCCGCGTGTTGCTGAACGCGAGGCTCGCGCTCACCACCGCGCGCAGCATCCGCTCGCGCGCCTCGAGGTCACTTCCGTCCTTCACGGCGCGCGGGAGCGCCCACGCCGCGTCGCGGATCGCCTCGTACGCGAGCGCCTGCGTCATCGGGTAGGTGTTCTTGTTGACGAACGACTCGATCGCGTGGACGAGCGTGTCCATCCCCGTGATCGCCGTCAGGAACGGCGGCAGGCCCTTCGTCATGTCGGGGTCCTCGAGCGCGAAGAGCGCCGTCGCGTTCGGGCTGATGATCACGAGCTTCTTGTGCTGCGCCGGGTCCGCGATGACGCTGTTGATCGTGATCTCGGCGCCCGTGCCCGCCGTCGTCGGGATCGCCACCACCGGCGCGGCGAACTTCGGCACCTTGTCGATGCCCACGTAGTCGAGCACCGATCCGCCGTTCGTCATGAGCACCGCGGCCATCTTCGCGGTGTCGATCGACGACCCGCCGCCGACCGCCACGAGCGCGTCCGCCTTGACCTCTTTCGCGCGCTCGTAGCAGCGGTCGACGTCCTGGACCGTCGGATCGGGGACGACCCCGTCGTAGATCTCGTACGCGATCCCGGCCGCCCTCAGCCGCTCGAGGATGGGCTCGACCAATCCCACTTTGATGACGCCCGGATCGGTCACGACGAGCACGCGCTTCGCGCCGACCTGCTCGAGCGGCTCGTTGACCTTCAGGGCGACGCCGCGCCCGAACATGATCCGCGTCGGGATGCGGAACACGTCGACGCGCGCGGGAGATGCCGTGGTCACCGCGAGGATGCTAGGCGGCGGCGAGCGTGGACGCGTGCCGAGGTGCGGTCCACACGGCGCGCGAGGCCGCCGCTGCGAGCCGTCGACGCGACCGGATCTTCGTGGCGTGGCCGAGCCGAGATCCAGGGCGATCTCGGCCCGCCATCGATCCGGGCGCGGCGAGGGATGGGGGGAGCACCTCGCCGGAGCTCGCGCCTGACGACGAAGGATCCGCCCGAGCGCTGATCCCTACGTCGTGGGCGGCGGCTTCTTCCCCCGCTGGCGGTACACCTTGTAGGCGCGGCCACCCACCGTTTCGCCCCACCCGCGCCGCTCGACGTACGCGTCGACCCGCGCGAAGAGCGTCGCGATCGCCGCGGCGAGCAGCGCTCGCCAGAGCGTGAAGAAGATCATGCGCAGGCAGCCGCCCAGACAGCACCCCATGTGCGCGCACGATCATGCCTGTTCCGGGCGGCCGCTGCCTCGGGCACCGACCGCGCCGAGCGCCTCGTGGTGACCCCGGCGACCGCCAAGACGCACGTCAGCCGGATCATGGGAAAAGCTCGGTGCGCATGACCGCGCGCAGCTCGTGGTGTATGCCTACGAGTCGGGCCTCGTGATCCCGGGCCGTGCCGCCGAGCGATGGCTTCGCCGGGTCGCGATCGTCCTATCAGGAAAAGGGAGGCGATCACATGAACTTCAACAGCATCCTGATCGGGTCGGAGGACCCGAAGCGCCTGGTGGACTACTACACGAAGGTCCTCGGTAAGCCGGCGATGTCGGACGCCCCGTACACGGGCTGGCAGATCGGCAGCGGCTGGGTCAGCGTCGGGCCGCACGACGAGGTCAAGGGCCGGAACGCGCAGCCCGGTCGGATCATCTGGAACATCGAGAGCGCCGACGTCAAGGGCGACTTCTCGCGTCTCAAGGCCGCCGGCGCGAAGGTGGTCCGTGAACCGTACGACCCGGAGGGGTCGGGCAAGTACTGGATCGCCACATTCGCCGATCCGGACGACAACTACTTCCAGCTGATGAGCCCGATGTAGCGGGCGTGAAGCGCGCGCGCCAGGAGACGCGCTCGAGGGATCCCTCCTTTACGGGTGCACCGGGTGTCCCACCACCGGCAGCGTGTGCAGGGCGCGCGGGACGATCAGCAGGCTCGCGCGCTGCGGACGGCCGATGTGCTCGTAGGCGATGTCGAGCGCCTCCTCGACGTCAACGGCGACCCGCAGCTTGGCGCGGCGGACGACATCCGCCGCCTCCGACGCCGCGACGACGATCTGGCAGTGCTGCAGGGTCAGCGCCACCATCACCGCACGCTGCTCGCCGCCCTCGAAGTGGCGACGCGCGGCATCGACGACGGCGGAGGGCGACTCGGCGCTCTCGAGCGCTGCGAGGAAACGCTGCTCCCCCGCCCCTTCGCCGGCGCCCTCGGGCAGCTGCGCGGGGATGACGATCACGCCGCCCTCACGCACGACCGGCGTCGGCGCGAAGCGGAGATACGTCGCGGCGCGCGAGGCCTGGTAGAGGTTCACGTCCTTCGGCGCGCCGACCCCCGCGACCACGACGTCGTACTGCTTCTCGATCGGCCGCGTGTAGACCTCCGACGCGATCGCGACGAGCCGCGCGAGGACCGCGTCGGGATCGCCGGCGGCGACAGCCACCGGGCGCTCGCGGTCGTCGTTCACGACGTTGACGCAGAAGCGGAGTCCCGCGCGGCGCGCGATCTCGCGGATCGTCTCGTGGAATGGGTTGCCTTCGATCTTCGCCAGGCGCACTCCGGGGTCCTCGAGGAACCGCATCCCGTGCGTCGCGGTGATCACCGGCTCGCCGCAGCAGCCGATCGCGACCGTCTTCCGACCACCGGACCAGCCCGCGTACTGGTGCGGCTCGACGACCCCGGTCGCAAGGACGAGGTCGGCATCCTTTACGAGCTGCTGGGTGAAGCCCGGGACGTCGTAGGGCGGTATCGAGCCCAATGCCGCCCACTTGGACGGATCGCGGCCGTCCGAGTCGACCACGCGCACACGGTCGACCACGCGTCCGAGCTTCTCGCGCTTCTCGGCGTCGGTGGTCGGGCGGTGGATCCCGATCCCGACCATGACGAGCACGTCCTCGTCCGCGACGCCGCCCGCCGCGAGCTCGTCGAGCATCGGCGGGACGAGCACCGCATCGGGCGACGACCGCGTGAGGTCCGTGACGGCGAGCACCACACGCGGGCGGCGCCCGGCGGCGCGCGAGACGGTCTCGGCGGCGAGGTCTCGCAGCGCGGGCGAGCCGAGCGGGGCGCGCAGCGCGTCGCGGGCCGCGCGGTCGAGATCCGCGATCGGCGTCACGGGCGCCGACGTGACAGTGTCGACCTCGAACCAGGGCGCGACCATGAACTCGAGCTCCTCATGCGCGTACGGGACGCGGTGCATGAAGGGCGGAGCGCGCACGCGCCGATCGTACGTGCCGTTCACCTGCCGCGTGCGCGCGCCGGCCCAGAGCTAGGCGAGGCCGAGCAGCCGAAGGATGATCAGGATGACGACGAGCACGAGGATGAGATGGATGAGGTTCCCGCCGTAGAACGGCGACGGCCCAGTGAGCGGCTCGCGCATGTAGAAGCGCCCGCGCCCGAAATACCCGAAGAGCCACAGCAGCAGGAGGATGACGACGATCAGCTCGAGCAGGCCCATATGACCTCCGATCCGAGCGGAGCATCTGCCCCGTTCTCGGATTGGGTCAGCACGGCCGATGCCGTGCGCGCGACGACCAAGAAGACGACCAAGCTCGAGGTCCTGGCCGCCTATCTCGCCCCTCTCCATGGCGACGACCTCGCGATCGCGTCGCGCCTCTTCGCCGGCGGTCCGTTCTCACGGGCCGACCAGCGCGTGCTGGCGGTCGGCTGGAGCGCGCTGATCGATGCGATCCTCGAGCGCTCGGGCGCGCACGGGGACGACATCGGCGCGTCCTACCAGCGCCATGCCGACCTGGGCGACGTCGCGGCCGAGCTCATCACCACGCCACCGCCGGATCCGCGTCCGCTGACGCTACGCGATCTCGCGGCCGCGTTCGACGAGATCGCGGCGATCAGAGGCTCGAACGCGAAGCGCGCGCTCGTCCGCGCGCTGCTCGCGCGCGCCAGGGGGTCCGAGGCTCGGTACCTCGCGAAGATCGTCGGGGGCGACATGCGGATCGGCCTGCGGGAGAGCCTCCTCGAGGACGCCATCGCCAAGGCGTTCGCTCGCGAACGTGGTGCGGTCGTGCGCGCGAACATGCTCGGCGGCGACGTCGGCGAGACGGCGGTGCGCGCGAAGGCCGGCACGCTCGAGGCGGCCGCCTTCGCGCATTTCGCGCCCGTCGGGATGATGCTCGCGACGCCCGTCCTCGAGCTCACCGAGGTCGCGAAGCGGTTCCCGCCTCCGTACGTCGTCGAGGACAAGTACGACGGCGTCCGCGCGCAGGTGCACAAGGTCGGGGACCGCGTCGAGATCTTCTCGCGCACGCTCGACCGTGTGACCGATCGCTTCCCCGAGGTCCTCGACGCGCTGCGTCGGATCCCGGGCAGCTTCGTGCTCGACGCGGAGGTGCTCGCGTTCCGCGACGGCCGCGCCGTCCCGTTCACCGTGTTCGCGCGGCGCCTCGGTCGGAAGATCGTCGCCGCCGATCTGCGGACCGAGCTGCCCGCCACGCTGGTCGCGTTCGACATCCTCGAGCGCGACGGCACGCCGCTCCTCGACCGACCGCTCGACGAGCGCGCGCGGATCCTTCGGTCGCTGCCGCTCGAGCCGCCGCTGCGCGTGCCCGAGATGCGCGTGATCGATCTCGGACCCGAGGAGCTCCCGGCCACGCTCGACCGGGAGTTCGCCGCGGCGCGCGACCGCGGGAACGAGGGATTGATGGTGAAGGACCCGCGCTCCCCCTACCGGCCCGGCCGCCGCGGTATGGAGTGGCTGAAGGTGAAGCGGCCTCTCCGCACGCTCGACGTCGTCGTCACCGCCGTCGAGTGGGGTCACGGCAAGCGGCGCGGCGTGCTCTCGGACTACACCTTCGCGGTGCGCGACGAGGACGGCCGCCTACGCAACATCGGGAAGGCGTACTCGGGGCTGACCGACAAGGAGATCGCCGAGATGACCGAGCACTTTCTCGCGCACACGGTCCAGGACCTCGGCCGCGTGCGCATCGTCGAGCCGGACACGGTCATCGAGGTCGCGTTCGACCAGATCCATCTGAGCGACCGGCACGACTCGGGGCTCGCGATGCGCTTCCCGCGCATCGTCCGGCTCCGTCCGGACAAGCCGGTCGCCGAGATCGACACGCTCGCGACCGCGCGTAGCCTTGCCCCGAAGTGAGAGAGCCGCACCTCGCCGCGCTGCTCGAGCTACAGCGCGACCTCGCGCTCGAGGCGGACATCGACAAGGTCCTCGAGCGGATCACCGCGGCGGCGACCTCGCTGCTCGAAGCCGAGCGCGCGACGCTCTACGTCGTCGACGACGCGCGGCAGGAGATCTGGTCGCGCGTCGTCACGCAGAGCGAATTCAAGGAGCTGCGCCTGCCGCTCGATGGCCGCAGCCTCGCGGCGGAGGTCTCGCGGGGCGGCGGGCCGCTGCGCATCGCGGACCCGTACGGCGACCCGCGCTTCGACCCGAGCGTCGACGCCCGCACCGGCTTCCGCACGCGTTCGCTCCTCGTGCTGCCGATCCTGTCGCGGGCGCGCGAGCGGCTCGGCATCCTCCAGGTCGTCAACGCCCGCGACGGCGCGTTCGAGGAGGAGCACGAGACGCTCGGCATGGCGCTCGCGGCGTCGGCGGGCATCGCCCTCGAGTACGTCCGCCTCACGAGCCAGCTCGCGGAGGAGCGTCTGCGCCAGGTGCGGATCGCGGAGGAGACGCGCCATCGGCTCGCGCGCGACCTGCACGACGGCGTCGCGCAGACGCTCGCGAACACCGCGCTCGGGATCGAGATCGCCCAGCGCCGCGCGCAGCAGGACCTGCCGGGCGCGCTGGCGGAGCTCACGACGGTGCGCGAGCGCGTCCTCGAGGCGCAGCACGGCCTTCGCGACATCCTGTTCGCCCTGCGTCCGGTCGTCCTCGAGGAGGAGGGCCTGCCCGCGGCGGTCCGCGCGCTCGCGCAGCGGATCGACGGCACCGCCGGGACGCGGGTGGTACCGCGGAGCGTCGACGCGACGCGTCGCCTCGGGCGCGAGGCCGAGGCCGGCGCGTTCCACGTCATCCGCGAGGCCGTGACGAACGCGATCAAGACCGGCCGCGCGGGGACGGTCGCGATCGACGTGCGCGATGAGCCGAACGCGCTCAGCGCGCTCGTCGAGGACGACGGCGTCGGGTTCGACGTCGCCGCGACGCTCTCGGGCTACGCGTCGCGCGGCAGCCTCGGCATGCTGCAGATGCGGGAATCGGCGCGGCTCATCGGAGCGCAGCTCACGATCGACTCGAGCCCCGGGCACGGCACGCGCGTCCGCCTGCGGGTGCCGAGCTCTTGAAGGAGCCCAAGCGGGGGGATGGCGGGGGGCACAGCCCCCCGCCTAGTCCGTACCATCCGCGCCGGGTGGGAGCGGCACGCACCGCGCCTGGCGACGCGCCCCTCGACGCGCTGGCGCTCGAGGACGCGTTCATCGCGCTCACCGACGGGGTCGTCGTGAGCTCCGCGAGCGGCGACATCGTCAGCGCCAACCCCGCCGCGTTCCGCCTCCTCGGCGAGGATCAGCTCGTCGGCCAGATCTTCGACGAGCTGCTGCTCGTCAGCGGTGCCGCGACCGTGCAGCGCACCGACGGCCACGTCGTGCGGCGCGCGTGGTTCCCCCGCGAGGACCGGATGGGCGTCCTCGAGATCGTCTCGACGGGCATCCAGGAGCGTGGCTGGATCCACACGATCCGCGACGTCACGGCGCAGGCCGAGCTCCTTCGCCTGAAGGAGGACTTCCTCCTGCAGGTCGCGCACGAGCTCCGCTCGCCGATCGCCGCGCTGTCCGCCTCGCTCGACCTGCTGCACCAGGACGCGTTGACGATGCCGCGCGACGAGCTCGCCAAGATGCTGAGCACGCTCATGCGGAGCGCGCTCCGTCTCGAGCACCTCATCGAGAACATGCTCGACGCGGGCAGCATCGAGGCCGGCACGTTCCAGGTCCGCGCACTGCCGACGAGCATCCGTGCCGCGCTGAAGGAGGCCCTCGAGGTCGCGCAGCACCAGCTCGACGCGAAGGGGCAGCAGCTCGTCACGCGCATCGCGCCCGGCAGCGACCGCGTGCTCGCCGACCCGCGCCGCACCGCGCAAGTGCTGCTCAACCTCATCGCGAACGCGAGCAAGTACTCGCCCGAGTCGACAAGCATCACCGTCTCGACGGCACCGACCGACGGATCCATCGAGGTCGTGGTCGCGGACGAAGGTCCCGGCATCCCCGAGGACGAGCGGCCGAAGCTCTTCCAGCCGTTCTACCGCGCGCGCACCGCTCGCGAGGCCGCGGGCGGCGTCGGGCTCGGCCTCACGATCTGCCGCGCGATCGTGCAAGCGCAGGGTGGTGACATCCGGATCACCGCGGGTCCATCGGGCGGTACGGCGGTACACTTCACGATCCCCAAGGCCCGAGAGCTAGCGGAGGAGGCGCGCGGCGCGTGAAGCTGCTGGTCGTCGATGACGATCGCGATCTCGTGGAGCTGCTCGACTATGCGCTGCGGCGCGAAGGCTACGAGGTGGTGCGCTCATACGACGGCGAGACCGCGCTCGAGTCGTTCGAGCGGGAGAAGCCGGACCTCGTCGTCCTCGACCTGAACCTGCCCAAGCTCGCCGGATTCGTCGTCCTCGAGCGCATGCGCCGGGCCGACGACCACGTCGCGATCCTCATCCTCTCGGCGCGTCAGGACGAGACCGATGTGCTGCGCGGGCTCCAGCTCGGCGCGGACGACTACATCTCGAAGCCGTTCCGTCCGAAGGAGCTCGTCGCGCGCGTGAAGGCGATCCTGCGGCGCTCGGTGCAGGTCCGCGGTCGCCCCGCGCCGTCGGTCTACAGGACCGGCGACATCGTCCTCGACGAGGCCACGCACGAGGTCAAGACCGGCGACGTGCCCATCCACCTCTCGCCGACCGAGTTCAAGCTGCTCCGCCACTTCATGGCGAACCCGGGTCGCGTCCTCACCCAGGAGGAGATCCTCGAAGGGGTCTGGGGGTACGACGCGGACGTCGGCGGCGACCTCGTGAAGCTGAACGTCAGCCGCCTGCGGCGCAAGCTCGCGTCGGACGGGCAGCAGCGCGACGTCATCCAGACCGTCCCAGGCGTCGGCTATCTGTTCAAGGGCGCCGATGGCGGCGTGCAGCGTGAGGACGCGCGCGTCGCGCGCGGCGGTCCCGCCGGAGCGGCGAGTACCTAGTTCGCTCTGCTCCTCGGTCGTCCTGTCATTCGCGCCATAACGCCTTCGGCGTAGGCGCTCAGGCTAGTTCAGCCGGCGGCGGGTCGCCTCGAGATCCGCGCCGTTGCTGTACACGGGATACACGGCGAGACCCGAGGCCTTCGAGATCGCATCCACCGCCGAGGCGTTCGGCTGTGGCAGCGCCACCGTCAGGACCTGGCCCTCATGGCCGACGATGACCGCGTTCCATTCAGCGAGCAGGGACCCCGGAACGGTCCCCTGCAGCTCGCGCGTCGCGAGCCGCGACGGATCGGCGAGGTACGGCACGTGCTCGACCGGGCTGTGCGCCGGGCGCATTGCGCCGCGCGGGCCTTCGGCGAGCGAGTGCTCCCACACGCGGATCCCGCCGCCGGCACCCTTCGCGTCGTACATCGCGGAGTCGGCGCTCTCGATGAGCGCGGCGATGTCCGCCGCCGGGCGCGGGAACGTCGAGACGCCGAGCGAGAGGGCCACGTGCTCGCCGGCGCGCCTCATCTCCTCCGGCAGCTCCGCCTTCGCGAGCTTGTCGAGGATGCGCCGGCCGACGCGGGCCGCGCTCTCGGTGTCGGCGTCGGGGAGGATGATCGCGAACTCGTCGCCGCCGTAGCGGGTCGGGACGTCGTACACGCGCACCGCCTCGCGGATCGCCGTCGCGACCGTACGCAGGACCTGGTCACCCACGCGATGGCCGTGCGCGTCGTTGATGCGCTTGAACCCGTCGACGTCGATCATGAGCAGCGCGA
>DASWDY010000120.1:0-2558 GCA_036395035.1 Candidatus Limnocylindria bacterium
CGTCGATCTATCCGGGCAGCGAGCGCGGGCAGGCCATGGGGAAGGTGCGCGTCGGCGCGTCCGTCGCGGGCGTCTTCTCCGCGGCGATCGCCGGGATCGCGATCGACACGGTGTCGGCGACGGCGGTGTTCGCGGTCGCGACCATCGTGTCGCTGCCGGGATCGATCGCCTTCTTCTGGGTCCGCGAGGAGCACCGCACGTCCGCGCCCGCGCGCCGCCCGCTGCACCTCGTCGCGCGCGCCGTGTGGGACGACCGGCGCTACCGCCGGCTCCTCCTCGCGAACACGGTCTTCGGTCTCGGCAACCTCATGAACGCGACGATCGTCCCGCTCATGCTCGTCGACCACTTCGACGCCCCGAACTCGTTCGTCGGCATCCTGGCCGCCATGGCGTCGCTCACCGCCGTCGTCGCCTACCTCGGGTGGGGCCGGCTCATCGACCGCGGGTCGTCATTGCAGCTCTCCGCCTACCAGACCGTGCTGTGCCTGGCCACGCCGCTCACGTACCTGCTCGCGCCGAGCATCTGGTTCCTCATCCCGCTCGCGGTCGTGCATGGCGTGCTCAACGCCGGCTTCGACATCACGTACCACACGAACATCGTCCAGGCCGCGCCACCGGGACGCGTGCTCGACTACGCGACGGGGCAGTCGTTCCTGCTCGGGATCCGCGGGACGATCGCGCCGTTCCTCACGTCGTTCATGCTCGGGATCGTCGAGCCGCGCGTCGTGCTCCTCGTCATCGTGACGCTCATGGTCATCGGGATCTCGCTGTATTTCCGGGCCGTGCGCGACTTCGCTCACGTCGCCGCGGGTGTGCTCGTGCCCGCCGCCGACGCGGAGGCCGCGGTCGCGTCGTAGGGGCGATCCCGGCTACGGCGAGGCGCGGAGCGGGATCCCCGCCTTGCGCATCGCGTCCGCGAACCGGCCCGCGATCAGGGCGTATCCCGCGTCCGACGGATGGAAGCCGTCCGACGCGACGGTGATCTGCGACGTGAGGTCGGCGGATCCGGTGAACAGATCGACGACCGTGACGCGCGTGCCGTGCTTCGCGGCCACGGCGGCCACCTGCGCGTTGTAGGACTGGATGAGCGCGCCGAGGACGAGCGCGTCGAGAGGCGCGTAGACAGGGACAGCACGCAGGTCGGGGACGTTGCCGACGAAGATGCGCGCCGACGTGCCCTGCACCAGGGCGTCGACGATCACGCCGAGGGAGGCCCCGTACGTCTGCGGTGTCATCGGCTGGTTCGCGAGCTGCGCGTTGAGGTCGTTCACCGCGAGCCACACCGTCACCACCGTCGGCTGCTCGCGGAGCGCGGTCGGCAGCTGCTCGAGCTGGGCCTGCGCCGCGAGCGACCCCGAGACGCCGAGGTTGCGGTACGTCCGCTCGGCCGGCATGAGCGCCGCGACGCGCGACGGCCACGACCCGTTCACGGGGTCGAGCGAGCCCACGCCGACCGTGTCGGACGCGCCGATCGCGACGTAGTGGAGCCTACCGGGGGGCTCCGCCCCCCGAGGACCCCCCAGCTCGATCGGAGTCGGGCTGCCGCTCGGTGAGGCGGCGGGCGACGGCGTCGTAGCGGGCGTGCGCGTCGGCGACGCCGTCGGCGTCGGCGAAGGCCGCGGTGTCGGCGTCGCGGTCGCGCGTACGTTCACGTCCGACGTCACATTGCACGACGCCAGGACGAGGGCGAGAGCGAGCAAGCGCCCCATGATCGGTACAATCATCGTGTCCCTAGCGGGATCACGGGGATGCGTGGTTTCGACAGGGCAGGAGAGCGATCCGTTGCGAGCCGGGGGTGCTGTTCACCCCGTGAACCGGGCAGCAGGCAGATAACTGCCAACACTTCTTACGCACTCGCTGCCTAGTCAGTGAGCGTCCCGCTGGTCCCCCCTCCGCGGACCGGTGAGGACGAGATAGCGGAGGTGCGGCCCACCGATCGGCCGGTGAGTGGGCCTAAGACAGCCGGCCTGGCGGGACCGGGAGCGCGTCGGTGTCGCGCTCGGACCCGCGAGATACAAAGCGCCGACGAGGCTTCGTGGACGCGGATCGTTCGATGGCTCTGGACGGGGAGTTCGACCCTCCCCCATCTCCACAGTGCGCGGCGCAGGTGCGCCGCGCGCGCTTCCTCTTTTCGTCAGCGGCTTCGCCGCGGCCATCCGCGACGTCGCCGACGGGCACGCGCGCGCGAAAGTCGTTATCACTGTGCCGTGACCTGGTTCCTGCTCCTCTACGACTACGTGCCCGACGTCGTCGAGCGCCGCGCCCCGTTCCGGGACGAGCACCTGCGCCTCGCGCGCGAGGCGGCGGCTCGCGGCGAGCTCGTCCTCGGCGGCGCGTACGCGGACCCGGTCGACGGCGCGATCCTCGTGTGGCGCGTCGCCGACAAGGCGACGGTCGAGCGATTCGTCGCGAGCGACCCGTACGTGAAGAACGGCATCGTGACGCGGCACCGCATACGTCCGTGGACGGTCGTCGTCGGGAGCGCCGCGTCGTAGCGACCTCGGCCAGCCGCTAGGCGTTCATAGGGAACAACCACCGCAGCGCATCCGGCAGGCGCG
>DASWDY010000121.1:0-10599 GCA_036395035.1 Candidatus Limnocylindria bacterium
ACGCGGACCGCTACGGGCCGGTGCTCTCGCAAGCACGGGTGACGCACCGGCTCATCGATCGTGACCGGCGCGACCACATGGTCCGCGAGATCGCCTCCTGGGCGAAGGAGGCGTTCTCGGCTACTTGACGACGACGGTCGCGCGCATCTGCTCGGGGTGGATGGAGCAGAAGTACGCGTAGCTGCCGGCTTTCGCGAACGTGAACGAGAAGCTCGTGCCGGGCTTCAGCGTGCCCGAGTTGAACGAGTTGTCGTTCGCGTTGACGGTGTGGTCCGTCTTGTCAACGGCGCTGTTCGTCCACTTGACCGTCGTCCCGACCGGCACGTTCAGCGTGTTCGGGAAGAGGGCCATGCGGTTGAGGCTGACCTCGTTCGGCCCGGGGATCGGCGCCTCGCCGTAGCGCGTCGTGAACGGCAGGTCCCACGCGCGCATCGTCCAGTCGCGCTCCCTGTTGGAGGCCTGGTGGCAGGCGGCGCACGAGCCCGTGCCCTGCGGCGCGGTCTGGAACGACTTGTCCGGCCGGTACGCGATGTACTCCCAGTCGCCCGTCTGGAACTGCTTGTAGTCGACGCCGAACCCTTGCTCCTTGCGCATGACGAAGATGGCGTTCAGCGTCGAGCGGATCATGTGGCCGGCCGCGTCGAGGACGGGCGTGCCCTTCTCGTCCTCCTTCGGGCGCCACGACTCGAAGACGATGACGCTGCCGAACGGGAACGGCTGTCCGGGCTTCGCCTGGGCCGCGACGTCGTTCACGCAGATGTACGAGACGCTCTTCGCGTCCTTGCGGTCATAGACGTACCCGAACTTGAACGCCGTCTGGTAGCCCTCCGGGAAGCCCACGCGGTCGGTCGTCGGCGCCGGACGGAGCGTCGGGGTCGGCGATGCCGCCGCAGCGGTGGTCGGAGAGGCGGCGGGCGGCCGCGCCGTCGCCGAGGCCGCGGTCGGCGCGACGGTCGGCGCCGGGGTCTGGATCGAGCTGAGCGACAGGCCACCAGCGGCGCAGGGCTGCGTCGCGGCGACGGCGGTCGCGGCCGCCGCAGCGGCGGTCGTCGCGGGCGCGGCGCTCGCCCCGGCCGGTGACGAGGGCTGCTGCGAGCAGCTGACCGTCACGAGCACGCCCACCAGCGAGAGCGCCGACAGGTGACGATGGATCGCCATCTCTTCCCTGATAGCCGCGCGCGCCCGGGATGGATCCCTAGCGGCTCCAGAAGATGACGGGCACGCCCTCGGGCGCCGAGGCGCCGGGCGGCTGCGCGATGAGGCGGACGCTCTGGAACGTCGGGCCGCTGCGGTCGGCCTGATACACCAGCGAGCCGAACCCGTCCTGCGGGAGGAGCGTGCCCGCGAGGATCGTCTCGCCCGAGTCGAGCGTGAGCCAGAGGTGGTACCGCTCCCCCGTCGGCGGCTGCGGGAGGTTGCCCGCCATCGCGACCACGAAGGGCAGATCGCTGCGCACGAAGACCTTCCCGTACGCGCTCGATCCCGAGACGGGCGAGCGCAGGAACGTCTTCGTCGAGCGCGGCGAGTCGACGACCTCGAAGACGATCTCCTGCTGGCCGGCGAGGCGTCGGTAGATCTCGCGCTCCTGGGCGAGCGCCCGCTCCATCTGCACGTTCCACGTGCCGAGGGCGATGAGCACGAACGCCGCGGCGGCCACCGCGAGGCCCGCGATCCGTGGCCACAGCGGCTGGCGCATCGCCACCGCGAGGACGCGCCGCAGGACCGCGGGATCCGGTGCCGTCGTCGCCGTCGCGGCGAGCGCGGCCGGCAGCTCGGCGAGGACGGACTCGTATCCCGCGACGGCCGAGCGGCACGTCGCGCAGCCCGCGAGGTGACGCGCGACGCGGCGCCGCTCGGCCTCGTCGAGCGCACCGAGCGCGTACGCCTCGAGGTCCTCGCGCATCTCGTGCGGGGTCATTCGTCCGTCACCACGCGCAGGCGCGGGGCGGCCTCGTCCGGTCCCGTCAGCGCGAGGCGCAGCTTGCGCAGCGCGAGCCGGACGCGCTTCTTCACCGTGCCGAGCGGGACGCCGAGCTCGCGCGACATCTGCGACTGCGTCATCCCGAGGAAGTATCCGAGCACGAGGACGCGACGCTGCTCCGAAGGCAGACCCGCCATCGCGCGTCCGAGCGTGCGCTGCTGCTCGCTCGACGACGCGCGCTCGTCGAGGCCCGGCTCGGGATCGACGGCCGATCGGAGCGCCGCGTCGACGTCGTCAGCGGCGATGCGCCGCCGACGGCCGCTCCGCTCGAGCTCGCGCACGATGTGGTGGCGGGCGATCGCCATGAGCCACGTGGAGAAGCGGCCGCGCTCGGGATCGAACTGGTGCGCCTTGCGCCACACGCGGATGAAGACCTCCTGGACGGCGTCGTCGGCCGAGCCGGCACCGAGGACGTGCGCGGCCCAAGCGTGGACGCGCAACGCGTAGCGCTCGTAGACGGCCGCGAAGGCCGCCACGTCGCCGCGCGCGATCCGCGCGCCGAGGACCTCGTCAGGCTCTACGTGGATGGGTAGCCCTGAGCCGCTGTTCCGGATCCCTGCGTCAGCGAACGGATGGGAAGTCGCCGTGCTCGCGAAGGTACGCGACCACGCCACCGGCGGCGAGGATCTCCTGTGCGAACGGTGCGAGCGGCCGGAGGCGCGCGTCGCCATGGGGGGTCCGCAGCACCCCGGCGACCGCGTCGAGCGTCACGTCGTCGCCGTCGCGGACCATCGCGATGGCGTCGGCCGACTCGATGACGGGGATGCCGAGGTTCACGCAGTTGCGGAAGAAGATGCGGGCGAAGCTCTTCGCGACGATCCCGCCGACGCCGAGCTTCTTCAGCGCCGCGGGGGCGTACTCACGCGAGGAGCCGCAGCCGAAGTTCTCGCCGCCCACGAGGATGTCCCCCGGCTGCACCGTCTTCGCGAAGCCGGGCCGCGCGTCGCAGAACGCGTACGTGTGGAACTTGTCCTGGCCGACCATGAACGGCGCGTAGCGGCCCGGGACGATCTGGTCGGTGTCGAGGTCGTCGCCGAAGACCCATGCCCTCGCCATGTCAGTCCTCGACCTCCATCCCGGTGACCCACGGTCCCGCGCGGAGCGGGATCGCCGCGAGCAGCTCGCGCGCGCGATCGCCGGACCGGGCCGACGCCGCGCCGCGGTCGCCGCGCTCCGTGCGGCGCTTCGCGACGAGCGCGTCGAACTCCGCGTCGCTCGCCTCGAGGTACGGCCGCGGGTCGTCGATGACGCCCGTGAGCGCCGCGACCGCCGCCACGTACGGCGAGCCGAGATAGATCGACGCGTCGGGCGACCCCATGCGCCCCTTGTAGTTCCGGTTCGCGGTCGAGAAGCAGACTTCCTCGCCCGCGAGGACGCCGCCGGTGCGCCCGAGGCAAGGCCCACACCCGCTCGAGCCGATCACCGCCCCGGCCGACGAGAGGATCCCGAGCGTCCCGTCGGCCATCGCGTCCTCGAACTGCCGGCGCGAGGACGGCACGACCTCGAGACGGACGCGCGGATGGATGCGCCTGCCGCGGAGCAATTCCGCCGCCTGGCGCATGTCGACGACGCGGCCGTTCGTGCACGACCCGAGGAACACGATGTCGACCGGGATGCCGATCGCGCCCGAGACATCGGAGACCTGGTCGACGCGCGGCGGGATCGCGATCTGCGGCTCGAGCGTCGAGAGATCGACCGTGACCTCGCGCACGTACCGCGCGTCCCCCGCGGGACGCAGCCACGCCGGCGCTTCGGGCGTGCCGACGACGATGCCGGCCTTCGCTCCCATCTCCGTCGTCATGCCCGCGAGCGTGATGCGGTCGCCCTGCGGGAGGGCGCCCGCGCCGTGGAACTCGACGCACGCGTAGCGCGCTCCGTCGGTGCCGATCTCGCGGACGACGCGCATGATCGCGTCCTTCATCGTCACGCCGCGGCGGGGCGTGCCGGTGAACGTCACCTTGATGGACTCGGGGACGCGCAGCCACGTGCGTCCGAGCGCGAGCGCGACGGCGATGTCGGTCGCGCCCATGCCCGCGCCGAACGACCCGACCGCCCCGTACGAGTTCGAGTGCGAGTCGCTGCCGACGATGACGGTCCCGGGCTCGCAGTACCCCTCTTCGACCATGATCTGGTGGCAGACGCCCTCGCCGGCGTCGTAGAACGTCACGATCCCCTGATCGCGCACCCACCCGCGGAGGACGCGGTGCGAGTCGGCGACGACCGGCGTCGGCGCGGGCGCGGCGTGGTCGACGAAGACGCACACCTTCGACGTGTCCCAGACCTTCTCCTTGCCGAGGTCCGCAAGACCCTTCATGACCGCGTCGATGACCGAGTCGTGCACCATGACGCGCGACACCGGCGCGATCACGAGGTCGCCGGCACGGACGTCGCGCCCCGATGCGCGCGAGAGGATGAGCTCCGCCACGGTCGGTCCCGGGGGGTCCACGGGGGGCGGAGCCCCCCGGTACGCCACTACGCCACCACCCACTCGCGGAGGACCGTGTCGAGCTGGTCCATGGAGAGCGGACCCGCGTCCGCCATGGCCTTGATCCGCTTCGTCACCTCGCGGAGGTCGTCCTTGCCGAACGAGAGGCCGAGCTCCTCGGCGCGGCGGCCCACCGCGTTGTGCCCGGTGAGGCGGTGCGCGATGTTGATCGTACGCGCGAGGCCGAAGTCGGCGGGGTCGAGGATCTCGTACGAGTTCGGGTTCACGTAGATCGCCTTCGTGTGCATCCCGGCCTTGTGGTGGAACGCGTACTTGCCGGTCACGTACTCGTCGAACGGGACGTCGATCCCGACCATCGTCGCGACCATCTCGTCGAGCTGGCGCAGCCGCGGCAGGTCGTACTTCCGTTTGATCGCGCCGGGATCGTCCGCATACATGCGCGCGATGAAGCCGCCGAGCGGCGTGATGCCGTTGCGCTCGCCGATGCCGAGGATGCTCGTGTCGATGTGGGTCGCGCCGCCCTCGAGGACGGAGTACGAGTTCGCGATCGCGCAACCGGTGTCGTTGTGGCCGTGGAACTCGATGTCGCACGAGACCTCGCGCCGCAGCTCGTGCGCGAGCGCGTAGCACTGGCGCGGGGTCGCGATGCCCACCGTGTCGGCGATCCCGACGCGGTTCACGCCGCAGGCGTCAACGGCCTTGTACACGCGCAGCAGGTCGCCCTCGGTCGAGCGGAAGCTGTCCTCGCTCGAGAAGCGGACCTCTTTGCCGTGGTCCTGAATGAACGTGATCACCTCGCCCGCCTGCGCGATGATCTGGTCGACGCTCTTCCCGTGCGAGAACTCGCGCAGGAACGACGATGTCCCGAAGAGGATGTCGATGCCGTCGACGCACGTCTCGACGGCGACCTTCGCGTCGTCCATGTGGCAGCGGACGTGCGTGAGGACCTTCGCCTTCAAAGGGAGCGCCGCGATCGTCTTGCAGTCCTCGTAGCTCTGCGGGCTCGCGACCGGTGACGTGACCTCGATGTATTCGACACCGAAGGCGTCGAGCGCCTGGGCGATCTCGATCTTCTGCGCCGTCGTGAAGTGGGCGCTCGAGAACTGCTCCCCTTCCCTGAGCGTGGAATCGATGATCGCGAATCGCTCGACCGGCATGTCCTTCCTCCCTCGGGCAACAAAAAGCTGGTGCGCGTCACGCACCAGCATTTCGATCCTCCCGGGCGGACCCGGACGTCTCGAAGCCCTGATGCGGTCAGCGCTCCGTGACGGGGTGCCCTCCCCGCCACGACAGTCCGCGTCCTTCCGGATCGCGTCCCAGGCTCAGGTCCCGAGCCGGACCTTCACCTTCGGCGGCCGTCCCTTCACGACGTCTCGACGGGAAGCTCGCCCCTCGACGCCGCTGCTGTGACGACCGCGACCTCTGGCCGCGTCGCGTATGAAGTTGCCGGAAGGGTATCCGGATCGGGCGCCGAAGGGAAGGATCAGAGGACGTCCCGCGGCGCTCCGACGCGTTCGATCCGGCCGGCGTCCATGACCGCGACGTTCAGGATCGCGACGGCGAGCGTCATGGTCTCGGCGGTGAACAGGAGGACGGAGGCGCTCAGCTCCTGCAGCGTCGGCACGAACACGAGCGTCCAGCCGGCCCCGCAGGTGTCGAGCACGGAGGCGACGGCGGGAATCGAACCCGCGATGAGGGTTTTGCAGACCCGCGCCTTACCACTTGGCTACGTCGCCGGGATGTCCATTGTACCGAGACAGGCAGGCAAGATGCATCATCTCGCGCCGTGATCCCCATCGGCGACGACTCCGCCCCGCGCGGCGGGACACCCATCGTCAATCTCCTGATCATCGCGCTGAACGTCGCCGTCTTCATCCTCATCCAGCTGCCGAGCGACGCGTTCACGATGGGCTTCTCGGCGATCCCGAAGGAGATCCTGACCGGCACCGACCTCATCGGTCCTGTCCGGGTCGCGCTGCCTGACGGCAGCGTCGAAACGATCGTGGAGGCCCAGGGACCGAACCCGATCTGGCTGACGCTCTTCACGTCGACGTTCATGCACGGTGGCTGGGCTCACCTGCTCGGCAACATGCTCTTCCTGTACGTCTTCGGCGACAACGTCGAGGCGGCGTTCGGCTCGGCCATGTATCTCGCCTTCTACCTGGTCGTCGGCGTCATCGCATCCCTCGCCCATGTCCTCTTCAACCCGGACTCGGTCATCCCGAGCCTCGGTGCGTCGGGCGCCATCAGCGGCGTGCTGGCCGCGTATCTGATCCTCTTCCCGCAGAACCGCATCCGCGTGGTCGCGTTCCTCGGCTGGTACCCGCTTCGCTACACGGTCCCTGCCATCGTCATGATCGGCCTGTGGGCGCTGTTCCAGTTCCTCAACGGGTTCGCCTCGATCACGCCGAGCGAGGAGACCTCGGGCGTCGCGTACATGGCGCACATCGGCGGGTTCGTGGCGGGCTTCCTGTTCACGCTGCTGCTGCGGCCGTTCGTCGACCAGGGCGGCCCGGGGTACCGCTACGCGGCCTGAACCGCTCTAGCTTGCGACCGCGAGCCGCTCGATCCGGATCGCGCCGGCGCGGTCGCCGTCGAGGTCGAGCAGGCGCGAGAGCAGATGGCACTTCTCGACCGCGAGATCGGGCCGGCCGAGCGCGCGCACGACCGGGATGAGCAGCTGCTGCGCGTCGCGTCCGGGGAGGCCGGACGCGACATAGGCGAGGAGCAGATCCGCCGCCGCGAAGACCTTGCGCGCGGCGACGAGCTGCTGCGCCGCGGCGATCGTCTCGGCGGCCGCGCCGGGGTCCCGCCGTCGGATGAGATCCATCGCGACCGCGTCGGGGCCGGGCGGAGGCTCCGGCGGCGGCAGCACGACGAGATGCGGCACCGGCCGCGCCGCCGGCGCGGGCGCGGGCGCGGAGAGCGCATCGATCCGGCGCACGAGCTCGCGCAGTGCCGGCGCGTCACCGACCGTCTGGCGCGCGTACTCGATCTCGCTCAGCGCACGCGCGCGGTCGCCCGCGGCGAGGCATGCCTCGGCGAACCGCGTGTGCTCGCATCGAGCCGAGGCGACGTCGCCCGAGTTCGCGTACAGCGCGGTGAGCCGGCGGTGCGACGCGAGGTCCGTCGGCGCGAGGGCGACCGCCTCCTCGAGGATGGCGATCGCGCGATCGCGTTCGCCCTCCTTCACGACGAGCAGCGCCGCCGCGAGCAGCGCCTCGGTCGCCGCGGCGGTGTCGCCGACGATCGCCGCCGCGCGTCCGAGGCCCTGCAGCGACGGCGCGTCGTGGTATCGCTTGGCGAGGTCGCGGTACGCGAGGAACGCGCGGTGGTGGTCGCCGCGCGCGAGCAGGCTCGCGGCGGCATCCAGCGCGAGCTGGTGGTCGGGCACCTCGTCGTCGTCGCGCGCCCGCGTGACCGAGCCGCTCGCGAGCGCTTCGACCTCGGCGGCGAAGGCATTCGCGTCCTCCTCGTCCATGAAGCGCGACGACCGGCCGCGCGCGCGCTCCGCGATCTGGCGGAGGCCGCGCGCGTCGAGGCCGTCACGGCCCTGTCCGACCGCGCGGAGCTCCGACGTGACGAACGCGCTGGCGGCGGGACCCATGTGCTGGCGCGCGACGTCGAGCAGCGCCTCGGCGAGGGCGTTCACTCCGCGCCGGCCTCGCCTCCGGGATCGTCCGCGAAGGCGTAGTACCGGAGCGCGTTCAGCATGCGGTCGAAGGCCGACGCGACCTCGCGCGTGATGTCGTCCCCCGAGCGCGTATCGAACCGCGCGGAACGCAGGTCGACCTTCCCGATGGAGACCTCGGTCGCGGCGGCAACGAGCCGCCGGAGCGGATCGACGAGCGACCGCGTGAGGAGCAGGCCGATGAGGATCGCCATCACGGTCCCGACGGCGACCATCGCGAGCGCGTCGAGCGTGGCCGAGTCGGCGGCGCGCGTGTAGGTCGCGATCGGCACCGCGAGCGCGTACGTCCACGGCTTCGCGCGCAGGCGCGTCACGACGCCACGCCGCTCGTCGGCGCCCGAGCCGTACGAGAACTGGCCCGCCGAGCTCTCCGACGAGCGCAGCGCGGCCGTCGTGCCGGCGAGGCTCGGGATCGCGTCGACGACGAGCTGATCCACGCTCCGCAGGTTCCCGAAGCGCTTGTCCGCCTGGAGCTTCTTCGCCGTCTCGGCGTCGATCGGAGCGATGGGCCGGTAGATGAGCTGCTCGGCCCGGTCGCGGTGTCCCTTCGTCTCCGAGACCGCGAGCCGGATGCCGTGGTCGTCGAGGAGCATGCCGTGCGATCCGGCCCCGACGGCGCCGGCGTCGCCTTCGACGAGGTCCCAGATCGCGGCGAGGTTCACGCGCGTGCGCGCCACCGCGAGGACTTGGCCCGCCGCGCTCTTCACCGGCGCCGAGAAGAACAGGGCCGGCCGCTCCGTGATCACCGAGTAGCTCGGGTCGCTGATGTGGGTCTTCCCGTCCTTGGCCTGGAGGAAGTACTCGCGGAACTTCACGCTCGTGCCCTCGTCGGTCTGGATCGAGGCGGCCGTGATCGTTCCGTCGAGGTTGACGACCGCGACCGATTCGTACTCCGGCGCCCGGGCCGCGGCGGCCTTCAGCGCCTCACGCGCCGAGGCCCGCAGCGCGGTGTCCGCCGGCGTCGCGGCGTACCGGATGACGTCCGGCATCGACGCCACGACGACGATGTCGCCAAGGCGCGCGCGGAGGTAGTCGTCGATCGCGCTTGAGGTGCTTGCGGACCGCTGCTGGATGTTGGCGACGGCGAGATCGGTGAGCTGCTCGCGCGTGTTGCGGATGGAGAGCACGCCGACGACGAGGATCGGCAGCACGCCGACGGCGAGGAGCGCGGCGAGGACCTTCCGTCGGAAGCTCGGTCCGCCGGGTGCCAGGCGCTGACGCCGCCGCTGACCACGCATGTCCGGTAGATCGAACACCAGCGCGGCATCGGCGAGCAGGAGGACGCTCGTACCGACGCCCTGGTACTTCGGTCAGAGCGATCAGGTCGCGGTCGGTCGCCTCGCGAACGCGGTAGGGCGGCGCGCTTCACGGATGAGACCGCGCAGCAGGCGCTTCGACGTCTCGAGGTCGGCGTGGTCCTCGGGCGTGAGACCCGATGCCGGGGGATCGGCGCGCCACCAGCACTCGAAGCCCCAGACCCGGTCATTGCCCACCTTCAGGCGCGGGAGGCCTTCACCCGGGCGCCGGCGGTCGCCCGTCTCGGGATCGAAGTACCCCTCGAAGACCGCGGCGGCGCCCGTGAGATCGGGCTCGCCTTCGCGGTTGTCGAGGAGGATCACCGCCGGCGTTCCATAGCGCTCTCCGTCGGGCTGTCGTCCACGACCGCGTCCGCCGCGACGCTGACCGGCGCGGTCGCCGCGCTGCCGCTCCGGTCGCCCGCGCTCCGCTCGTCGCTGCGGCGCGCGTTGATCCGCACGTCCCTCGCGCGGCGCGCGCTCGCGCGGCGCGGGCGGCTGCGCGCGCTGGCGCGGCTCGGCGGGTGCCTGCGTCGGTCGGGGGCGCTGTGGTCCCCTGCGACGCGGCCGGCCGCGACGCGGACGAGGTGGCTCCTGCATGTCGTCAGTGTGCACGCCTACCATCTCACTGATGCAGGAGCGTCCTGTTCACGAGGTCTTCGACGAGTTCAAGCGGCAGCTCCCGGACATCGATCCCGATGAGACGCAGGAGTGGGTCGACTCGCTCGACGGGCTCGTCAAGGCGGGCGGCGTCGAGCGCGCGCGGTTCGTCCTCTTCAAGCTCCTGAAGCGCGCGCGGCAGCTCCAGATCGGGTTGCCCGCGCTGACCCAGACCCGCTACATCAACACGATCTCGCCCGAGCAGGAGCCGTACTTCCCGGGCGACGAGGAGATGGAGCGCCGCATCCGGCGGATGATCCGCTGGAACGCGGTCGCGATGGTCCTGCGGGCGAACCACCACTACCCCGGGATCGGCGGCCATCTCGCGACGTACGCGTCGGCAGCGACCCTCTACGAGGTCGGCTTCAACTGGTTCTTCCGGGGGAAGGACGACGGCCAGCCCGGTGACCAGATCTACTTCCAGGGCCACGCCGCGCCGGGCATCTACGCGCGCGCCTTCCTCGAAGGTCGCCTGGACACGAACGCGCTCGACCACTTCCGGCGCGAGGCGCTCGAGAAGGGCCTC
>DASWDY010000122.1:0-8271 GCA_036395035.1 Candidatus Limnocylindria bacterium
GTCAGGTCTCGACCGGACCGTGCGCTTCGAGTCGCTGTCCCAGCCGCTCTCGGGCCTGATCCAGTTCGACGCCGCGGCCAATCCCGGCAACTCGGGCGGGCCGCTCATCGACGGGCGCGGCGAGGTCATCGGCATCGTCACCGGCGTCCTCGGTCCGCCCGGCCAGCGCTCGTTCACCGGCCTCGGCTTCGCCGTCCGTATCGACTCCGCTGCCTCAGCCCTGGGGGTGCCGCCTGACTGAGCAAAAGCGACCAACTTCAAGCGGTCCCGCATTGCGCGGGAGCGCATAAGGAAAAGGCATGCAGAGCCTCGAGCGACAGCCCACGAAGATGGAGCGCCTCCTGTTCGAGATGAAGAAGGTCATCGTCGGCCAGGACCACCTGCTGGAGCGGATCCTCGTCGCGCTCCTCGCGCGCGGCCACCTGCTCGTGGAGGGCGTGCCCGGGCTGGCGAAGACGCTCTCGATCAAGACGGTCGCCGCCGCGATCGACGGCGAGTTCAAGCGCGTGCAGTTCACGCCCGACCTCGTGCCAGCGGATCTCGTCGGCACGCGCGTGTACGACCAGCGGACCGGGCAGTTCCAGACGTGGCTCGGGCCGGTCTTCACGAACCTCCTCCTCGGCGACGAGATCAACCGCGCGCCCGCGAAGGTGCAGAGCGCGCTCCTCGAGGTGATGCAGGAGCGGCAGGTGACGATCGGGAAGGAGACGCACCGGGTGCCCGACCCGTTCTTCGTCCTCGCGACGCAGAACCCGATCGAGACCGAGGGGACGTATCCCCTCCCCGAGGCGCAGGTCGACCGCTTCATGATGAAGGTGCTCGTCTCGTACCCGTCCGAGATGGACGAGTTCGTCGTCGTCGAGCGCATGACCGCGGTATTCCCGCAGGTGCATCCCGTCATGACGACCGGCGAGCTCGTCGAGCTCCAGGCCGCGGCGGACCGCGTGTACGTCGACCCCGTGCTCGTCGAGTACGTCGTGCGCCTCGTGAACGCGACGCGCGTCCCGAAGGACTACGGCCTCGGCGAGATGGCGAAGTACATCACCTTCGGCGCGAGCCCGCGGGCGTCGATCAATCTCATCATCGCGGCGCGCGCCCTGGCGTTCATGCGCGGCCGCGACTACGTCCTCGCGACCGACGTCCTCGAGCTCGTGCCCGACGTGCTGCGCCACCGCCTCGTCCTCTCGTACGAGGCGCTGTCGGACGACGTGACCGCGGACGCGATCATCACCAAGGCCCTCGAGCGCATCCCGCTCCCGCCGAAGGCGCTCGCGCGGGACCTCGGACGACGTGTCGCGAACGCCTGAGCAGGTCCTCCAGCGGCTCGACTGGACGGTCATCCGCCGTCTCGACGGCGTGCTCCAGGGCGACTACCGCACGGTGTTCCGCGGCCAGGGCCTCGACCTCGCCGACATCCGCGAGTACGTGCCCGGCGACGACGTCCGCTATATCGACTGGAACGTCACCGCGCGCATGGATGTCCCGTACGTGCGCGAGTACCTCGAGGAGCGCGAGATCTCGGCGCACTTCCTGCTCGACCTCTCGCCCTCGATGGACTTCGGGACCGCGCAGACGAAGAAGCTCGACCTGCTCATCGACCTCGTCGGCGCGCTCGCACGCGTGTTCACGCGGCGCGGCAACCGCGTCGGCGCGATCCTCTACGGGAACGGGATCGAGCGCGTCATCCCCGCGCGCACCGGGCGGCTGCAGGTGCTGCGGATCCTCGACGAGCTCATCGACCGCCCCCGCCCGAAGCAGGCGCCGTTCACGCGTCTCGCGGACCTGCTCGAGACGGCCGCGCGCACGATCAGGCGCCGGTCGCTCCTCTTCGTCGTCTCGGACCTCATCACCGCTCCCGGGTGGGAGCGCGCGCTCGGACAGCTCGCGCGTCATCACGAGGTCATCGCCGTCCGCGTGGTGGATCCGCGCGAGCAGGACCTGCCGGACATCGGCGCGATCTTCATGACGGACGCCGAGACCGGCGAGCAGCTCTTCATCGACACGAGCGACGCGAGGTTCCGCGCGCGCTTCGCCGAGATCGCTCGCCGCCGCGAGAGCGAGCTGCTCGCGGCGTTCCGCCGCGCGCGGGTCGACGTGCTGCCACTGTCGACCGAGGACGACGTCGTGAGCGCGATCCTGCGCTTCGCGGCGCGGCGCAAGCTCACGCGCGGCAAGCGCCAGGGCGCGATGGTCGCGGTCTGATGCTGTTCTTCTGGCCGACGGCGCTGTGGACGCTCGCGCTCGTGCCCGCGCTCGTCGCGCTCTACGTCCTCGCGCAGCGGCGCCGCCGCAAGTACGCGCTGCGGTACGCGAGCCTCTCGATGGTGAAGGAGGCGCTCGGGTCCGGCCCGGGCATCCGCCGCCATATCCCGCCCGCGCTCACGCTCGCCGCGCTGGCGCTCATGCTCGTCGGCTTCGCGCGCCCGTACACGGAGCTGCACGTGCCGACGCAGGAGGGCACCGTCGTCCTCGCGATGGACGTGTCCGGGAGCATGAACGCGGACGACGTGAAGCCGAACCGCCTCGAGGTCTCGAAGGCCGCCGCAAAGGCATTCGTCGCGAAGCAGAGCGAGCATGTCCGGATCGGCGTCGTCTCGTTCGCGTCCGACGCCTCGATCGTGCAGTCGCCGACGACCGACAAGGAGCTCGTGATCGAGGCCATCGACCGGCTACGGACGCAGCGCGCGACCGCCATCGGCCGCGGGATCCTCATCTCCCTCGACGCGATCTTCGAGGGCAGCGAGGACGAGCCGCCGAGCGTGAAGTGGCTGCGGCCCGACCTGCAGCCCGCGCCGGGCGAAGCGATCCCGAGCGCGTCGCCGAAAGCGCGCTCGATCCCGCGCGCCGCCGCGACGATCGTGCTGCTCACCGACGGCCAGAACAACCAGTACCCGCCGCCGCTAACGATCGTGGAGGAGGCGTCGTCGCGCGGCGTGCGCGTGTACACGATCGGGCTCGGTACCGCGCAAGGAACGGTGATCCGGATCGGCGGACGGGCCATCCGCACCGCGCTCGACGAGGACACGCTCAAGCGCGTCGCCGCGCTCACCGACGCCGAGTACTTCAACGCGCAGAACGAGCAGGAGCTGAAGAACGTGTACGAGAGCCTCACGACGGAGCTCGTGCTGCGCAAGGAGAAGGCGGAGGTGAGCGGGCTGTTCTCTGCGGCCGCGGCGCTCCTCACGATCCTCGCCGCGGGCCTCTCCCTGCGCTGGTTCGGAAAGATCCCGTAGCGCCGGGAACCAGCGGGCCCCCTTGCGCGTCAACACTATGACAACTCAAGGGAGTCACACATGCTCACCACGTTCCAGCGGGCGGTCCTCGGCACCATCGCCGGCTCCGCCGTGCTCCTGGCGCTCGTCCTCGCCGCGAAAGGCGGGGGCGCCGCCGGCGGCACCTTCCCCGCGATAGCCTCGACGACGGTGAACAGCGGTATCGCGCCCGGGATCGTCACCGTCGGCGACGCCACGGTCAAGGTGAAGCCGGACATCGCGGTCATCACGGTCGGTGCGGTCGCGCAGGCGCCGACCGCCGCGGAGGCGCAGACCCTCGTCGCCGAGCGCACCGATCGGATCCTGAAGAAGGCGAAGGAGCTCGGGATCGCGGACAAGGACACGAAGACGGCCGGCTACAACATCCAGCCGCAGTACTCATCCCGTGGCGGGGACCAAGCCCCCCGGATCACCGCGTACCAGGCGGTGCAGCAGATCGCGCTCACCTATCGCAAGGTGAACGACGCCGGCAAGGCGCTCGACGCGCTGATCCAGGGCGACGCCGGGAACACGGTCAACATCCGCTTCGCCATCGACGACCCGAAGCCGTCACAGGCGGAGGCGCGGCGCCTCGCGATCGAGGACGCGCGGTCGAAGGCGGACGCCATGGCGAAGACCGCGGGTGTGCGGCTCGGGAAGGTGCTGGCAGTCTCCGACCAGACGACGCCGGTGCAGCCTTTCGACCAGTTCCGCAGCATCGCGGCCGCCCCGGCGCCCCTCGCGGCGACGCAGGTGCCCGCGGGCGAGCTCGACGTCCTCGTCCACGTCCAGGTGCAGTTCGAGATCCAGTAGCACCTACCGGTACGACGCGGGCGCGTGCCGCCACGCGGCCCACGCGCTCGCGTCGTGGCTCACGAAGCAGCGGTCGAGATCGTCGTCGACCAGCGACCGGATGAGCGCGAGAGACTGCTTCGCCGCGTCGGGATCGAGCGCCGGCGTCTCGCCGCGCTCGAGGTTCTCGCGCGTGAACGCGGCATCACCGCAGAGCACGACGCGGCCGGTCTCCGGGAGGTCGACGACGAGCGACTGGTGCCCCGCGGCGTGCCCGGGCGTCGGCACGACCTCGACGCCCCTCGCGATGCGCGTGCGGCCGTCCGCGGGGAGGTACGTCAGCTCGGGGATCTCCCAGTAGACGCTCGGGAAGCTCCGGCGATGGTCGCGCGCGAACGCGAGGTGCTTGCGCTGCACGACGAACGTCGCGCGCGGGAACGCGCCGTTGTTGCCGGCGTGGTCGAAGTGGAGATGGCTGTTCACGACGACCGTCACGTCGTCCGGCCGCACGCCGACCGCGGCGAGGCGCGCGACGACCGCGTCCTCCGCCTCCATGACGACCTTCATGTCCGGCAGCGCGCCGAACGTCGCCTCCGGCCGCGCGACGTGCACTGGATGGAGGCCGGTGTCGAACAGGACGTTGCCCTCGGGGGTCCGGATGAGCGCGGACCAGACCGGCTGGCGTCCCACGGCGGATCGATCGGGCTCGCCGAGCCAGGGATGGAACGCGCGGCGGACGATGTCGACGGCGCCGGTGCGGAAGAGGAGCAGCTCCAGCGGCATCGTCGCCTCAGTCTGGTCTACGCGTCGCGGAGGAGCTCCTCGACCGCGGCGTACGGATCGATCGCGCGCGCCGCGACGCGCTCCACGGCGCCCTGCACGCGGTCGGCGCCCACGCGCTGCTCGAGCCGGCGCACGAGCGACTCGCGCAGCAAGGCCTCGACCTCGACGCGCGCCGCATCGGCGCGGCGCCGCTCGCGCTCGCCGCTCTCGGCGGCCCAACCCCGGTGCCGCTCGACCGCGCGCATGAGCTCGTCGATCCCATCGCCCGTCGCCGCGACGGTCCGCACGATCGGCGGCTTCCATCCGCCGCGCGCCTCGCCGAGGGTGAGCATCTGCGCGAGGTCGCGCGCGGTCTCGTCGGCGCCGGGACGGTCGGCCTTGTTCACGACGAGGACGTCCGCGATCTCGAGCACGCCCGCCTTGATCGCCTGGATGTCGTCGCCGAGCCCGGGGACGGTGACGAGCACGACCGTGCCCGCGACGCGGATGACCTCCACCTCCTCCTGCCCCACTCCGACGGTCTCGACGATCACCACGTCGCTGCCGAGCGCGTCGAGCACGCCGACGACGCGCGCCGTCGTGCGCGCGAGCCCGCCCGAATGGCCGCGGCTCGCCATGCTGCGGATGAAGACGCCCTCGTCGAGAAAGCGGTCCTGCATGCGGATGCGATCCCCGAGGATCGCGCCGCCGGTGAACGGGCTCGACGGGTCGACGGCGACGACGGACACGCGCGGGGCGCGCTCGCGGTACGCCGCGACGAGCCGCGAGACGAGCGTGCTCTTCCCGCCGCCGGGCGGACCGGTGACGCCGAGCACGAGCGCGCGCCCCGTCTGCGGGAAGGTCTCGCGCAGGATCTCCGCGGCGCCCGCGGCATCGTTCTCGACGACGCTGAGGACCCGCGCGACCGCGCGCTTGTCGCCGGCGCGCGCGCGCGCGAGGAGGTCGCCGGTCGCGACCGCCATCAGGCGCGCAGCAGCTCTCGCGCGATGACGACGCGCTGGATCTCGCTCGTGCCCTCGCCGATCTCCATGAGCCGGGCGTCGCGGACGATGCGCTCGACGGGCTGGTCGCGCATGTATCCGTATCCGCCGAGGACCTGGAGCGCGGCGTTCGCCGCCCGGCTCGCGGCCTCCGTGGCGTACAGCTTCGCCATCGACGCTTCCTTCCGGAACGGCAGCCCGGCGTCAGCGAGGAGCGCCGCGCGGTGCACGAGCAGCCGCGCCGCGTCGAGCTCGGTCCGGGCGCGGACGAGGTGGCCACGCACGAGCTGGAAGTCCGCGATCGGGCGGCCGAACTGTCGCCGCTCCTTCGCGTACGCGCTCGCGACGTCGACCGCCGCGCGTCCGAGGCCGATCGCGAGCGCGCCGATCCCGATGCGCCCGCGGTCGAGCACCTGCTTCACGTCGTCGAACGCCTTCCCGAGCGTCCCGATGCGGTCGGCCTCCGCGACGCGGCAGCCGTCGAGGATGAGCGGCGCGGTGTCGCTCGCGTGCAGGCCCAGCTTCCGTTCGGGCCGGCCCGCGTGGATGCCGGGCGTGCCCGCGGCGATGCCGAACGCGGACAGGCCATCGTCCGCGCCAGCGACGACCACGTAGAAGCCCGCGAGCGAGGCGTTCGTGATGAACTGCTTCGTCCCCGTGAGGACCCAGTCATCGCCGTCGCGCTCGCCGCGCGTGCGCGCGGCCGCGGCGTCGGACCCCGAGCCGGGCTCGGTGAGCGCCCACGCCCCGAGATGCCGGCCGGACGCGAGCGGCGGGATCCAGCGGCGCTTCTGCTCGTCCGACGCGCCGATGAGCAGATGCCCGATGCAGAGCGAGTTGTGCGCCGCGATCGTCAGCGCGAGCGAGCCGTCACCCGCGCCGAGCTCTTCCATGACGAGCGCGACCGTGAGCACGTCGAGGCCCGCGCCGCCGATGTCGGGCGGGACCGCGAGCCCGAGGAGGCCGAGCCGAGCGAGCTCCGGCACGATCTCGTGCGGGAAGCGGCCGTCCTCGCTCCAAACGGCCGCGCTCGGGATGACGCGGTCGCGCACGAATGACCGCACGGCATCGCGGACCGCCAGCTGGTCGTCGCCGTAGCGGAGATCCAAATCAGCGCGGCAGGCGCTTTTGGAGGTCGGCGCCCCCGGGCACCTCGGCGGCCACGCTGTCGGTGACCTCGGTGTCGCTCTGGAAGAGCGCGGGGTCGAGACCCGCGGCCTGCCGCCGCGCCGCGAGGATCAGCTCCTGCTGGTCCATCGGGAGCGACAGGAAGGCCTGCATGCGCGCCTTCGTCAAGCGGCGGCGCTCGTCGCTCGGGAAGAACGAGAGCTCGCGGAACTGCGGGAGGACCGCTCCCGCGCGTGCGGCCTCGCTCGGGATGCCCGCGATCAGCATCAGCCGCTGCTTCCACCATTCGACCGCGGTCGCCTCGTCCTTGCCGTGCAGCGACGCGAGCCCGACATCGAGCGGCCGCGGGTCCTTCTTCGCCATGTGTTCGTTCCCTCCGTTCTGCCGTGTCCGGCCCCGTGGCCGTCACAAAGACGAGATCCTCTCCGCTACGCCGGCTGTCCCCGCTTCTCCCCGACGGCGCCGCGTACGTATGCCGCGATCTCCTCGAGCGACGACCCCGGCGGGAACACGCGCGCGACGCCGTGCTCGCGCAGGAAGGGGATGTCCTCCTCCGGGATGATCCCCCCGCCGAACAGGAGCACGTCGTCCATGCCCTTCGCGCGCATGAGCTCGTCGACGCGCGGGAAGAGGTAGTTGTGCGCGCCCGACAGCAGTGACAGGCCGATCGCGTCGGCGTCCTCCTGGAGCGCCGTCTCGACGACCTGCTCCGGCGTCTGGTGCACGCCCGTGTAGATCACTTCCATGCCCGCGTCGCGCAGGCCACGTGCCACCACCTTGGCCCCGCGGTCGTGCCCGTCGAGGCCCGCTTTGGCGACCACGACGCGGATGGGACGTTTCATCCTGCTCAACCTCGGGGCCCCTCCCCCGAGCGAGCGATCCCCATCTCTTCGGCGTGCTCGCGGTAGTGGCCGAAGCTGTTCCCCGCGACGACGGCGACGACCCAGCTCTGCGGGCCCCACGCCGTCGGCTCCACGTCGGCGCAGAGCTGATCGTCGGTGAGGCGCGCGATCTCCTCCGTGAGGCGGCGATGCGCGGTGTCGAGCTCGTCGACGAGCGCCTCCGCGCCGACGAGCCGGTGCGAGCTCGCCACCTTCGCGTTGAACCCGTCCGTGTCGCGGACGTCGTGGATGCCCAGCGCCGCCTCGCCTTCGGGGCCGATCTGGCGCCCGGTCTCGTGGAACGCCCGGATGCGCCGCGCGGTGCGATCCTCCCACGCTGCGACGTGCGCGACGAGATCGCGGTACGTCCAGCCCGCCGAGGTGGGCTCGTCGAAGCGGCCGCGCCCGAGCCCGCGCACGGCGTCGCGGAACGGCCGCCACGCCGCATCGACCTTG
>DASWDY010000123.1:0-8050 GCA_036395035.1 Candidatus Limnocylindria bacterium
GAGCTGCGCCTCGTTCACCGGGATGGTCCCGCTCCGCCGCTCGGCGTCGAGGATCGCGCCGATCGTGTACACGTGCACGCCCAGCGTCTTCGCCGCCTTCGCGGCGTCGAGCGGCGTGATCTGGCCGGTGTTGTTCTCACCGTCGGTGAGGAGGATCGCGACCTTCGACTTCGCGGTCGAGTCGCGCAGCACGTTCAGCCCGGTCGCGAGGCCGGTCCCGATCGCGGTGGCGCCGCCGACGAACCGCGCGCCCTCGAGCGACGCTGTCAATTCTTGGATCGCGTTGTGGTCGAGCGTCAGCGGGGACATCAGGAGCGCTTCGCTCCCGAAGATGACGAGCCCGACACGGTCGCTCTTCAAGCCGTCGACGAACGCGCCGACGACGCGCTTGACGGCGTCGAGCTTCGTCACGTTGCGGCGGCCAAAGTCGCCGCTCACCATCGAGCCCGACACGTCGACCACGACCGCGATATCGATGCCCTCGGCCGAGATCTCCGAGGCACGCACCACCTGCGGCCGCGCGAGCGCCGCGATGAGCAGGACGAGCGCGACCGCGCGCACGACGATCAGCGCGGGACGCAGGCGCGTCCGCCACGCGCGGCGCCGCCCGGGGATGATCGAGAGCGCCGAGAAGAGGAGCGCCCCGCCGGCGCGGCGGTCCCGCGCGAAGCCGATGAAGGCCACCGCGGGCACGACGGCGAGCAGGACGAGGACGATCGGGTCCGCGAACCGCACGACGGTGCCGAAGAGATCGAGCGTCACGCGGACGCTCCGGAGCTGATGAGCTCGTACTCCTCGGCGATGACGGACTTGCGCATGAGCTCGATGACGTCGTGCATCGACTTCTGCGCGCGCGCCGGGAAGATGACGCGTTCCTCGTACCGGACGGCCTCGGCGTCCTCGAGGACCTCGCACAGCGTCTGCGCCGCCGAGCGGCCGATGCCGGCGTGCTCGAGCTCGCGGCGCAGCTCGCGCGCGGTCCGCGCGTCCGCGGCGAGGCCGTAGCGTGCCGCGACGAACCGCCGCAGCGCCGCGGCGACGAGGTCGTAGTGCTCGCGCGTGCGGCCCTGCTCGGGCAGCCGCTGCTCGACGACGCGCTCGAGCTCGTCGAGCGCGGCACGTGCCGGGCCGTGCGCGCTGCTCTCGACGAGGATCGCGCCCCGGCGCCGCACGCGCAGCGCGAGGACCGCGGCCGCCACGACGAGGAGCGCGACCGCCGCGAACGGCAGCACACGTGAGAGGTCGGTCCCGCCGCCGGGGACGGGAAGCGGCGGCTTCAGCGGCTTGATGTCGGTCGCGTCCTCGCCGGGCTGGATCGCGCTCTGCACGGCGATGACGTGCCCAGCGGGCGTCTGCGCTTCGCCCAGCGCGCCGTCCGGCGCGCGATACCCGACGCCGATGGCGGGCAGCTGCCGCCGCCCGAGCTGGAACGTCGTGACGAGGTAGCGCAGCTGGATCCGCGTCGCGCCCGTCGTCGAGCGCGTCTCGAGCGCCGTCAGGGTGTCCACGACCTCGAAATCGCCGACCGCGCGCGGCACCTGGATCTCACCGAGGACATAGCCCCGCGCGAGCTCCACCGTCACGGTGAGGAGGACCTGGTCGCCGATCGTCATGACCGTGCGGTCGACCTCGGACCGCACCGTGACAGGCGCTTCCTGTGCCGACGCGGACGCGGGCGCCAGCGAGAGGGCGACCACGACCGCGGCGAGGGCGAGCCTCCTCACTGGCGGTGCGCCCGGGTGCGGAACAGCGCCATGAGCGCGGGGACATAGGAGCGGTCCGTGAAGAGCTCAACGCTGTCGATGCCCATCCGCGAGAGGGTCCGGCGCCGCTCGACCCGGCGCTCCGCGGCGGCCTCGGCGTAGGCGGCGCGGAGGCGACGGTCCGACGTGTCGATCTCGACGAGCTCCCCCGTCTCGGCGTCCTCGAGCACGATCGCGCCGACCGCGGGCAGCTCGAGCTCGCGCGGATCGCCGGGGACGAGCGCGATCACGTCGTGCTTCTGCGCGAGCGTGCGCAGCGGCGCCTCGAAGCCCGCGTCGAGCAGGTCCGACACGATGAAGACGACCCCGCGCTTCTTCGCGATGTTCCCGAGGAAGTGCGCGGCGGCGCCGAGGTCCGTCCGCGCGCGGCCCGGCTCGGCGTAGAGGAGCTGACGGATCACGTGCAGCGCGTGGTCCCGGCCGATGCGCGGCGGGATGAACTCGTCGATCCCGTCGGAGAAGAGGAGCAGCGAGACGCGGTCGTAGTTGCACTGCGCGGCGACCGTGAGGAGCGCGCCGACATCGGCGGCGAGCTCGCGCTTGCTCTGGCGAGCCGTGCCGAACCAGGACGACGCCGACACGTCGACGACGAGATAGATGTTGAGCGCGCGCTCCTCGCGGAACTTCTTGATGTAGGGCACGCCCATGCGCGCGGTGACATTCCAGTCGATGCTGCGGACGTCGTCCCCGGCCTCGTACTCGCGGACCTCTTCGAAGTCGAGGCCCGATCCCTTGAACACGGCGCGGTATGTACCGAGGAGGAGCTCGTCCGCGAGGATGCGCGCCCGGATCTCGACCTCGCGGATCTTCCGGAGGACCTCCTCGGGGACGGTCCCGCTCTGGACCAGCGGGGGGTTCGCGGGGGGCTCGCCCCCCGCGTAGCGGGCCATCTAGGGCAGCGGGACCTTGTCGAGCACCCGCTGGATGATGACCTCGGGCGTGATCTCCTCGGCCTCGGCCTGGTAGGTCGGGATGAGGCGATGGCGCATGACGTCCATCGCGATCGACTTGATGTCGTCGGGCAGGACGTGGTCGCGCGCCTCGAGGAACGCCTTCGCGCGCGATGCGATCGAGAGGTAGATCGTCGCGCGCGGCGACACGCCATATGCGATGAGCGGCTTCAGGTCGGTGAGCCCGAACGCCGCCGGGTCGCGCGTCGCGAAGACGACCCGGACGATGTAGTCCTTGAGGCCGTCCTCGAGGCGCACCTGCTTCACGGCCTGGCGGGCGGCGAGGATGGCCGCGGGCGTCGCGATCTTGCGCACTTTCACCGGCTCCTCGATCGTCTGCCGGTCCATGATCGTGCGCTCCTCTTCCGCGGTCGGGTACCCGATGACGATCTTCATCATGAATCGGTCGACCTGCGCCTCGGGCAAGCGGTACGTGCCCTCGTGCTCGATAGGGTTCTGCGTCGCGAGCACCATGTACAGGTCGCTCAGCGGATGCGTCGTCCCGCCGATGGTCACCTGGTGCTCCTGCATGGATTCGAGGAGCGCGCTCTGCACCTTCGGCGGCGCGCGGTTGATCTCGTCGGTCAGGAGGATGTCCGTGAAGATGGGACCTTTCCGCGGGTGGAAGACCTGCTCGCGCGGGTCGTACACCATCGTGCCGATGAGGTCCGCGGGCAAGAGGTCCGGCGTCATCTGGAGGCGCTTGAAGTCGGCGTCGATCGTGTCGGCGAGGGTCTTCACGGCGAGGGTCTTCGCGAGACCCGGCACGCCCTCGATCAGAAGGTGACCGTCGCACAGGAGGCCGACGAGCAGACGGTCGATCAGGTGGTCTTGCCCCACGATGACCCGCCTGACCTCCTGGATGACGGGCGCGATGAAGTCGCCGCGCCGCAGCACGGCATCCGTCTGGACCGCCGGACGGAAGGAAGCAGCCACCACGTCGAAGCCTAGTACGGGCAAGAGAGCGGCCGCGGTCCACGAGGCATCGCATGCTGTCGTGGCCGTGCTCCTCGGTCTGAAGGCGCGCGCGTTCCTGCATGCCGATACACCGGGCTGCGGCACGACCGACATCGACGTGCCCGACGGGCCCGGCGGCGATGAACGGCTCCTCATCGCGCTCGTCGCCGGCAGCGAGGCCGAAGGCCGGCTCCTGCATCAGGTGCGGCGGTGGCACACCTCGACCGAAGACGCGAGGGCGATCGCGCGGCTCGTCGGCGGGATCACGGAGGCCTCGACGAAGCGGCTGTTCCGCGCGAAGCGCAAGGCCAGCGAGCTCGTGCGCGACAAGCGCGTGTGGAGCGCGATCGAGGCAGTGGCGTGGCAGCTCGACGAGAGCGGGACGGTCGAGGACGCGACCGTGCGCGAGGCCGTGGCCGCGGCGGGGCTCAGGCCAACGTTCCCGAGCCAGGCGGGGGCAGAGGAAGGTCGTCGCGGAGGAACCTGATACCGAGCACCAGGATGACCGCGCTGACGACCAGGGTCACGACGCCAAGGATCGGCTCCACGACTTCCCACCCTCGAACAACGCGCGCTGTGGGCAACGCTGGGCTCGAACCAGCGACCTTCTCCTTGTAAGGGAGACGCTCTGACCAGCTGAGCTAGTTGCCCGCGATGACCAGTGTAGACGCGCTCAGGTCGCGCTCACGGGCATCCACGCGATGTTCGGCGGCGGGAAGAGGCGCACGTTGCGGCCGGCGATGAGCAGCGCGTCGGCCATGCCCTCGAGCCGGCCGAGCTGCACGGCGAAGTTGTCGATGCGCTCGGCCGCGCCTTCGTCCTCGCTGCGCGGCTCCGAGCCGCGGCGCGCGAGCATCTGCCACAGCTGGAAGTAGTCGCGCGAGAGGTCGTCGGCGAACGCGGAGACCTGGAGCTCGAACCGGCAGCGCGAGAACGACAGGCTCGCGGCCTCGAACGCGGAGAGCCGGCCGAGCGCGGCGAGGAAATCGGTGCGCAGGCGCGCTCCTTCGTCCGACGCGCGCGCGGCACGGGATCCGCGGTAACGGTCGCCGAGCGACCGCGCGTCGCGCGACAGGTCACGGTGGCGCTCGTCGAGCCGCTTCCGGATGCGATCGCCGCGCGTGGCGGTCGTCGTCCAGATGACGGGTGCGCGTGGTGGCATGCGCTGCGATCATGGGCACGCCGCGCGCACGGAACAAGACTTCACAGGCTGAGGTTGGTGTGGGAGAATGAACGAACAGGGCCTCGCTGAGCAGCTCCTGTCCACCGCCCGCACGATCGCCGTCGTCGGGTACAGCGACAAGCCCTTCCGTCCGGTCAGCTCGGTGTCCGACTACCTGCGCCGGCAGGGCTACCGGATCATCCCGGTGAACCCGCGGCTGCGCGGCCGTGTCGTCGATGGCGAGCGTTCGTACGACCGGCTCGCGGACATCCCGAAGGACATACGGGTCGACCTCGTCGATGTCTTCCGGCGCGGCGAGTTCCTCGACGACGTCGTCGACGACGCGATCGCCGCGGGCGTCCCCGCGATCTGGTTCCAGCTCGACCTGCAGAACGTCGACGCCGCCGAGCGCGCCGAGCGCGCGGGGATGAAGGTCATCTGGGACCGCTGCACCGCGATCGAGCACCGCCGGATCCGCCCTCGATAGCCGACCCGTCTGCCTCTTGGCGGCGGTGCCATGCTGTGCCCGTCCCGCGTGCCTCGCGCGAGAAAAGGGAGGACACACATGGCGGCAGCGACGGCCATGGCGGTCACCGGCGACAAGATCGGCTTCTGGCGACGGTTCGCCGCGATCATCGTCGACGCGGTCCTGCTCGGCATCGTGAACCAGATCCTGGTGTCGATGGCGGGCGGCGATCCCACCCAGTCCAGCGGCCTCGGGATCCTCGTCGGCATCGCGTACTTCGTCGGTCTGTGGACGTATTGGGACGGACAGACCATCGGCAACAAGGCGCTCGGGATCAAGGTCGTGAAGACCGACGGCAAGGCCCTCGACCTCGTCTCGTCGGTCATCCGCTACGTGGGGCTGATCATCTCCTGCATCGCGCTGTTCATCGGCGTGATCTGGGTCGCGTTCGACGCGAACAAGCAGGGTTGGCACGACAAGATGGCGAACACGTACGTGGTGAAGGCGTAGCGCTAGAACCGGCCGCGAGCGGTGGGGGCGATCTCCTTCGAGACGTCCTCGCCGCTCGAGACCCGCGCCCAGAAGTCGTCCACCTCCAGGCGCGGGTTCGCGGCGCGCAGCTGCGCGATGAGCGCGGCGATGTCGGAGAGGCGATACGGCTTGGTGTTCACGCGGACCGTGCTCGAACGGCCGCGCGCGAGGAAATGCGGGGCCGACACGCCGCCGTGGGCGCCGGCGTACCGCTTCGCGTCGACGCGCTGGATCGACCCGACCGGCACACGCTGGTCCTGTAGCCCGAGCCACGAGCGATAGACGAGCTCGTCGTCCACGACGCCGAGCGACGTGAAGTAGAGATGGTTGACGACGATCGCGCCGTTGACCGCGAGCAGGCCGATCCCGATGACCATCAACGCGGCGTCGCGGCCCGCCGCGGCGAAGAACAGCACGAGCAGGCCGGCGAGCGGGAACAGCGTGTAGGCCGGCCACAGCAGCGCCGGGTCCGGCCGCACGGACTTCATCCCGTGTGAGCGTAGCGCTCGTATCCGCGCCGCCGAGGGTCTGATCTCAGGCGTCCGGCACGACCCCGATCGAGAGCTTGCGCCTGACGCCGTCGAGGGCGGCTTGGATCGGCGCTTTGGCGGCGGCGCGTTCGCGGTCTTCGAGCAGGAGATCGGGATCGTCGACCTCGGCGAGCCGGTCGAGATAGAAGTCACTCAGCAGCCGCAGCGCATCGCGGATCGCCATCGGCTCGTACGGGATGTCCGCTGCCGTGCACGCGATGCGCAGCTCGAGCTCCGCGGCGCGGTAGCAGTTCCGGCAGACGAGGATCGGGATCAGCCGCCCGTTGTCGACGACGCGCGTCGGGTGCGCATCGGCGGAGATATCCTCGGCGCGACAGCGGGGACAGCGATGGATGCGCACGCGCCAAGTGTTGCGCGCCGAGCCGGCGCGGTGAGCTACGGCGGGCTCGCCTGCTCGAGCGCGTCGCGACCATGGACCGCCGCTGCCGCGGTCGATATCATTCACTTGTCCCCGCCCGGGTGGCGTAACCTGGTAGCCGCGTCAGTTCGAGGGGCTGATGCCCGAAAGGGCGTGGGGGTTCAAATCCCCCCCCGGGCACTGTCAACATGTAGGTCACTCACGATCAGACCCTGCGCCGCGCCCATGCGCCGCTGTGGAACCGGCGAGCCATGAGCGCCGCGCGCACGGCGTAGTCGATCGCGACCGCGATCCACACGCCGGTGAGACCCCATCCGACGACGAGCCCGAGGATGACGGCGAGCGGGAAGCGCACCACGAACCAATTGAGGATCGTGAGCCCCAGCGTGTAGCGCGTGTCCCCCGCCCCGCGGAGCGCGCCGCCGATCGTGAAGATGATCGCCTGCGCCGGCTGGGCGATCCCGACGACGATGAGCGCGCCGACCCCGGCCCTCACGACGTCGGGCGAGGACGTGAACAGCCCGAGGAAGAGCGCAGGGAACAGCGCGAACGCGAGGCCGGCCGTGCTCGTCCAGAGCGCCGACATGCGCATCGCGGCCCATCCGACGCTCTTGGCGCGCTCCGGCTGCCGCATCCCGAGCGATTGCCCGACGAGCGCCGCGGCGGCGGCGGAGAACCCGACGCACGGCAGGAATGACATCGCCTCGATCGAGCTGATGATCTGGTGCGCCGCGAACGCCTCGGTGCCGAAGCGGAACACGATCCCGCCGAGCGCGAGGATCCCGACGCTGAAGAGCAGCGTCTCCGCCATCGACGGCAGGCTCACCGACAGCAGCGAGCGCACCGTCTCGCCCTGGATCGACCACGTGCCGCCACCGAGACGCAGGCCCTCGCGACCTCGCCAGAGGATCACGATGGTGACGGCCGTCGACAGCGCCGCGAGGATGAGCTGCGCGTAGCCCGCGCCGAGCACGCCGAGACCGACCGGATGGACGAACAGATAGCCGAGCCCGACGAACCCGATGGATCCAACGAGCGAGAGCCACATCGGCGTGCGGCTGTCGCCGGCGGCGCGCATCGCGTTCCCGCCGATGATCCCGAGCGTCTGGAAGATGCTCAGTCCTCCGACGAGCGCGAGGAACGGCGCGCCTACGGCGACGACGTCGTCGCCGGCGCCGATGAGGATGAGCAGGGGTCGTGCGAGCACGACGAACGCGATCCCCGACACGACCGACAGCGCCGTCGCGAGGAGGAGCGATTGCCGCAGCGCGTCCGACGCCGCCGCGATGCGGCCCTCTCCCATGCGCCGCGA
>DASWDY010000124.1:0-25348 GCA_036395035.1 Candidatus Limnocylindria bacterium
AGCGCGCCCAGGGCAAGTCGAAGATGAACGCCCTCGGCCACTGCATGAAGAAGGCGCTCGCCATCGTCTGGGGCGTCTGGCGCGGCGATCACGACTTCGTCGCTGAGGTCGCTGACGCTTGACTTCGGGATATGGGACCTAACGAAGCCTCGCCGACACCTGTCGGCTCGGCCTCACACCCTCTAGTGCAGTGAACGGAACGGCGCCGGCGGGCCAAGCCCGACCGGCGCCGTACTTCCTTCCGCGGCGGGCACGCGTACCGTTCCGCGATCACCACACCTCGGAGGCACGCCATGCCCGCCGCTTCCAGCATTCTCGACCAGCACGTCACCCTGCGGTACCGCTCCCTCGACCGGATCCTGCTGAACCTGTACGTCCCGCAGCTGCAGCGCCCCGAGCAGGTCGTCCGGTTCCTGCGGACGCCCGAGACGCCCATCCCCTCGCCGGCCCTCTTCGGCCGACGCAGCGACCGCTTCGCCCGCGAGCTGCGCGCGTACGCCGAGCGGGTCGGCGCGCCCTGGATCCACTTCGAGAAGGGCGAGGACAAGGAGGCGCGGATGCGACCGCTCGTGCGCGCTGCCGAGCGCGACGGTCGCTCCCGCCTCGTCGCCGTCGGCGTTGCCCAGGAGCGCGTCTTCGGCTGGGGCACGACGAAGGGCTTCTCGCCGCGCGGCGCTGCCCAGCTCACCTTCGTGCGCCGCTCGCAGTACGTGAACCAGCACTACCTGTACCTCTGGGACCGTGAGTGGGGTCCCGCGTTCATCAAGATCTCTGCGTACGCGCCCTGGGGCGGGCGCGTGTACCTCAACGGCCACGAGCGGCTCAAGCGCCAACTGGCGCTGCGCGGCATCGGCTTCACCGCGCTCGACAACGGCCTCCTCGCCTGCGAGCGCCCCGAGGTCCTGGACACGCTCTCCCGCGCGCTCGATGCGGCACAGGTGCGCCGCTTCTTCGCGCGCTGGATGCGCGAGCTCCCGCAGCCGCTCACCGCGACCGACCGCGCCCGCGGCTACGCGTACGCGCTCTCGCTCAAGCAGGTCGAGGTCAGCGACACCGCCGTCTTCGACCGGCCGGTGCGCGGGCGGCAGTGGTTCGAGGCCACCATCACCGAGCACCTCGCGCTCGGGCGTCCGCACCTGGTCGCGCTCATCTTCGGCCGGCGGGTCACCCGGGTGACGCCGGGACGCTTCGAGACGCGCGTGATGGACGACCACACCATCCCCGAGATCCTCTTCCGCTACAAGCGCTGCAGCGTCAAGCAGTACCTCAAGGGCGGGAGAGCGCTGCGCACCGAGACCACCGTGAACGACACCTACGACCTCGGCATCGGCCGCGCGCTCGAGCACCTCGACGAGCTGCACGCCCGCGGCGACGCGATCAACGCGCGGCTCCTTCGGATGGAGGCCGGCGGCGAGGACGCGCGCCTGGAGGGACCCGAGCTCAGCGATCTCGTCCTCCCGCGCCGCGCCGGCGGGCGGCGCGTCCCGGCACTGCGCTTCGGCGATCCCCGCGTCATGGCGCTCCTGGCGGCGGTGATGGCGTGCGTCCACCTCCCCGCGGGCTTCCAGCATGCCCACCTCCGGCGATCGGTCGCCGTGCTCCTCGGGCTCGCGCCCGAGGCCTACTCCCGAGCGGCCATGACGTACGACCTCGCGCGCCTGCGCGGCCACGCGCTCATCGCGCGCGAGCCCGGCACCTACCGTTACCGCGTCACGGAGCGCGGCCTCGCGGTCAGCGCGCTGCTCACGAAGCTCGCGGATCGTGTGCTCGATCCGGCGTTCGCGCGCGTGGACCGCCACACCGCGCGGTCACCCACCGACCCGTGGCGCCGCTTCGAGGGAGCGCTCGACGCGCTCCTCGAACGCGCTCACATCGCCGCCTGATGCCAAACTTCGCTCAGATGCTCACAACTGAGCCCTGCAAGCAGGGCTAGGACCGGCCCGCCCCCGCGGCGAGACGCTGGCGCGCGACCGTATCGAGCTGTTCGCGCGTCGCGGATGATGCCGAGACGAGATGCTGGAACGTCTCCTGGTCGAGCCGGAGCAGCTCGCTCGGCTCGAGCGCGCGGACGGTCGCGACGCGCGGCGCGCCCGCGAGGAGCCCGATCTCGCCGAAGAACTCGCCGGGACCGAGACGGTCGATCTCTACTTCGCTCCCGTCGGGGCCGTTCTTGTACACGCCGACGCGTCCGCGGACGATGATGAAGAACGCGTCCGGGTCACCGCCCTCGCGCAGGATCGTCTGGCCCGCCATGACGCGCACCGGCTCGAGGCGCTCGGCGACGGCGGGCATCTCCTCGCGCGGCGCGCTGGGCAGCGCCTTCTCGGCGTGCTTCAGGTCCTCGATGTAGCGCTCGGCGTGGAGCACCGCCGTCGTCGCGTCCCCCGTGGCCGTCGTGATCTGCTTCGCGAGCTGCGCGCGCGTGTCACCGACCGCGTAGACGCCAGGGATGCTCGTGCGCATGTACTGGTCGGTGATGAGGTAGTCGTTCGGGTCGTGGTCGACGTGCTCCTTCTGGAAGAGGAAGCGACCGACCGGCTTGAAGCCGATGAAGACGAACACCCCCTCGACGGGAACACGCTCGGGCTTCCCATCGCGCTCGATCTCGATCCACTTCACCTCGCCGTTCCCACCGATGCGCTTCACGACGGCCGGCGTCATCGCCTGGACCTTGTCCATGCCGAGGAGACGGTCGCGGAGGATCGCCTGCGCGCGGAACTCGTTGCGCCGGTGGACGACGTACAGCTTCTTCGCGAAGCGCGTGAGGAAGAGGCCCTCCTGGAACGCCGAGTCGCCGCCGCCGATGACGGCCAGGTCCATGCCCTTGAAGAACGCGCCATCGCAGACGGCGCAGTAGGAGACACCCTTGCCGTGGAACTCCTGCTCGCCCGGCACCTTGAGCTTCTCGGGCTCGCCGCCCACCGCGACGATCACGGCGTACGCCGTGTGACGCGTCCCGTCCTCGAGTTCGACGACCTTGCGGTCCGCCTCGCTCCAGACCTGCTTGACGCCCTTCAGCTCGACCTTCAGGCCGAACTTCTCTGCGTGCTTGCGCATCTTCTCGGCGAGGTCGAAGCCGGTGATGGATTCCTCACCCGGCCAGTCCTCGATGAGGTCGGTGTTGAGGAGCTCGCCCCCGATGCCCGGCGCGAACAGGATCGCGTTCATGTTCGCGCGCGCCGCGTACAGTCCGGCGGTGAGGCCCGCGGGGCCGCCGCCGATGATGATGAGGTCGAACTCCGCCACGATGTTTCCTTTCTCATTCCGACCCTCGCTCGGGGGGGGGCCCCCTCGCTCGGGACCGGGTGCTCGACCTCGTCGCTGCGGCGCCTCGGTCTGCGCGCCCGGGGACGACGATCGATGCGAACACTAGAACAGAGAACGAGCGCCGATCGTTCCCCTCAGACCCGCCCCACCACCGGGATCGCAGCGCCCGTGATGCCGCTCGCCGCGCGCGACGTGAGGAACACGATGATCGCGGCGAGCTCGTCGGGGCGCACCCACTTCGTCGGATCCGCCTTCGGCATCGCCTTCCGATTTTCCGGGTGGTCGATGATCGAGGGCTGCACGACGTTCGCGGTGATGCCCTCGTCCTTCAGCGCAGCGGCGAGCGACTCGGTCCAGCGCACGACGGCGGTCTTCGACATCGCGTAGCCGGCACTGTCCTTGCCGCCCCGGTTCGCGCCGAACGACCCGACGCTGACGATGCGGCCGTACGCGCGGGCGCGCATCGGCCGCAGGCACGCCGCGGTCGCGGTGATGACGGTGCGCACGTTCTGCGCCCACGACGCCTCGATCGCGTCGAGGTCCCACGGGTCCGCCTTGCCGTACCCGCCCGCGAGGTTCGCGAGCGCGTCGAGACGCCCCCATCGCGTCAGCACCGTCTCCACCGCACGGTCCATCGCGCCGCGGTCCCCGGGGTCGGCCTCGAGCACGAGCAGCCGCGCGGCGTCGCCCTCGCCGGCGAGCGTGGCGACCGCGGTCGCGAGCGCGGCACCTCTCGCCGCGTCGCGCGCCGACACCGCGACGTGCGCTCCCGCCTCGAGGTACGCGCGCACGGTCGCCTCGCCGAGGATCCCGGTCCCGCCGGTGACCACGACCGCTCGCCCGTCCATCACACGCGGAACGGTATCTCCCGCGCGAGACGAGCGCGTCTCGATCCGCGCCTAGCATGGACGCGATGGCGATCCTCGAGCGCATCCGCTCGCCGCGGGACCTGCGCGGCCTCGGCCGGGACGAGCTCACGACGCTGTGCGCCGAGATCCGACGGTTCACCGTGGACGCCGTGCAGCGGACGGGCGGCCACATCTCGTCGAGCCTCGGCGCGACCGAGGTCACCGTGGCGCTGCACCGCACGTTCGACTCGCCGCGTGACAAGCTCGTGTGGGACACCGGCCACCAGGCATACGTCCACAAGATCCTCACCGGCAGGCGCGAGCGGTTCGACGGCCTGCGCCAGCTCGGCGGCATCTCGGGCTTCCTCGTGCGGACCGAGTCGGAGCACGACATGTTCGGCGCGGGGCACGCGGGGACGTCGATCTCCGCGGCGCACGGCATGGCCGTGGCGCGCGACCTGAAGCACGAGGACCATCACGTCGTCGCGGTGATCGGCGACGGCGCGCTCACGGCGGGCATGGCGTTCGAGGCGCTGAACAACATCGGCCACATGAAGACGCGCGTCATCGTGGTCCTGAACGACAACGGCATGAGCATCTCCCCGAACGTCGGCGCGCTGTCGCGGATGTTCGACGCCCTCCGCACGTCCGAGGAGCTGCACCGCCCGCAGGTCGCGGCCGTCTCACGTCTCGTGGAGGCGCTCCGCACGGCGCGTCCGTACCGCGAGCTGCGCCACGCGACGGAGACCGTCCTCCACCACATGCCCGCCGGCGACCTCGCCGAGGAGAGCATCCGCCGCTTCACGACGGGGCTGAAGGCCATCCTCATGCCGAACGTCCTCTTCGAGGAGCTCGGCTTCACGTACCTCGGGCCCGTGAACGGGCACGACCTCGCGGCGGTCGAGCACGTCCTGCAGCGCGCGCGCGACATGCGCGACGGTCCCGTGCTCGTGCATCTGCAGACGCAGAAGGGCCACGGGTACGCCCCTGCCGAAGAGGACAACCAGAAATGGCACGGCGTGTCGGCGGCGGGCGCGGCGCCCGCCGCGACGCCGACGTACACGAAGGTGTTCGCCGACGCCGTGCTCGAGGCGATGCGCGCCGACGAGCGCGTCGTCGCGATCACGGCGGCGATGCCGTCGGGCACCGGCCTCGCGCCGCTGTTCCGCGAGATGCCGGGCCGCGTGTTCGACGTCGGCATCTGCGAGCAGCACGCGGTGACATTCGCCGGCGGCCTCGCGACGCAGGGCATCATCCCGATCGCCGCGATCTACTCGACCTTCCTGCAGCGCGGCTTCGATCAGGTCGTGCATGACGTGGCCATCCAGGAGCTGCCGGTGGTGTTCGCGCTCGACCGCGCGGGCATCGTTGGCGATGACGGCCGCACGCATCAGGGCCTCTTCGACATCGCATACCTGCGGCCGCTGCCGGGCTTCGTGCTCATGGCGCCGAAGGACGAGGCCGAGCTCCGCCACATGGTCTGGACGGCCGTGCGGCACGCCGGTGCGGGACGTGGTCCGATCGCGCTGCGCTACCCGCGCGGCACGGGCGTCGGCGCGTCGCTCGCGGGTCCGCTCGAAGAGCTGCCGATCGGCGTATCCGAGACGCTGCGCGAGGGCGGTGCGCTCGTGATCCTCGCGTACGGCACCGTGGCGGGGGCCGCGATGGCGGCGGCCGAGCAGCTCGCGGCCGAGGGCATCGAGGCCACGGTCGTGAACGCGCGATTCGCGAAGCCGCTCGACGCGGAGCGCATCCTCGCGCTCGCGGCGCGCACGCCGCGCATCGTCACCGTCGAGGAGCACGCGATCGCGGGCGGGTTCGGCTCAGCGGTGAGCGAGCTCCTCGCGGAGCGAGGCGCGCGGACCGAGGTCGAGCACCTCGGCGTCCCGGACGAGTGGGTGGATCACGGCGCGCAGAAGGCGTGGCGCCATCACTTCGGGCTCGACGCGGAAGGGATCGCGGCGGCGGTCCGCCGCCGTTGGCCGCAGCTCGTGCGCGCGCGGGAGGTCAGCGCGACCGGCGCGAACTAGCGGGTGCGCTCGCGCTGGCCCTGGCGGCGGCGTTCCTCATCCGCGCCGACCGAGCAGCACTTGCAATGCGGGGTGGGCCACGCGAACGCGACGACGAGGGCGATCCAGCCCGCGGCCATCGCGATGGTGAAGGCGGCGTCTGCTGTCATGCGCAGAGGTGAAAGCAAGAGATACGCCAGCGCCCGGTGAGGCGGCGTCATGCCGCCGTGGGCTACCTGCGGGGCGTGGGAGAGACGCTCGGCCGCCCGCCGCGCGGAGCCTCGGACGCGCGCGGGCTCTCGCGCGAGGGACTCCCGCCACGCTCGGGCTCGTCGCTCTTTCGCGGCGCGCTGCCGGGACGCTCGCCGTCCCGCGGTCCGCGCTCGCGGTCCGAGGGCGCGATCTTGTCGTGCTGCTCGAGCGCACGGTCGATCCCCTGCTGTGCGTTCTCGGGGAGGCGCTCCCTCAGCTCCTCGAGCACCTGCACGTGCTTCTCGCGCGCGGCCTCGACCACCTGCTCGACCGCGTCGCGCTTGGACCCGGGCTCCGCGATGCGGAGCGCGGCGACCGCCGCGGCGAGCCGCTCGACCGCGGCCTCGTACTCGGCCGACGCCGTCGGTGCCTTGTCCGGCCGCGTCGCGCTGCGTCCGAGGTCCTCGAGGCGGCGCTCGGCCTGCGCCATGAGCACGCGCACCTTCGCGTCGTCATCACCGGCAAGGGCGAGCTCGACCCGCTCGACCGCGCGCTTCAGGCCGAACGCGGGATCGCCGGGGAGGCTGCCCGCGGCGGCCGCGCCCGTCCCCGCGAGGAGCACGGCGACGATCGTCGCGGCAACGGCGATCGGCCGCATGCGCACCGCGAGGAACGAGAGGATCCGCGCCGAGAGCGGGACGCGACGGAGGCGCCGCTCTTCGGCGAGCGCGACGGCCTCGCTCATGAGGTCGGCGCGCAGGCGCTTGCGGAACTCAGCGCGCACTGTCGGGCGAGGGAGACGCATGCCGCTCATGTGACCGCCTCGCGCGGGAGGACGGTGCGGAGCATGCCGAGCGCGCGGAACTCGATCCCGCGCACGGTGCCGTCGCGCCGCCCGATGATCCGGCCGATGGACTTCGTGTCGAGCCCTTCGACGTAGCGGAGGACGATGACCTCCTGCTGCAGCGGGGTGAGCTTGGCGATGGCTACGCGCAGCTCCGTGCTGTCGGAGAGCCGGTCGAGGCCCGCGTCGGGATCCACGATCTGGTCGACGCTCGGGTGTCGCAGCGCGTCCTCGAACGGGACCTGCGGACGCTCGCGGCGCACGCGATCGATGACGGCGTTCCGCGCGATGCGGTAGAGCCACGCGAGGAACGGCTGCCGGGGCTGGTACCGCGGCATCGCGCGCAAGGCCTTGAAGAACACGTCGCTGGTCACGTCTTCCGCCTCGGCCTCGTTCCTGACGCGGTAATACACGTAGCGGTACACCGCCTCGACGTAGCGGTCGTACAGGGCCCCGAACGCCTCGGCGTCGCCCGCACTGGCGCGGCCCGCCAACGCGGCGTCGTCCTGTCCCGAACGCTCGTCCGCTTGAACGGCCGCGAGCCCCCCGTCGTTAGGCACCCCTTCCCCCCTCACAGAAGGCCGAACGTATCAGGGCCAGGTACGTTCCGGAAGCGCGCCGCGTGGAGTGGCAGACCGCATCTGATCCGGGACCGTTACCTGTGCTCCCGAAGGAACAGGACCAGGGCGTCAAGATCGGCCGGCGAGAGGTTCCGCGTGAGCCCGCGCGGCATGACGTCGTTGTAGCCGCGAACGACATAGGACCCGGGCGCGACGACCGACGCGCGGATGTACTCCTCCGCGCTGAGGGCCGGCGCGCGCTGACCTGCGGTCGTGCCGATGTGGGTGAGCTCGGGGCCGATGCGGCCGCCCTGTCCGTCGATGAAGTGGCAGCGCCCGCAGTCGAGCTTGCGGAAGAGCTGTCGGCCGCGCGCGATCGGCTCGGTCGCGGGTGGCTCCTCGCACGCGATGGTGATGACCGCGAGGAGCACGCACAGACCGAACAGCCGCCGCATCATGCGCCCGTGGAGAGTACGGCCGAGCGCGGTGCGAGCTTGCGCGGGGCGACCGTCCTGCTCGGTGACCGCGCGGTGCTGCGCGACCTCGATCTCGACGTCGGCCCCGGGATCACCATCCTGCGCGGGCCGAACGGGGCCGGCAAGACGACCGCCATCCGCGCGCTCGCCGGCCTCGTCCCGCTCGCCGCGGGCACGCGCGACGTGCGGTCGGATCTCCTCTATGTCGGCCACCGTCCGCAGCTGCTGCACGGGCTGACCGCGCGCGAGAACCTGCGCTTCTTCGTGGATCTCCGCGGGCCCACGTCCATGGCACCCGCCTCTCCGGCCGCGCTCGGGTCGGACGGGGCGCGCGACGCGCGCATCGCCGACGCATTCGCGCGCTGGGGCGTCGGCGAGGATGCGGACCGGCCGGTCGAGCGGCTCTCGGCCGGTCAGCGGCGGCGCGCCGCGCTGGCGCGGCTCGACACCGAATGGTGCGGGCTCACTCTCCTCGACGAGCCGTTCGCGGAGCTCGACGAGGACGCCGCCCGGCTCCTGCGCGCGTCGCTCGTGGCCGCGCGCGATCGCGGCGCCGCGATGCTCGTCGCGTCGCACGGGCATGCCGAGCTCGACGACCTCGCGGCGCGCGTCTATCGCATGCGAGACGGTCGGACGGAATGAGGGGAGCGCTCCTGGTCGCGGCGCGCGAGCTCCGGGCCGACGCGCGGCATCCCGACGGCGTCGCGACGGCGATCACGTTCATGGGCGCGCTGATCCTCATCGAGAGCCTCGTGGTGGGGCCGCAGGTGGCGCGCGAGAGCGCGGTCGCGCCGGCCCTCTACTGGATCGCGCTCCTTTTCGCCGCGATCGTCGTGACGACCCGGTCCTTCGAGCGCGAAGTCGCCGACGATGCCATCGATGCCGTTCTCGCGCTGCCCGGCGGCCGCGATGCGCTGTACGCGGGGAAGCTCGCCGCGCTCGCCGCGACGCTCGCCGTCGTCGGCCTCGTCGGCGGTCTCCTGCAGATCGCGCTGCTCGACCTCGACGTCGCGCTCGTGGGCCACGCGCTCCTCGCGACCGCGCTCGGCGTGCTCGCGCTGCCGGCGGTCGTCGTGCTCGACGTCGCGCTGACGCTGCGCCTGCGCGCGCGCGCCGCGCTCGTGCCGATCCTCGCCGCGCCCGTGCTCGTGCCGCAGCTCGTCGCGGGGACGAACGCGCTCGGGACCGCGCTCGCCGGGGACGCCAGCGCGTCGCTCGCCTGGTCCGGGCTGCTCCTGGCCGCCGCGCTCGTCTACGGCGTGGTCGGCGTCACTCTGGCGCCGGCCGCCATCGACTGAGGGGGTCGCGCCGCGCGATCGGCCGATCCAAGGCCTTTACGACATGCGGAAAAAGGATCCGCAGAGACGTCCCGCTGCTGCGACAATGGGCGTGTGTCGTCCTCCGCCTCGCCGCTCGGCGATCGGACCATCGCCGCGCGGTCGGATCCGACCGCGCTACGACCCGTGCTCGCGATAGCGGCCCTCGCCACGGCGATCGTCGCGAGCTGGATGGCGCTCGTGTGGGCGCCCGCCGACGCCGTCCAGGGCGAGGTGCAGCGGGTCATGTACGTCCACGTCCCATCCGCGTGGACCGCCTACCTCGCGTTCTTCGTCGTGTTCCTCGCGAGCGTCGGCTGGCTCTGGTCGAAGCGGCGCATCTTCGACGGGGTGGCCGTCGCATCGGCCGAGATCGGCGTCCTCTTCACCGGTCTCGCGCTCGTCTCGGGCTCGATCTGGGCGAAGCCCACGTGGGGTGTTTGGTGGACCTGGGAGCCGCGGCTCATCACGACGGCCGTGATGTTCGTCATGTACGTCGGGTACCTGCTCCTTCGGAGCCTGTCCACGGACGTCGAGGGCCGCGCGACGCGCGCCGCCGTGATCGGTGTCATCGCCGTGGTGAACATCCCGATCGTCCATCTGTCCGTGACGTGGATGAACGCGCTCCACCAGCTCCCGACGGTGCTGCGGCCGGACGGTCCGGCCCTCGAGAGCCGAATGCTCGCGACGCTCATCGTGAGCGTGCTCGCGTTCACGATCGTCTACGCGTGGCTGTTGGCGTGGCGCGTCGCGCTCGAGACCGCACGCCAGGAGCGCATGCTCGTCGCGCGAGGCGCCTAGTGGACGCGAACGCCGGCTTCATCATCGCCGCGTACGTGATCGTATGGGGCGCGCTCGCCGCGTACGTGCTGTCCTTGCGTGTCCGTCGCTAGGCCCCAGCAGCGCCAGGGTGGGCTCGGCGAGCGGCGGCTCCTCGCGCTCACGGCGCTCGCGCTCGCCGTCGCGATCGGATACGTCGCATATCAGAACCTCGGCTCGTCGCAGGTCTACTACCTGACGCCGACGGAGGCACAGGAGAAGAAGATCGCCGCCGGCGCGACGGCGCGCCTCGGCGGGCAGGTCGAGGTCGGCAGCCTCCGCTATGAGCCGACCGCGCGCGACCTGCGCTTCATCCTCACCGACGGCCTGACGCGAACGCTCGTGATCGGGAAGGGCGCGCCGCCGGCGCTGCTGCGCGAAGGCGCGGGCGCCGTGGTCGAGGGCTTCTTCGCGACGGATGGCTCCTTCCGAGCGACGCAGGTGCTCGCGAAGCATGACGAGGTGTACGTCGCGCCGAGCCCGAGCCAGACGCCGCCGCACAAGACGCCATGACGTTCGCCGACGTCGGCGGCGGTGCGCTGCGCGCGGCGCTCGCGCTCGCGCTCTGGGGGCTCGTCGCGTCCGCCTATGCGGCGCGCGGTCGCGACGGGCGAGCGCTCGGGAGCGCGCGCTGGAGCGCGCTGGCGGCGTTCGGGCTGATCCTCGTCGCGTCGCTGGCGATGGCGGCCGCGCTGCTGACGCACGACTTCAGCATCCGGTACGTCGCGTTCAACAACGCGCTCGAGACGCCCGCGTATTTCAGCGCGATCTCGCTCTGGGCGGCGCTCGAGGGATCCATCCTCCTCTGGACGACGGTCCTCGCGGGCGCGGTCACGTTCGTCGCGTGGCGCGGCACGCGCGAGCTCCCGCGCCTCGCGACGACGGCGCTCGCCGTCATGTTCGCGATGCTCGCGTTCTTCCTCTTCCTCGTCGTGACGCCCGCGGCGGACCCCTTCGTCCGCATCGATCCCGCGCCGCTGAACGGTCGCGGGCCGAACCCGCTCCTGCAGGACCACTGGCTCATGGGCCTGCACCCGCCGCTGCTCTACCTCGGATACGTGCTGTTCTCGGTGCCGTTCGCGTACGCCATCGCGTCGCTCATCCTGGGCGAGGCCGGCGACCGCTGGATCGTCGCGACACGGCGCGCCGCGCTCGTCGCGTGGGCGCTCCTCGGCGTCGGCATCGTCGCGGGCGCGTGGTGGTCGTACGCCGTCCTCGGCTGGGGCGGGTACTGGGCCTGGGATCCCGTGGAGAACGCCGCGATCATGCCGTGGCTCGTCGCGACGGCCTACCTCCATTCGGTGATGGTCGAGGAGAAGCGCCGGATGCTCCGCACGTGGAACGTCGCGCTGGTCATCGGGGCGTTCGCCCTGACGATCCTCGGCACGTTCCTCACCCGGAGCGGCGTGGTGAACTCCGTGCACTCCTTCACGCAGTCGCTCATCGGCCCCCTGCTGCTCGGCTACCTCGCCGCGATCCTCGCGTTCTCGGTCGGTCTCCTCCTCTGGCGCGCGCCGCGCCTCGCCGACACCGGGGCGATCGGCGCACCGCTCTCGCGCGAGGCCATCTTCCTGTTCCAGAACGTCCTCTTCGTCGCCGCGACGCTCACGGTGCTCCTCGGGACGCTGTATCCGCTCGTCGTCGAGGCGATCAGCGGGGCGCAGCTGTCGATCGGCTCGCCGTACTTCGACCGCGTCGAGGTCCCGATCGCGCTCGCGCTCCTGTTCCTCATGGGGATCGGGCCGCAGCTGCCCTGGCACGGCGCATCGCGCGCGACGCTCGAGCGGCAGTTCGCGGCGCCGGTCGTCGCGGCCGGCGCGGGTTCGGTGCTCGCGCTCGCGCTCGGCCTGCGCGGCGCCGCGCCGGTCCTCGGGTACGCCCTCGCGGCGTTCGTCGTCGCGACCGTCGTCCAGGAGGTGGTGCGCGGCGTGCGCGCGCGGCGGACGCTGCATGGCGAGACCGCCGCGGCCGCGTTCGTGAACCTGTTCCGCCGTAGCGGCCGCCGCTACGGCGGGTACATCGTGCACGTCGGGATCGCGCTCATCGCGCTCGCCGTCGTCTCGAGCCAGTCGCAGGCGACGTTCGCCGAAGCGACCCTCGCGCCGGGCGGGTCCATGCAGGTCGCGGGACGCACGATCGTGTTCGAGCGCTTCCGCGACGTCACCGAGCCGCGCCGGACGCAGGTCGTCGCGGACCTCCGCGTGCTGGACGGCGGCGGCGGCGCCCCGATGACGGCGGCCCTCACCTACTACCCGAACGCGAGCGGCGCGATCGGGGCGCCGGGGATCCGCTCTACCGCGGGCGAGGACGTCTACGCGATCCTCGCCGCGTACGACCTTCGGTCGCGCGCCTGGGCGACGATCCAGGTGAAGGTGATCCCGCTCGTCTCGTGGCTGTGGATCGGCGGGCTGGTCGTCGGGCTCGGCGCGGTCATCGCCGCGCTGCCGCCATCACGGCGGCGCACCGCGATCGTCGCTGGCGCGGTGCCGGTCGGCTCGACGGCGGGGGCGAAGTGACCGCGCGCATCGCGATCCTCGCGGGTGTCCTCGCCGTGGCCGCGGCGATCGTCATCGCCGGTCTACCGCGACCGGAGACGCCGGCGGAGCGCGTGGACCGCATCGCGTCCGAGCTCCGCTGTCCCGTCTGCCAGGGTCTCTCGGTCGCGGACTCGCCGTCGGATACCGCTCGCGCGATGCGCGCGCTCGTCGAGCAGCGTGTCCAGGAGGGCCGCTCCGACGATGAGATCCGCGACGAGTTCCGCCGCGCGTACGGCGACTGGATCCTGCTCTCGCCGCCGCTCCTCGATGCGCGCGGCGCGGTCTGGCTGCTCCCCCTCGCCGTGATCGTGCTCGGCGCCGTCTTGGTCGCGATGCGGCTGCGCCGCGCACCGCCGCCCGTCAGGCCGTCGGCGGAGCAGCTGCGCGTCCTGCGCGAGCGCGAGCTCGCGGAAGAGGCGGTCGAATGAGCGAGGCGCTCGTGCTCATCCTCGGCCTCGTCGGCGGTGGATGGCTCGCGCTGCGGCCGCTGCTCGGACGCTCGAGGTGGCCCGCCGAGCCTCCGGCGGAGCGCGACGACGTGGCGCGCGCGGTGAGCTCGCTGCGCGACCTCGAGTTCGCGCGCGCCGCCGGGACCATCGATGCCGCCGATGAGGCTGTGCTCCGCGACCGCATCGCCGCGTCCGCGTTCACGAGGCCCGACCGCGCCACGGGAGCGGCCCCCGTTCGAACGTTCGTCGTCGCCGCGCTCATCGCGGGCATCATCGCGGTGCTCGTCGTCGCGCTGCTGCCCGCGTCCGCCGGCGACCGCGCTCCCGGCGAGACGATCACCGGCACGCTCCCGATCGGACCGACGACGGCGTCGCTCGAGGCGAAGGTACGCGCGAGCCCGAACGACGTGCCGACGCGCCTCGCGCTGGCCGAAGCATACGAGGACGAAGACCGCGCATCGGACGCCGCGGACCAGTACCGGGCGGTCCTGGCGCTGGACGGCGAGAACGTCCCCGCGCTCAACGGGCTCGGGCTCCTGCTGTTCCGATCCGGCTCATCCGAGGGCGCGCTGCTCGCGGCCGATCGGGTCCTCATGCTGCGCCCGCGGGACGCCGACGCGCTGTTCCTGAAGGGCCTCGTGCTCTACACGCAGAAGAAGTACGCGGATGCCGTCACGGTGTGGTCGCTGTACCTCGAGGTCGGCGAGTTCCACCCCGCGTCGCCGATGGTGCGGCAGCTGTACGAGGACGCGAAGCAGAAGAGCGGGACCTAGATCAAATGGGGAAGGGCTGTCCGAGGGGCGACCAGTACTGGGAGATGCCGGGGAGTCGGACCCCGATCAGCAGATCCACATTCTGCGGTGTTGCCGTTACACCAGCATCTCCATGGGAGCGAGGGGTGCAACGTCATTCTACCGTGCGGATCACCTTGCACCTTTCATGGGCGCGCGGCGTTCGAGCGAGATCGATGCCGCCCTCGCGGCCTACCACCCGATCCGTCTGACCAAAGCACCGGAGCACTGCGTCGTGACGGAGTGCCGCGAGCCCCACCGCGGCCGTGGCCTCTGCCACAAGCACTACATGACATGGGCTCGCGACCAGAAAGCTGGGAAGACGCCGAGGATCGATCCGCTCCGCTGAGCTCGCTAGCGGCCGGAGCGCCCTCGCTCGTTCGTGTTCCCGCTGCTGCTGCCGCCGCGGTCGGGCTGCGGCGTGGGCGCCGGCGTCGGCTGCGACTGGAAGAACGGGATCTCGATCTTCGGGAGCTCGAACTTGATCTCGAGCTTCTGCTGCTCCTTCGGTGACCCCTCTTCCTTGTTGCCGCTCGCTCCATCGCCCGCTGCTTGCGTCGATGACCCCTTGTTCCGCCCTGGGTCCTCAGTGGAGAAAGGGAGCGGCGGCAGGCTCAGCTGGGGCACGAATCCGCTTGCGGACCCCGGCGCAGCCTGGCCTTTCTCCTTCGGCGGCTCGTTCTTCGGTGCCTCTTGCTTGGGCGCCTCCTGCTTCGGGGCGTCCTGCTTCGGCGGCTCGCTCCTCGGTGCCTCTTGCTTCGGGGCGTCCTGCTTCGGCGGCTCGCTCCTCGGTGCTTCTTGCTTGGGCGCCTCCTGCTTCGGAGCCTCCTGCTTCGGCGGCTCGGTCTTCGGCGCTTCGTTCTTCGGCGCTTCCTGCTTGGGCTGCGTCTTCGCGGGCTCCTGGCGCTTCGTGGTCTGATCGCCCGCGGGAACCGGGAGCGGCGGCACGGTCAGCTGCGGAATGAACCCACCCGCGCCGGGACCGCTCGGGCCGTCCTTCTTCTCTTCCTTGCGCTCCTCGTCCTTGCGCTCCTCGCGGCGCTCGACGAGCTGGCCGACCTTCGGCGCTTCCGCGACCTTCACGCTCGCGGCGATGTCCTTCTTCTCCTCGTCGGTCGAGCGCGTGACCTGCGCGGCCTCACCCTTCTTCAGCTCGACGGTGCTCACTGAGGGACCGGCGTTCGTCGCGGCCGGCGCCTCGACGCGCTCCTGCGCGCTCTGGTCGGTCTGGCCGCGCTCGCTCACCGTCGTGACGACCTCGACCGGCGCCTGCGGCGCGCTCGACTGGTCGACGACGGTCGAGATCTTGCCGTCGGGGATGTTCGGCATCGTGACGACGAGCTGGCCGTTCACGGTGCTCACCGTGGCGCCCGGTGTCTGCACGATGACCTTGCCGTCCTTGACGCCGTTCGCGCGGCCGAGCGGATCGAGGACCAGGCCGGCGTTCGCGCCGACGGTCACGGTGACCCTGCGCTCGGGCTCGGGCGCCGGCTTCGGCTGCTCGATCGGCGCGCTCTGCTTCACGGTCACCTGGAAGCCGGGCTGCACGAGGACCTCTTGCGGCTGCGGGTCCGCGGCCGTCGGCGCCTTCGCAGTCGCGACCGCGCCCTCGGTCGTCTCGACGGTCGACACGAGCTCGCCCCGCTGATCGGTCTTGACGCCGACGGCGAACATCGTCCCGCGGACGGTCGCGGTCGCGGTGGGCGTACGGACCTCGTACTTGGACCCTTGGTTCAGCAGCTTCGTGACCGAGTGCCACGTGCGGCCGATCTCCTGGCGCATCGCGATGATCGTGCTGCCATCGGGGTTCGACTCGAGCGCCTCGATGACGAGCGTCGTGCCCGGGTCGATCGACACGGTCGATCCTTCGAAGTACGTCAGCACCGCGTACGTGTCGGCACCGGTGCGGATCGTCATGCCCGCGCGCAGGAGCGCGCCGTCCGAGACGGGACGGAAGTCGTCGCCCTCGGACGCGCGGACGTCGACCTCGCCGGAGATGATCGACAGGGTCGTCGACGCACCGAGCGCGACGCTCCCTTGGCGCGTGATGAACCCGGTCGTGCCGAGGGCGGTCGCGAAGACGAAGGTCATGGTCGTGGTGATGGCGACGATGCGGACCCAGCGGACCGGCAGGCTCCGGACCGGGATGCTCGGCACCGGCAGGCGCGGGATCCGGAGCGCGCGCGGGTCGAGGCGCGCGGGCAGCTCGAGGACGCGCACGGCCGGCGCGACGAACACCGGCCGCAGCAGCGCGCGCTCCCGCTCGATCGACGCGATGCGCTTCGTGCGCGCCGCCCCGCGGAGGGGGCGACCGCGCTTGTCGAGCAGCAGGTCGTCGGTGATCGGCAGGGGCGCCGCGACGAGCACCGGCGCCGCCGGCCCGAAGCGGACGCGGATGCGCGCGGCCTCGCGCGCGCTCGCGAGGGCGGCGGTGACCAGCGCGTCGACGGCCGCACCGACCAGCGCGAGCGCGAGCAGGACCATCAGCCCGAAGGCGCTGCTCAGCGCGCGGAGGTCATAGGAGCGGCGGCCGGACGCGAGCGAGATCTGCAGAACGAGGGCGGTCGTGAGCGCGGGGAGCGTGCGCTCCCGCAGGCGGCGCCGTGCCGCTGTCACCCGCACGGATAGGTCAATGGTCCGCTTTCCCACCCAGGCTCCTCCCAGTTCTCCCCTGTGCCGGTCGTGTGGTGCTGGGATAACGGGGACTATCGGCCGGATGGCAGGCAGGCAGGGAGCAGCCGCGTGTCAACGCCGTTACGCCGAAGGGCCTAGTACTTCCGTACTAGCCGAGCGAGCAAGCTCCGCCGGTCAGATGCGCGGAGCGAAGATCAGGTACGCGCCCACCGCGATGAGGATCAGCGGGACGAACAGAGGCTGCAGTCCCTCCGGGACGATCGCCGCGACCTGGAAGATCTCGGCGAGGGTCACGACCCCGAACACGGCGGCGGGCACGAGCGGCCACCGGCGGTTCGGCCGGATGACGAAGACGCCGACCAGCCCGACCGCCAGGGAGGCGAGGAAGATCGGCGCGATCGTCTCCTTCGGCAGGCCGAGCCATCCCGGGATGAGCAGACCCGTACCGAAGCTGATGAGGGTCGCCGCCGGCACCAGATAGACGTATGGGTTGAGGCCCTGCCAGTACGCGATCGCGAAGGCGCCGCCGAGCGCGAGGAAGAGATACGAGGTCGCGTTCGGCACGCCGAGCGCCGGAAGCAGGTACGTGAGCCCGACCGCCATGAGGACCGCGCCTCCGAGGATCCCGCGGCGCCGCCGGTTCACCATCGGGAGCGCATCCGCCGGCGGCGGCAGGTCGCTCCGCTCCATCGTCCGCGTCATCGTTCCGTCCAACATCTTTCCTTCTTCCTCCTCAGTGGTCGCTCTCGCTCAGTCCCTCGGCGGGGTGTACTCCGACACCGCGACGAGGAAGGGTCGGGTCCGTCCAGGCTGGATGGTGAGGGGTTCGGCAAGTCCCCTCTTCTCGAACACCGCCACGCGCAGGCCGTGCAGCCGCTCCGTGCGCTTGGCCCACTCGGTCGCGCAGACCGGGCACGTGAAGGCACCCTCCGGCATGCGAGCGCCATGCGTGAGCAGGATCCTCGCGCAGCATCGCTCGACGATCGGCTCCTGCCCGTCGACCGCGGCGAGGTACGGGAACTCGTCCTCCGGCCCGCGCCGGACGCGCCGCGCGAACTCCCGGCGGTCCGAGGGCCGCTCGAACGTGTCCGCGCGCGGCTTGCGCCACTCGGTCGCGCATTCGGGGCACGCGAACGACGATCCCGGCCCGTAGAACCCACCCCACTGGATGATCCAGTCCTCACAGCAGTCGTTCAGGATGACGCGCTCGTTCATAGCGCCCCGCCGAGCAGCCAGCGCACGAGCGCCTTCTGGGCGTGGAGACGGTTCTCGGCCTGGTCGAAGACGGCGCTGCGCGGCCCGTCGATGACGTCGTCGGTGATCTCCTCGCCGCGGTGCGCCGGCAGGTCGTGCATGACGACCGCCTCGCGGTCGGCGAGGCGCAGCAGCTCCGCGTTCACCTGGTAGCCCTGGAACGCGCGGCGGCGGCGCTCGTACTCCTGCTCCTGACCCATGCTCGTCCATACGTCGGTGTACACGACGTCGGCCCCACGCACGGTCTCGTGCGGGTCGCTACCGAGCTCGATCGTCGCGCCGGTGCGCCGCGCGATCTCCGCCGCCTTCGCGCGGAAGCGCTCGTGAGGCTCGTACCCGGCCGGCGTCCCGATCCGGATCGTCTGGCCGGCGAGCGCGACGCCGAGCATGAGCGAATGGCAGACGTTGTTCCCGTCGCCGATGTACGCGACGACGACGTCCGGACGGTCGCCCTTGCGCTCGCGGATCGTGAAGACGTCGGCGAGGCCCTGGCACGGATGCGACAGGTCCGAGAGGCCGTTGATGACCGGCACGGCAGACGAGCGCGCGAACTCCTCGGTCGTCTCGTGCGCGAACGTCCGCAGGACGATGCCGTCGACGTACCGGCTGGTGACGCGCGCGACGTCGGCGATGCTCTCGCGCCGCCCGAGCCCGACCTCGGCGGGCGAGAGATACGACGCGTGACCGCCGAGGTGGACCATGGCCATCTCGAAGGACAGGCGCGTCCGCAGGCTCGGCTTCTCGAAGATCATCGCGATCGACCGCCCGCGCAGCGGCGCGTCGCGCGGGACGGGATCGCGCTTCAGCGCGGCCGCGTCCGCGAGCAGGCGTTCGAGCTCCTCCGGCGCGAGATCCGCGAGCGACACGAAGTGCCGCACGCGGACGGGGCTGAGCGTCGCGCTCACGAGCGTGCGCCGATGCTGCCGCGCCGCGCGCGCACGAGCGCGAGCAGGGCGTCCGCGACGCGGTCCGGGTGGTGGCGGATGGTGTCGAGCTTGTCCCACAGCTCACGCGGTCCGGACCACTTGTCGATGAGCGGCGCGAGCACCGGCTCGACACCGAGACGCCGGATCGCCGCCTGCTCACCGTCGGTCGGCTCGAGGTAGTCGAGGCCCTGCGCCGCGTAGTGCGTGCGCAGCTCCGCGGGCGGCGGATCGTCGTTCAGCAGCGCGACGTCGAGGCCGGTGCCACCGAGGTGCTCGAGCACGCGCGCCACGTGGTCGGCGAGGCCGAGCGTGTCCGTCTGGCCCGGCTGACGGGTGGTGTTCGCGACGTACACGACCGGCGCGTCGCTGCGCGCGATCGCCTGCGCGATCTCCGGGACGAGGATGCACGCGCACACCGTCGTGAAGAGGCTCCCCGGGCCGAGCGTGATGAGGTCCGCCTCCTCGATCGCCTCGATGGTCCCCTCGCACGGATCGACGTGGGCGTCCTTCAGGAAGATCCGCTCGATCGGCGCCTTGCCCGGGGCGCGCACGTTCACCTCCTGCTCCACGACTGTCCCGTCCGTCAGCACGGCGCAGAGGTGCGTGCTGTACAGCGTGACGGGGAGGACCGTGCCGCGAACGCCGAGGAGGCGCGACGCCGCTTCGACCGCGCGGAGGAACGATCCCTCCTGCTGTGTCAGCGCGGCGAGGAACAGGTTCCCGAAGGCCATGCCGTCGAGCTCCTCGCTCTTGTCGGTGCGGAACCGCTGCTGGAAGAGCCGCCGCAGCGTCGGATCGCCCTCGGCGAGGACGACGAGCGCGCTCCGGATGTCGCCCGGCGCGGGCACGTCGAGCGCGATGCGCACCTTGCCGGTCGAGCGGCCCGAGTCGGTCACGCCGATGAGCCCGGTGATGTGCTCGGTGTGCTGCTTCAGGCCGCGCATGACGGTCGGCGCGCCGAGCCCGCCGCCGACGCATACGACCTTCAGCCCATCCATCACGCGCATGTTGTCAGAACGCGGCGGCCGGAATGAGAAGAGGGCCCCGTCGACCGGGGCCCTCTCCAGGAGGTCGAGCGATGACCGCTACTGCCAGTGGACGTGGGTGACCAGGAACTCGCCGCCGCCGAGCGGCTCGATGTACCAGTGACCGCTCGCCGCCGACGCGCCGTTCGGCGTCCCATCCGGGGCGTGCCCGTTCACGAACACCGCTGGCGTCCCGCCGGTCGAGCCCGACGCCGGCGTGCTGAAGCGGTCGGAGTGGCTGTAGATCTTCGCCAGCTGGTCGTAGTCGTGCTGGTTCGGGTGCGTGCTCAGCGTGCTACCCGCGTTCGTGCCCGTGTTCGAGAAGTAGTCCATGCACGAGTTCTGGGACGAGCCGTCCTCGCTCTGGTGGTTCAGGCCGAACGTGTGAGCGACCTCCTGGCAGACCACATGGAGCTTCTCGTTGGCGTTGTCGTACTTCGCCGTGCTGAAGTAGGAGTCGTTCATCTTCGCGGTGCCCTGCGCGATGTGGCTGCCGCGCGTGATCCAGATCTGCGCGAGGCCGAGCCAGCCGTTCGTGCCGTACGCGGCGTTGCACGCCTGGACGGTCCCCGACCGTGGCTTGCAGTCCGTGCCGGTCGTGCTGCCGGTGACGATCTGGGTGCGCAGCGGGTTGTTCGAGGCGTCGCCGGTGCTGCCGTTCCCGAAGTCGAACGGTCCTGCCGTGCTCCAGTCCGCCGACGCGGTCGCGAGATAGCTATCCCACGACGTGTCCATGTTGTCGCCGAGCTGCAGCGTGAACGGGTTGGCCGTCCGCGCCCAGTGGTACTTGCCCCATGAGTGGTTCGCGTCCGCCGGCATGACCGCAGCCGCAGCGAACGCGAGCGAGAGGATGCCCGTCAGGGCAGCGATACGCCGCAGGAACGCCATTCTTTCCTCCAGAAGCCGCAGATCTCGAGGGAGTAACGCGCAGGCGGGCATATTGCGATGGGCCTGGCGGTCTGTCGAGCCTTCTGGAGAACGCTCCGATCGTCGGCTGGCGCACCGTCGGTGGCCGGCTGGCTAGCGCGCTACGACGCTTTCCGCTCCGGGACGCCGGCGAGGGTCCTGGCCGCCGCGGTACGGCGCGCGACGAGCTCGGCGCGCCAGTACTTCCGCCGGCCGATGGCCTCGTCGACGCCGCGCTCGTAGGCGGCGACCGCGAGGAAGCCGATGACGATCAGACCGAGCGCGAGACCGATGATGAGACCAGCAACGAACGGCATCACGCCTGCCCTCTGAGCAACCGCCATGCCAACTTTCCGACCCTTCGGTCGGGCGGAGCCCTCCCTCTGCGCCTGTGTGGGAGCATCCGCCCGTGACCGGCGGCACACCGGCGCTCGACGCCCGCGACGTCGCGAAGCGATTCGGCCGCGTCGAGGCCCTGCGCGGGCTGACGCTGACCGTTCGGAGCGGCGAGATCTATGGCCTGCTCGGCCCGAACGGCTCCGGGAAGACGACCTTCATCCGCTGCGTCGCCGGGCTCGTCCGCCCCGACGCCGGGACGCTGAGCGTGCTCGGCGAGGCGCCACGCGCCGCCATCTCGCGCGGCCGGATCGGCTACATGACGCAGACCGCCGCGCTCTACCCGGAGCTCTCCGTGGACGAGAACCTGCGCTTCTTCGGCGCGCTCGTCGGCCTCCGTGACGCGGACCGCCACATCGAGGAGGCGCTGCGGACGATCGACCTCCTCGACCGCCGCCGCTCCATCGTGGGAACGCTGTCGGGCGGGATGCGCCAGCGCCTCTCGCTCGCCGCGGCGCTCCTGCACGACCCGCGGCTCCTCCTGCTCGACGAGCCGACGGTGGGGGTGGACCCCGCGCTCCGCCGCGAGTTCTGGCAGCACTTCCGGTCGCTCACGGAGCGCGGAGTGACGATCCTGGTCTCGAGCCACGTCATGGACGAAGCCGCACGCTGCGACCGGCTCGGGCTCATACGCGAGGGGCGCGTGCTCGCGGAGGGTTCGGCCACCGAGCTCGTCGCGCGCGCGGGCACGCCCGACCTCGAATCGGCGTTCCTCGCGCTCTCAGCGCCTGCGGCTCAAGGCGGCGGCGCAGCCGCTGCCTCAGAGAGGCTGCGCACGTGAGCCCGCGACGCGTGCGCGCCGTCGCGCAGCGCATCGCTCAGCAGTTCCGGCACGACCGCCGGTCGCTCGGGCTGCTCATCGTCGCGCCCATCCTCGTGCTGTCGCTCGTCGGAGCGCTGTGGGGCTCGAACACGAGCCAGCGGACGAAGGTCATCGTCGCCACGGACGGCCGCCTGCCGGCGCAGGTGATCGACGCGCTGCGCCGCGTGGACACGCTCGACATCACGACCGATACGCCCGAGGGCGCGATGCGGCAGCTGCGCGACGCCAAGGCGGACGCCGTCGTCTCGGGCCGGGTCGGCGTGGTGCGCACGGAGATCGTCATCACGCTCGAGGGATCGGACGCGCTCCGGTCGGGCTCCGTGCTCGGCGCGATCCAGAAGGGGATCATCAGCGCGGCCGGCGGCGCGCTCGGCGGCGCGGGCGCGGCACCGCCGCTGCAGATCGAGTACCTCCACGGCGGACCCGACTACACGCTCCTCGACCACCTGGCGCCGCTCCTCGTCTCGCTGTTCGCGTTCTTCTTCACGTTCCTGCTGTCGGCGGTCTCGTTCCTCCGCGAGCGCACGAGCGGGACGCTCGAGCGGCTCATGGCGACGCCGCTCCTGCGGGGTGAGCTCGTCCTCGGCTATCTCGCCGGGTTCTCGTTCTTCGCGCTGATCCAGGCGGTCGTGATCATCGGGTTCACCGTCCTCGTCCTGCGCGTGAAGTACACCGGCAACATCGGGACGATCTTCCTCATCGAGGCGCTGCTCGTCATCGTCTCCGTCTCGCTCGGCCTCTTCATCTCCGCGTTCGCGCGCAACGAGCTGCAGGCCGTCCAGTTCATCCCCATCGTCCTGCTGCCGCAGGTCTTCCTCTCGGGATTGCTCGTCCCGGTCGATCAGCTGCCGGAGGTGCTGCGTCCCTTCTCCGCCGTGCTCCCGCTCACCTATGCGAACGAGGCGCTGCGCTCGGTCATGATCCGTGGCTTCCCGCTGGACGATCCGCTCATCGTCCGCGATCTCCTCGTGCTTGCCGTGTTCGGCGTGCTGACGGTCGCGGGCGCGATCGCCTCCATCCGCCGCGAGGTCGCCTAGCGACCCCGGCGCGCGGCCCCTCCGGCGCTGAAGGACCCGCGCAGGCGCGGGTCGAGGGCGTCACGCAGCCCGTCCCCGATGAGGTACGTGCACAGCACCGTGAGGCTGATGAGGATCCCCGGGAAGTAGATGAGGTGTGACCCGCGGAAGTAGAAGTTCGGCGCGTCGCTCAGCATGTTCCCCCACGACGGCTGCGGCGGCTGGATCCCGAACCCGAGGAACGAGAGCGCGGACTCGGTGAGGATGAGCCCGCCGACGTCGAGCATGGCCAGCACGATGAGGAGCGGGATCACGTTCGGGAAGATGTGCCGGGACATGATCCGCACGTTCGAGGCGCCGATGGTGCGCGCGGCGGTGACGTAGTCGCGCTCGCGCAGCGCGAAGGTCTGGCCGCGCGCGAAGTTGCAGATCGAGAACCAGCCGAACGCGCCGAGGAAGAGCGGCAGGACGACCGCGTTCAAGCGGAACATGAAGCCGATGATCAGGAAGAGGAAGAAGAGCGGGATGCTGTTCAGCGTGCTCACGAGCCAGACGACGAAGTCGTCCCACTTCCCGCGGAAGTAGCCGGCGGTCACCCCCATCACGACGCCGAGCGTCATCGTCACCGCCATCCCGAAGAACCCGACGAAGAGCGAGACGCGCGCGCCGTAGAGGAGCCGCACGATCTGGGAGCGCCCGAGGTTGTCGGCGCCCATCCAGAACGCGGGATCGTCCAGCGTCGGCTTCCGGTACGACTGCGTGAGGTCCTGCCGGCTGAAGCTCCAGTTGAAGAAGTTGTCCGCGAGCACGTCCGCCGAGACCGCGAGCACGACCATGACGAGGAGGATGGCGATCGCCGCCATCGTCGTCGGATCATGGCGGATGCGCCACCACGCATCCGACCAGAAGCTGGCGCTCGCGCGCCGCTCTTCGCCGAGCCGGACCGTCGCCTCGACGGCGACCGCGGGTGACGCCACTAGTCGCTCATCTCACTTTGATCCGCGGATCGATGAGCGCGTAGGTGATGTCGCGCATGATGTAGGAGATCAGGAGCAGGCCGGCGCTCATCACGAGGGTCGCCTGGATGATCGGATAGTCCTTCTGGATGAGCGAGTCGAAGAAGAGACGCCCGAGACCGGGCCAGTTGAAGACGCGCTCCACGATGACGTTGCCCGCGAACACGATCGTGAGGATCGCGCCGAAGTTCGTCACGACGGGGATGAGGGCGTTCCGCAGCACGTGGCCGCTCATCACGACGCGCTCCTGCAGGCCCTTCGCGCGGGCGGTGCGCACGAAATCCTGGCCGAGCACCTCGAGGACCTCGGTGCGGATGAGGCGCGGATAGAACGCGATGCTGCCGTTCGCGTAGAGGAGCACCGGTCCGATGAGATGCCAGGCGCGATCCCAGCAGAAGACGCAGTCGACGCCGACGACGTTCATGCTCCCGATCGGGAACCACTTGAACTGGATCGCCAGGAAGAGGATGAAGAGCAAGCCGAGGAAGAAGTCCGGCGTCGAGTTCAGCAGGACGCTCGACACGCGGATCGCATGGTCCGGCCGCCGACCACGATTCAGCGCGGCCACGAAGCCGAGCGGGATCCCGACCACGACGCCGACGAGGAGCCCGAGCAGTACCGGCTGGATGCTGTTCGGGATGCGCTCGAAGATCATCTCGCGCGCGGGCCGGTTGTAGTAGAAGGACTTCCCGAAATCGAGCGTCGCCGACTGGACGACGAAGTCGAAGAACTGGACGGGGAGCGGCTTGTTCAGGCCGAGCGAGGTCCGGAGCCGGTCCTTGTCCTCCTCGGTGATCTCGGCGTCCGAGGGGAGCATGAGCTTGACGGGGTCGGCCGGCGAGATCCGGAGCAGGATGAACGAGATGAGCATGATCCCGAACACCGTCGGGATCGCCTGCAGCAGCCGTCTCGCGATGAAGCGCCCCACTCGTGCTCCTCGGTCGTCGTCCTAGACGCGGTGCGGGCGGGGACAGCGTCCCCGCCCGCACATGTCCGTCGTCAGCGCTGAGCTACCGCTTGACCCACCACTTCTCGATGTTCCAACCGGAAGCGGTGCTGTAGACCTTCGGGTCGATCCCGCGGACCGACTTGTTGAAGAACACGAGCGAGTCGCCCGTGTAGAGGAACGTGTACGGCACGTCCTCGTTCAGCTGCTGGTTCACCTTCTGATACGCGACCTTGCGCGCTTCCTGGCTGCAGTCAGGCCCGTTCCGGCCTGCCTCGATCGCCTTGTCGACGTCCGC
>DASWDY010000125.1:0-17666 GCA_036395035.1 Candidatus Limnocylindria bacterium
TGCCCGCGGAGATCGACGAGCGCCGGTTCAAGGACATCTACGGCGAGGACGCCGTCGAGGTCGAGATCGGCGTCGGCCGGACCGCCGAGGAGCGGCGCGACACGGCCGAGATCGTCCCCGAGGCCGAGAGCCACTGATGGCGGAGTACTTCACCGCCCGCGGCCTGCCGGTGCCGGCGGAGCTGCGGCGCGGGCCGCTCACGGACTGGCGGAAGTGGGGCACCCTCGCGGCCGTCCTCGCCGTGCTCTACGTCGGCGTGCAGCTGCTCGGGATCGACGTCTCACGCTCGAACCCCGAATACGGCCTGAAGCAGGTCCTCCGGCTCCTGCGCTTCGACTTCTCGATCCTCTCGCCGCAGAACGAGTTCGAGACGTTCTGGGACACCGCCGGCGGGCTGATGATCGTCACGATCTTCCTCGGGATCGTCGCGACCGCGATCTCCATCGTCATCGCCCTGCCCCTCGCGTTCCTCGGCGCGCGGAACATCATGACCGGGAACCCGGTCACGTCGGCGGTCTACGCGATCGTCCGCGTCATCTTCACGATCATCCGGTCGATCGACGTGCTGATCGTCGTGATCATCATGACGATCTTCTTCGGCCTGGGCAGCGCCGCCGGGGTGTTCGGGCTGGCGTTCCACAACATCGGCGTCCTCGGCAAGCTGTACTCGGAGGCGGTCGAGGGGATCGACCCCGGACCGGGCGAGGCGATCACGGCCACGGGTGCGAGCCGCCTGCAGGTGGTGTGGACGGCGGTGCTGCCGCAGATCGTCAATCCGTTCATCTCGTTCTCGATCTACCGCCTCGACGCGAACGTCCGGCTCGCGCCGATCCTCGGCTTCGTCGGCGGCGGGGGCATCGGCCAGATGCTGTTCCAGTCGACGCAGCTGCTGCAGTACGAGAAGGCTGGTCTCATCGTGTTCCTGATCATCGTCACCGTCGCGACGATGGACTTCCTGTCCGCGCAGATCCGCAAGCGGCTGGCATGATCCGGCGCGCGCTCGCGCGGATCGCGCTCGCGCTCTTCGCCCTGGCGTCGGCCGGATGCGATCTCGTCCAGCCGTCGGCGTCGACCGCGCCGCCCGGCGCGGTGCAGGCATCGCCGACGCCGCAGCCCACGGCGCGCGTCGGCTCCGCGGACCGGCCGCTCGTCATGGCGTCGCTGCCCTCGCGCGACGCCGCGCGCGTCACCGCGAGCCTCAAGGCGATCACGGCGGGGATCGAGAAGGCGACCGGTCTGCGGTGGGACGTGAAGGTCCCCACGAGCTACGCCGACACGATCGAGGGTCTCTGCAGCGGCCAGCTCGACGTCGCGTGGCTGAGCCCGCTCGCCGCGGTGACGGCGCAGTCGAAGAACTGCTCCGACCCGCTGCTCGGCTCCTTGCGCGACGACCCGATCGCCGCACGCGCGAGCGTGACCTATCCCCTGCAGGTCCTCGCGCGAACCGGCGCTGGCATCTCTTCGCTGAAGGACCTGAAGGGCAAGAAGGTCGCGCTCGCCGACCGTCCGGCGGCGCCGTCAGCGCTCTCGTTCATGGCGCAGATCAAGAAGGACATCGGAGAGGACCCGAAGACCTTCTTCTCCCAGACGGTCTACGTCAGCGACGACGAGAAGGCAGTGCTCGCCGTGTACCAGGGGCAGGTCGACGCGGCCGTGTCCGTCGTCGACGCGCGCGACCGCGTCGAGCGGACGTTCCCGGACGTGAAGCAGCGGACCGCGCGCGTCGCCACGGTCGGGCCCGTCCCGAATGACGGCGTCTCGGTGCGCAAGACGCTGCCCGCGGACGTCAGGGACCAGATCGCGAAGGCGCTCATCGACCAGTCCAAGACGGACGAGGGGAAGACGGCGCTGAAGGCGCTGTACGGCATCGACGGCCTCGACCGGATCGACCCCAGGGCGTACGACCCGCTCATCGAGGCGGCGCGCATCATGGCCATCGATCTCGACCGTGAGGCCGCCGCGACGGCGCGGCCGCTGCCCTCGCCGACGCGGGCGCCGTAGCTCAGCGCGACCAGGAGGGGCGGCTCGACCCGTCGATCCCCTCGCCGCGCGTGAGCTTCACCGCCTCCTTCGGCTTCCCGGTCCCGAGCGCGTCGTCGAGCGCCATCGCGTAGAGATCGATCGTCCCGCCCCGCTCGCGCAGGAACGCGACCCACGCGCCGTCAGGCGAGAGCACGCCCGACCAGCTCTTGCCGTCGTCCGTGAGCGCGACGTCGCGCTTCGTCGCGAGCTCGTACGCGTGGACGTCGTTCTTGTTCCCGTGCCGCAGCGTGTACAGGATCCACTTCCCATCGGGGGAATACGACGGGCGGTAGGGCTCGCCCTCCGGCAGCCCCGCGAGCCGCGTGGCGACGCCGACGCGGTCCGCCGTCCAGAGCAGGATCCCGGGGACGTCCGTGTTGTACGACGTCGTCGCGATCGTCCTCCCGTCGGGCGACCACGCCGGATCGGCGAGGTCGCCGCCCTGTGACAGCGCCGCGGTCGTCGGCCGCGCCGTCGCGCGCGGCGAGCCCGTCGCCGTGGTCGTAGCGGCGAACGTGATGACCTCGAGGTCCGCCGCGCCGTCGCCGTCGTCCTCGAGCACGGCGAGGCGGCGGCCGTCCGATGAGATCGCCGGTCCGAGGTACCACGACACCTGGTGCTGCCCGCTTGCGCTGCGCTGGCGGAGGCCGTTCAGCACGATCTCCTCGGCACCGCCGCCCGCGGGCTTGCGTACGACCGACGCGAACCCGAGACGTGCGTTCACGAGCGCGCCGTCGCTCACGCGCTTGCCGTCGATCTCCTCGCGGCGCGTGAAGTAGAGGGTCTGCCCGTCCGTCGTGAGCGCGGGCTGCGCGTTGCGGCCCTCCGACGTCAGCGGCGCGTAGCGGCCGTCGCGCAGGACGTACACGTCGCCGCGCAGCGTGAACGCGATCGTCCCGGGGACGCGCGGCGCGCCCGTGCGCTCCACGGGTCGGGTAGGCGTCGGTGTCGGGGACGACGCGGCCGGGCCGACGACGGGCGCGGCCTGCGAGACGCCCCACGTATAGAGCGCGACGAGCGCGATGGCGAGGGCGCCGAAGATCAGGTCGCGGCGGACCATCCCGCCCCCAGCTCGCCCGCGACGCGCTCGATCTCCTGCGCCAGACCCGGGCCGTTCCGGATCGTGAGGTACGGCTCCTCCGGCTCCTCGAACCCGCGCTCGCGCATCGCCGCGTAGACGCGCTCGTCGGCGTCCGAGCGATCGTCGGCAGCGCGCGCGCGCCGCCGCGCGGCGAGCCGCGCGAGCGTCTCCGCCTGGTCCGCGACCACGAGCACGTGCGTGAGCGGCACGCCGCGCCGCCGTGCGAGCCCGGCCATGCTCTCGCGCGCCCCGCGCCGCAGGTGCGTCGCGTCGACGATGACGCGATGGCCCTCGCCCAGGAGACGCTCGACGAGGCCATCGACGATCCGGAACACCGCCGCGTTCTCCTCCGGCGCGTACGACGCCGCGACGAACAGCTGCCCGCGCAGGTGATCGCTCGCGACGTGCGCGGCGCCGAGGTGCTCGGCGAGGAGGCGCGCACAGTGCGACTTCCCGACGCCGGGGAATCCCATCATCAGGACGAGCGCCGGTGCGCCATGCGGCGTCGCCGGCGCGGGCACCGCCGCGCGGAGCGTGGCGACGACGTCGGGCACGCGCTCGGCGAGCGCCTGCGTCTGCCGCCGCGTGGCGACGGTCGACGGACGGACGCGGCGGCTCATGCGGCGAATCCGCGGGCGCGGAGCGCGTCGCGGGCGGCACCGACCTCGTCCCACGGCAGCTTCTCCTCACCGACGATGATCGAGGCCTCGTGCCCCTTGCCGCACAGCACGACGGTGTCGCCGGGTCGCGCGCGATCGATCGCCGCGGCGATGGCCTCGGCGCGGTCCTCGACGACGAGGTAGTCGGCGCCGCGGCGCTTGCCCGCGGCGGTCGCGCCGGCCTCGATCTCGCGCAGGATGCCGCTCGGGTCCTCGAGGCGCGGATCCTCCTGCGTGATCACGAACAGGTCCGCGAGACGCGCGGCGACCTCGGCCATCTTCGGCCGCTTCTCGCGGTCGCGCTCCCCGGCGCTCCCGAAGACGGCGATGAGCCGGCCCTCGGTGAGCGGCCGCAGCAGCGAGAGGACCTTCTCGAGCGACGCGGGCGTGTGCGCGTAGTCGACGATGACGCTGAACGGCTGGTCGCCGGCCACGCGCTCCATGCGTCCCGCGACCGGCTTCGCGCGGGCGAGCGCGGTGCGCGCCTGCTCGAGCGTGGCACCGGCGGCGATCCCGGCGGCGCACGCCGCGAGGGCGTTGTGGACGTTGAAGCGGCCGACGAGCGGCAGGTCGAGCTCCGTGCGGGCGCCGAAGGCCTCGATGGTGAACCGGCTCCCCGACGCGTCCGCCGCGAGGACCTCGGCCTGCACGTCCGCGAGCGCGTCGATGCCGTACGTCACGACGCGCGCGGGCTGCGCGCGCGTCGCGAGGTACGTGTGGCGCGGATCGTCGGCGTTCAGGACGGCCGTCTTCGCGACGCCCTTGTCCGATCCGCGCAGCAGCTCCTCGAAGAGGATCGCCTTCGCCTCGAGATAGCTCTGCACCGTGCCGTGGAGATCGAGGTGCTCGGGCGAGAGGTTCGTGAAGACCGCGACATCGACCTCGCAGCCGCGCAGCTTCTTGAGCCCGAGCGCGTGACTAGTCGCTTCGAGGATGCCCCACGTCGCGCCGGCGACGGCGAGCTCGGCGAAGAACTCCTGCACCTCGACCGCTTCCTGCGTCGTCTGGCGCGTCTCGTTCGGCCACACGTGGTCGAGGACCTTGAAGTCGACGGTCGTCGCGAATCCGGTGCGCTCCCCCGCCGCCTCGAGCACGTCGGACACGAGGTGCACGGTCGTCGTCTTCCCGTCCGTCCCGGTCACGCCGACGATCTTCAGGCGCCGCGTCGGATGGTCGTAGAACTCGGCCGCGAGATCCGCGAGCGCCGCCCGGGTGTCCGGGACCAGGGCGACCGGGGCGGCGACCTCGAGCGGCCGCTCGCTCACGACCGCGATCGCGCCGCGCGCCACCGCATCCGCGGCGTGGTCGTGCCCGTCGCGGTGGAAGCCCTTGACGGCGACGAACAGCGATGCCTCGGACACGCGCCGCGAGTCGTACGCGATGTGGCGGACGTCGACGTGCTCCGCGTCGGCCGGCGCCGTCGCGCCCGCCGCGGCGAGCAGCGGGCCGAGCCTCATCTGTTCGAAAGAGCCGCAGGCGCTCGGCGCCCCACGACTTGCAGCGCGCGCGTGTACAGCGGCTCGGCGAGGACGAACGCGCGGTATCGCAGCGCGCTGGGCGCGGTGTCGTGCGCGCCGACGTACGTTCGCATCGTCCCCCCGAAGCCCTTTTTGAAGAGGTACGGCCCGTACATGGGATCGTCCGTGCGCGTCGGATCGCGCGGGATCCCGCCGAGGTCGTAGCGTATGGCGCCGCTCGCGCGCGCGCCGGCGATGCACTCCCACTGGAGCCCGTACGACGCGTAGCACTTCCTTCCTTCCTCGCTGCTCGCGCCGTACATGTAGAGCTCGCGGTCGCCGCACCGCCAGGTCATCGCTCCCGCGACAGGTCGCTCGCCGACGTACGCGAGCCGGAGCGTCGCGAGGCGCGCGTCGATGAGCGTGCGCCACACCAGCCGGTAGTAGTCGAACGTCCGCAGGATGAATCCCGCGCGCCCACCCGTCTCGCGATAGAGGTCATAGAAGGAGCCCAGCGCCGCGTCGTCGGTGGCGGCGCGGATCTCGACGCCGCGCTTCGCCGCCTGACGCACGCTCCAGCGCGTGTCCTTCTCGAGCGCGGCCATGATCGCGTCGGGCTCCGGTGCGAGGTCCATGACGAGCGTCGCGACGACCGGCTGCACCTCGGGGCCCCGCGCGTACCCCGCATGCTCGAGGACGGGTCCGGCCTCGTCGGGCGTGAGCTCGGGGTCGACCTTCAGCAGGACGGCCCGGCGCTCGCGCGCGAGCTCCGCGAGCGCTTCGAGCGCGTGCGCGAGGCCGTCGCGGTCGCCGCGCGCGACGATCGGCCCGCGCGGCACGTACGCCACCCGGCCGAACACCGGGACGTCGCGCCACAGGACGAGCGCGACGGGGAGCGGATCGCCGATGCGGAGATATTCCGCGCGCCACCCCTGGGCCTCGCGGATCCGCGCCCAGGCGCTCGACTGCAGCACGTGCCCGTCTTGTGATCGCGCGGCGGCCTCGTCCCAGCCGTCGGGTGCGGTCATGCGGCGGCGCGCGCGAGGCGGCGCCGGCCGGCGAGCTGCCAGACCGGGAACAGCCAGCGCCGCACCGGGACCTCGAGCGCGCCGATCCACGTCACGACGTCGCCGCCGAACCCGAGCTTGAACTCCGTTACGCCGGCCATCGGGTCGGCCGGGGCGTCGGTCTCCGCCAACCCCCACATGTCGTAGCGGGCGACGCCGAGCTGGCGCATGCGCTGGATGGCGCGCCACTTCAGCAGATAGAACGGACGCTCCTCGGCGTGCGTCCCGCTCCAGCCGCCGTACAGCTCCCAGGCGCGCTCGGCCATCCGCACGAGCATGAGCGCTCCGACGTCCTCGCCGTCGATCCGCGCCATGAGCACGTGCAGGCGCTCGCCGAACCCCGCGCGCAGCCGCTCGAGGTACTCGACCGAATGCACGGCGAAGCGGTCGCGCTCACCCACGATGCGCAGCACGCGGTGGAAGCGCTCGAGGTCGTCGGTCTCCTCGGTCACGACGCCCGCGCGCTCGGCTTTGTGGATGTACTGGCGCGTCTTCTTGCGCATCGCCTTCAGGAGGAGGTCGGGGTCGATCTCGGGGTCGAGGAGGAGCGTGCGGCGCGGCTGCACGAACACGGGCGAGCGGCGCGCGCCACTGCGCGCGACCGCGCGCATGAGGTCGTCCGAGTCGGGCACCTCGGGATCGCACAGGAGCGCCACGCAGCGGTGGCGGGCGAGCGCGCGCCGCAGCGCGGCGATCGCGTCGCCGAGCGCGCCGACGGCGAGCGGCCCGCGCGGGGCGTAGGCCATCGTGAGCCCGAAGCGCAGCGGCTTCAGCAGGACCTGCGCGATGCCGCCGTCGTCGAGCACGTACCGCTCGGCGCGCCAGCCGGTGAGCGCCTTCGCGTCCGCCCACGGCCTCGTTTGCAGGATGTGCGCTCTGTTCGTCGCCAGGACGAGGTCGTCCCAGCGCGCCTCTTCGTCGGCGGTCGCGAGACGGGCGTCCGTCAGGCCGTCGCCGCCTCGACCGGCTCCGCGGGCTTCGCCGGGAGCTCGCGCGCGGTGAAGGTGCACTCGGGATAGCGCTCGCACCCGAAGAAGAAGGAGCGGCCGCGGCCTTTGCGTCGCACGAGCTCGCCCTGCCCGCACTGCGGGCACGTCACGCCGGTCTTCTGCTGCGTCTTCTTGATGTACTTGCAATCGGGATAGCCGCTGCACCCGATGAACGGACCGAAGCGGCCGCGCCGGCGCACGAGCGGCTTGCCGCATTCGGGGCAGATCTCGCCCTCGATGACCTCGAGCTGCGGACCCTGCTCGCCCTCGAGCGGCGCCGAGTAGTCGCAGGACCCGGGCGGCAGCGGCTGACCCTTCTTCCCGCGCACGAATCCGGTGCACGAGTAGAACCGTCCGTAGCGGCCGAGCTTGATGATGACGGGGCGCCCGCACTTCGGGCACGTCTTGTCCGTCGGCTGCTCGATGACGTCCGACCGCTTGACGCTCTCGGTCTTCTCGTTGACGCGCACGATGAACGGCTCGAAGAACTCCCTCACGATCGGCACCCATTCGGTCTCGCCGCGCGCGATCTTGTCGAGGTCCTCCTCGATGCGCGCCGTGAAGCCCGTGTCGACGATGTCGGCGAAGTGCTCTTTCAGGAAGTCGATGACCGTGAAGGCGACGTCCTCCGGGACGAGCGCGCGCTGCTCGCGGCGCACGTACTTGCGGTCGAGCAGCGTCGAGATCGTCGGCGCGTACGTCGACGGACGGCCGATGCCGTGCTCCTCGAGCGTCTTCACGAGCGACGCCTCCGTGAACCGCGGCGGCGGCTGCGTGAAGTGCTGCGTCGCGTCGAGGCCGAGCAGCTTCAGCTCCTCGCCCTCCACGACCTCCGGCAGCGCCGCGACCTCGCGCTCGTCCTCGGCTTGCTCTATCACGCGGCCCTTCGGCCGCGTGAGGCCCTCCTGGTACACGCGGAGGTAGCCGTCGAAGAGCAGGCGGCGGCCGGTCGCGCGAAGGACGTAGCCGTCGGCCTCGACGTCGAGGCGCGTCCCCTCGTAGCGTGCCGCCGGCATCTGCGACGCGAGCGTTCGCTGCCAGATGAGCGAATACAGCTTGGCCTGATCCGGCTTCAGGTGCCTGCGCAGCGCCTGCGGCGCCGCCGACAGGTCCGTCGGGCGGATGGCTTCGTGAGCCTCCTGCGCTCCCTTCGACTTGGTGCGGTAGTGCCGCGGCCTGTCGAGCGCGTACGGCGCGCCGAACTCCTTCGCGAGGACGTCGTGGGCCTGCCGCAGCGCGGTCTCCGCGAGGTGCAGGGAGTCCGTTCGCATGTACGTGATGCGGCCTTCCTCGTACAGCTGCTGCGCGACCACCATCGTCTTCTTCAGCGAGAACCCGAGCTTGCGCGAGGCCTCCTGCTGCAGCGTGGACGTGGTGAACGGCGCGGCGGCGTTGCGCGCGCTCTCGCGCTTCTCGATCTTCGCGACGCGGTAGACCGCGTCGGCGAGCGCAGCGCGATGCCTGTTCGCCTCGGCCTCGTCCTTGACGTGGAGCTTGTGGCCCTTGTGGCTCGCGACCTCCGCCGTGAAGACGTCGCCGGCGTGGTTCGCGAGGAGCGCGTCGAGCGTCCAGTACTCCTCGGCGGTGAACGCCTGGATCTCGCGCTCGCGGTCGACGACGAGCCGCAGCGCGACGGACTGGACGCGGCCCGCGGAGAGCCCGTAGCGGATCTTCTTCCAGAGGAGCGGCGACAGCTTGTAGCCGACGAGGCGGTCGACGACGCGGCGCGCCTGCTGCGCGTTCACGAGGTCCATGTCGATGTCGCGCGGCTTCTTGAACGCCTCCGCGATCGCCGCCGGTGTGATCTCGTGGAACGTGACGCGGCGGAGCTTCCCCTTCGGGGCGGCGATGACGTCGGCGACGTGCCACGCGATGGCCTCGCCCTCGCGGTCGAGGTCCGTCGCGAGCCAGATGTGCGCGGCGGCCTTGGCCTCTTTCCGCAGCTGGCGCGCGACCTTCTCGGAGTCGTCGGGCACGACGTAGTCGGGCTCGAAGGTCTTGAGGTCGATGCCCAGCTTGGACTTCGGCAGGTCGCGGATATGCCCGTAGGACGCCTCGACCACGTACCCGGGGCCGAGCATCCGTTCGAGCGTCCGCGCCTTGCTCGGGCTCTCGACGACCACGAGGTCGCCCTTGCCCGCTGCCGCCTTCTTCGCCAAGCCCAACTCCTTCCTAGACAAGCCAAAGGCGCCCTTCCGGGCGCCCTCCCTTTTTCCAAGATACGCGATGCGTCGAATATGGCCGAATTCCGGCCTTATTCGAGATCCTCCCGCCCGTCCTGGCGCAACCGGTCGACCACCGCCTTGACCTCTTCGCTCCTGTCCTTGGCCGCGACGAGGAGGGCATCGCCGGTGTCCACGACGATAAGATCGTGCACACCGACCAGGGCGACGAGCTTCCCCGGCGCCCACGCGTAGACACCACTCGCGTCGATCGCGACGTGGTCGTCGGGTGACCAGTTCTGGCTCCCGGCCACGACCTCGGCGAGCCGCTGCCACGTCCCGATGTCGTGCCAGCCGATGTCCGCGGGCACGACCGCCACGTCCTTCGCCTTCTCGGCGATCCCGTAGTCGATCGTCGTGCGCTCCGTCTCTTCCCAGACCTCGCTCAGCACCGCCTCGTAGCGCTCGGTGCCGTGGGCGTCCTCGAGGGCGTCGATCGCGCGCGCGGTCCGCGGGAGGTGCTCGCGGTAGGCGTCGAGCACCGTCGCCGCGCGCCACACGAACATGCCCGCGTTCCAGTAGTGGCCGCCGTCGGCCACCATCTTCTCCGCCGCGTCGCGCTTCGGCTTCTCGATGAAGCGCTCGACCGCGAACACCTCGGCCGGCGCCTGGATCGCCAGCCGCTCGCCCGCCTTGATGTAGCCGTAGCCCGTGTCGGCCGACGTCGGCGTGATCCCGAGGGTCACGATGTGACCGGCCTCGGCCGCGGCGGTCGCCGCGATGAGCACGCCGCGGAAGCGCTCGCGCCGCTCGATGAGGTGGTCCGAGGGAAGGACGGCGACGACCGCCTCGGGGTCGAACGCGTGGAGCGATGCCATCGCGAGACCGACCGCGGCGGCGTTCCCGCGCGGGTACGGCTCGACGACGACGTGATCGGTCGGGAGGTCCGGCAGCTGCTCCTGGATCAGCGCGCGGTGCTCGGGCGGCGCGACGACGAAGACCCGCTCGGAGGGGATCGTCTCCTTGATGCGCTCGACCGTGTCCTGCAGCAGCGTGCGGGATCCGATGAGGTCGAGGAACTGCTTCGGTGTGGCGCGGCGCGAGCGCGGCCACAGCCGGGTGCCCGCCCCGCCGGAGAGGATGAGCGCATAGAGGCGGGGCAGATCCGCCCTAGCGGCCGAAGTAATCGAGGCGCATCGCCGCCCGCACCTCGTGGAGCGTTCGCTGAGCCTCGCCCCGTGCGCGCTCACTCCCATCGTGGAGGATCTCATCGACGATCGCCGGCCGCCGCTCGTACTCCGCGCGTCTCTCGCGGATGGGCTCGAGGAACCGTTCGAGCGCAGCGATGAGGCGGTGCTTCACCTCGATGTCGCCCACCCGGCCGGCGCGGTAGCGCTCCTTGAGATCCTCGACCTCGGCGGTGTCGGCGTTGAACGCGTCGTGATACGTGAACACGGGATTCCCCTCGACGCGTCCCGGGTCCGTGGCGCGGATCCGGTTCGGATCGGTGTACATGCCCATGACCTTCGTCTTCACCGTCGCGGAGTCGTCCGCCAGCATGATCGCGTTGCCGAGGCTCTTCCCCATCTTCTCCCGGCCGTCGGTCCCCGGTAGGAGCGGCTGGACCATGGACTCCGGGATGGGAAAGACCGGCGCGAACGTGTCGTTGAACCGGCGCGCGATCTCCCGTGTCAGCTCGACGTGCGACTCCTGGTCCTTGCCGACAGGCACCAGGTCGCCCTTGACGACGAGGATGTCCGCGGCCTGGAGGATCGGATAGCCGAGGAGGCCATACGTCGGCTGCGTGAGCTCGTGGTCGCGCATCTGTTCCTTCAGCGTGGGGATCCGCTGCGCGCGCGGGACCGTCACCAGCATCGAGAAGTACAGATGCAGCTCCGGGATCTCCGGGATGAGGGATTGCAGGAAGTACGTCACCTTCGCGGGATCGACACCCACCGAGAGGTTGTCCAGCACGTCGTCGCGAATGTTCCGTTCGATCTCTTCGAGCCGGTCGAGCCGCGTGGTCAGCATGTGGTGGTCGGCGACGAGCAGGAACGTGTCGTAGCTGTCCTGCAGGCGCGCGCGGTTCCGCAGCGTGCCGACGTAGTTGCCCACATGGAGCTTCCCCGTCGGGCGGTCGCCCGTCAGGATCCGCTTCCGTGTCTTCTTGTCCTCCCGGGGGGACCCGGGCGGAGCGGCGGCGATGCGCGGATGCGTCGCTTCGGTCGTCATGGGATCGCCAATGCTAGTGCGAGATGCTCCATCGCGAGGCGCGCCATCTCCTCGCGCTTGCCGGTGAAGAAGTGGTCGCTGCCAGGGATCGCCACGACGCGCGCCTGCGGGTGTGCGCGCGCGACCTCCGCCGCGGTGCCGAACTGGTCGTGCTCGCCGTTCACCACGAACGCCCCCGCGGGCACCGGCGGCAGGTCCGCGCGCGGCTCGTTCGCCTCCGACCGCAGCGGGAGGCCGAGCAGCACGTAGGCGTCGGGCCGCCCGCCTCGCTCGATCCAGCGCAGCGTCGTGAGCGCACCGAAGCTGAAGCCGATGACCGCGAGGGGCAGCCCGCGCGCGACGGCGCGCGCGTGCTCGACCGCGTCCGCGAGGTCCGCGTGCTCCTCGCGCCCGCCGCTCCATTCGCCGTCGCTCGCGCCGACGCCGCGGAAGTTGAACCGCAGCGCGTACCAGCCGCGCTCCGCCGCGCTCCGCGCGAGGAAGGCCATGAGCGGGTTCCGCATGGAGCCGCCGTGCGTCGGCAGCGGGTGCGCGATGACGACGATGGCTGCCGACTCGGTGGCCGGGATGCGCAGCGTGCCCTCGAGCCGGCCGGCGATGCGCTGCGGCTCCTCCTTCACTCGCGCTCCGACCATCTGACGTCGCGCGGGGCCTTGTCCGTGCGCAGGCCGAGGAACGAGGGCTGGCGCAGCCTCCCGTCGGCGGTCCACTCCGCATACGCGATCTGGGCGACGAGCTGCGGGCGGACCCACGTCGCGTCCTTCACCTTCGGCGGCGGCGTCAACGGGGACGTTGCCGTGACGAGCGGCCGCATCTTCGCCGCGAGATCGCGGAGCGTGTCGGCCGTGAAGCCCGTGCCGACGCGTCCGACGTAGCGGAAGGCGTCGCCGTCGTACATGCCGAGGACGAGCGAGCCGAACGCGGCGCGGCTCCCCTCGGGCAGCGTGAAGCCGCCGATGACGAACTCGGCCTCGTGGCGCACCTTGATCTTCAGCCACGACCGCGTGCGCTTGCCCGGCTCGTACGGCGAGGTCTCGTCCTTCGCGATGATCCCCTCCCACCCGCGCTCGCGCGCCTGTGCGAGCGGGTCGCGCTTGCCGAGCCTGCGCGACCGCATCAGTACGCCGCGCCGCGGCGGGACGATCTCGTCGAGGAGGGCGCGACGGTCGCGCAGCGGGAGGCGCAGGAGCGATCGGCCGTCGAGCTCGAGCACGTCGAAGATCGCGAACGCGAGCGTCCCGCCCATGCCGCGCCGCTGCAGGAGCTGGAAGCGCGAGACGCCGTCGCGGTCGAAGACGACGACCTCCCCGTCGAGGATCGCGTCAGGGATGCGCAGCTCGTCGAGCGCGCGCGTGACCGCGGCGAAGTCCCCCGTGAGGTCCTTCAGCGTGCGCGACCAGAGGCGCACGCTCCCCTCGCGCTTCGCCGCGACCGTGCGGATCCCGTCGTACTTCTCCTCGTAGACCCACGTCTTCCCCTTCGGCATGTCGGCGGAGAGCGTGGCGAGCATCGGCGCGAACGGGATCCTCACGGATCCGCGGTCGCCGCCTTCTCGACGTTGCCTCCCGACGCCTTCGCGATCCCCGCCATGAGCCGCCGCGAGAGCACCGACCGCGGCTTCGTGGCCGCGATGTCGTCGGTCGAGACGTACCGGTCGCGTGACTTGATGAGCAGCCACTTCCGGCCGGCCGTGCGAACGAGGCGCCACGCCCCGTGCAGCTTCTTGCCGCGGAGGACGAAGCGGATCGCCTTGTCGAAGTCGCCTTCGACGGGCTCCCACGTGCCGATGTCCCAGACCATCACGGTCCCGCCGCCGTACTCGCCCTCGGGGATGACGCCCTCGAACGTGGCGTAGTCGAGCGGGTGATCCTCGACCTGCATCGCGAGGCGCTTCTCGGCCGGGTCGAGCGACGGACCCTTCGGCACCGCCCAGGAGCGCAGCACGCCCGCGTCCTCGAGGCGGAAGTCGTAGTGGAGCGCGGTCGCGCGGTGCTTCTGGATGACGAACAGGCGGTCGCGGCGCGCCTTCTCGACGCGGCCCCTCGGCTCGGGCGTCGATGCGAACCGGCGCTTGGCGACGTAGTCCTTCAGGGAACCCATGGCCACTCCATTTGTATGTAGGCTCGGATGACGATGCGTCGGGCGATCCCGCTCGTCCTCGCGCTGGCCGCTTGCCAGCCCGCCGGCGTCGCCCAGCCGTCCCCCGTGGCGCCGACCGCCACCCCGGCGCCCTCCGTGGCGGCCTCACCAGCAACACCCGCGCCGTCGCCGTCGCCGAGCCCCAGCCCCACGCCGACGCCCGTGCCGCAGACCGCGACGTGCGGCCAGAAGATCGATCGGAGCTTCACGCTCGCGAACGATCTCACGTGCGCGGGCGACGCGCTCGTCGTCGTCGCGAACGGCGTCACCATCGACCTCAATGGCAAGCTCCTCAAGGGGCCCGGCATGGGGCCGCAGACGTGGCCGTCGCCGCAGCTCGACAGCGTCGGCGTGCGCGCCGAGGGGCGCGCGGGCATCACGCTCCGCAACGGCCGGATCAGCGACTTCTCGACCGGCGTGTACTTCGTCAAGGTCAGCGGCAGCGTCATCGAGGACGTCGTCTCCGCGAAGAGCCGGTTCGGGTTCTACATCCACGACTCGGACGGCAACACGGTCCGCCGCAGCAAGGCCGAGCAGAACATCTACGGGCTGCACCTGCAGAACGCGAACGACACGCTCGTCGAGCAGAACGACCTCGTGCGCCAGACCTACAACAGCCCCGGCGGCTACGGGATCTACCTCTACGCGAGCCAGCGGAACCGGATCGTGGGCAACACGATCGAGGGGAACGTGAACTGGGGCATCTGGTTCAGCGAGGCGAGCGGCAACCTCATCTTCCACAACAACGTCGTCGGGAACAGCCCGAACGTGAGCGACAGCAACGAGCTGAACCAGTGGTACGACCCCGTGAAGAAGGAAGGGAACTTCTGGAGCGACTACCGCGGGACCGATTCGGACAAGGACCTCATCGGCGATCGGCCGTACGCGATCCTCGGCGCCGGGCAGGTCGTCGACGCGTACCCCTTCGTCGAGCGCGACGGATGGAAGAAGAAGACGAGCACGACGATCGACCACTACCAGCCGCCACTACCCGTCGCGCGACGCGAGGTGCGCATCGCCGCGCTCGCAGGCGGGTCGCTCGTCAGCGCGTCACCCGGCGACGCCAGCGCGACGGCGACCGGCGCGCGCGCCTCCGCGATCGCGATGGCCGCCGACGGCCGCACCGTCTTCGCTCTCGAGGGCCGGACGCTCCGGAGCGTCGACATCGTCACCGGGGCCGTCGGCGAGCCGATGGCCGTCGAGATCGACGCGAACCAGGTCGCAGCCAACCGGGACGGGCGCAGCGCGTTCGTCATCGGCCCAGCGGCGGCGGAGTCGATCGATCTGACCGAGCGCACCCGCGTGCGGTTCACGTACGACGGCGCGCCGACGGCGATCGCCGCGTCGTACAAGCACAACCAGATGTTCGTCGGCACGCGCGACGGCATCGACATGCTCTACATCCAGACCGGACAGACGGGGAACGTGTACTCACGCGGCGGACACGTCCCCTACACCATCCCGCTCGGCGGGCCGCCCGCCGCCATGGCGATGAACGGATCCGGGACGCGGATCTACGCCGCGGTCGACGGCACGGGCGAGGTCCAGGTCGTCGACACCGAGCAGCTGGTCGTCATCGACCGGATCGCGATCGGGACCGATGCGCGCGCGCTCGCGGTCGACCGCCGAGAGGGACGGCTCTACGTCGGCACGCCGGACGGGCTCATCGCGCTCGACCTCGTGAAGCGCGAGATCCTCCGGCGCGTGCCGCTCCCGGGGCGTCCCGCGGACGTCGCCGTCTCGCCGAACGGCGACGAGCTGTACGTCGGCCTCGCGTCCGAGCGGCTCGGGATCGCCGTGATCGGCGCGGCGGACCTTACGATCGCGCACGTGATCGACCTCGCCAGCGGCCCGACGCGTCTCCTCGTCGTCGCCTACCAGTAGCGTGCGCGTCGCGCTCGCGCTCAGCGCGTTCATCGTCGGCGCGTGCGCGTCGCCGGCCGCCGTCGCGACGAGCGCGCCGCCGAGCGCCGCAGGGACGAGCGCGGCGACCGCCAGCCCGGCGCGCCCGCCCGCGACGCCGACGCCGAGCCCGACGCCGACCCCCGTCCCCAAGGTCCCCGCGATCACCGACTCACCCGTGCAGACAGGGCTGCGCATCCCGTGGGATCTCGCGTTCGCGCCGGACGGGCGGATGTTCGTCACGGAGCGGATCGGGAACGTGCTCATCTTCGAGAGCGGCGCGACGAACGCGCGCCGCATCGGCCACTACTCGCTGCCCGACGTGCGCGCGCAGGGCGAATCGGGGCTCATGGGCATCGCGCTCGATCCCGACTTCGCGACGAACGGCCTGCTCTACGTGTGCGCGTCGCGCATCGACCAGGGCGAGTGGCGCAACCAGGTCTTGCGCCTGAAGGCGACGGGGAACGAGGTCGCGCTCGACGGCTTCGTCATCCGGACGGGCATGCGCGCCGCGGTCGCGCACGACGGCTGCACGCTGCGCTTCGGGCCCGACCGCAAGCTCTGGGTGAGCATGGGCGAGTCCACCATCGGGAGCCTCGCGCAGAACGTCACATCACTGAACGGCAAGATCCTGCGCGTGAACACCGATGGGTCGATCCCCGCCGACAACCCCGTGCTCCCGGGGCGCAGCGAGCCGAGCGCCATCTGGTCCTATGGCCACCGCAATCCGCAGGGGATCACGTTCCAGCAGGGCACGGGTGCCGTGTTCGAGGTCGAGCACGGCGAGGACATCGAGGACGAGATCAACGTGCTCGAGAAGGGCGCGAACTACGGCTGGCCGATCGTCGAAGGGCCCGACCCTTCGAAGCGGTTCAAGGACCCGGTGTGGAGCTCAGGGCCAGCGACGATCGCGAACTCGGGCGCGACGTTCGTCACCGGGACGATGTGGGGCACGTGGTCGGGATCGCTCTTCATCGCGCAGCTGAAGGAGGCCGACCTCCGCCGGTACGTCGTCCAGGGGACGAAGGTGACGCCGGCCGAGATCCTCCTCAACGGGAAGTACGGCCGACTGCGGTCGCCCGTGCTCGGGCCCGACGGCGCGCTCTACGTAACGACGAGCAACGGGAGCGGCGACCGGATCGTGCGGGTCGCCGCGACGCAGCCGCCCTAGTGAACGCGGGCGAAGCGTCCATCGGGAAGGGCCGTCACGCTGCCCGCGATGACGTGCTCGGCGATGAGCGTCGTCGCCTCGGCGGCCTTCAAACCGAGCGTGGTGGCGATGGTGTCAACGTCCGCGGGTGACCCGGCCAGGAACGCCACGAGCCGGTCGCTGCGAGCGTCGCTCTGCTGGCTTGGGTCCGGGAGCGCAAGCCCGAGGCGGTCGGCGACCTGCTTCGCGCTCGCGAGCAGCGTCCCTCTTCCCTCGGCGATGTAGCGGTTCGACCCGTTCCACGTCGGCGCCCCGAGCGGACCCGGAACGATGAAGATCGGACGGTGGATGTCCTCGTACATGAGGTCCGCGGTGATGAGCGCTCCGGATCCTTCCGGAGCCTCGACCACGACGAGCGCATCGCTCCATGCCGCCAGCGTCAGATTCCGCCGGGGATACGTCCATTCGGTCCCGCGTAGATCGAGGGGCCACTCCGAGACGAGCGCGCCCTGCTTCCGGATGCGCGTCGCGAGCTGTCGCCGGCGTGCCGCGCCATGCTCCTCGTAGTACGCGAGGCCTTCGCCGAGGACGGCGATGGTTCGTCCGGCAGCATCGAGCGCGCCGGCGTGGGCGACGGAGTCGACCCCCTGAGCGAGCCCTGAGACGACCACAGCGCCGGCACGCGCCAGAGCCATCGAGATCTCGTGGGCGATCCGCTTCCCGTACTCGGTCAGCCGACGCGTTCCGACGATCCCGACGGTCGGCGTCCGCTCGTCAGGCAGCGCGCCCCAGACCCAGAGCGGGTC
>DASWDY010000126.1:0-4555 GCA_036395035.1 Candidatus Limnocylindria bacterium
CGATGACGTTCACGTTGCCGGTCGCCGTGACGAAGAGGTCGGCGCGCGCGGCCGCATTGACGACGGTGACGACCTCGAAGCCGTCCATGGCGGCCTCGAGGGCGCGCAGCGGGTCGACCTCGCAGACGAGCGTGATCGCGCCCATGCCGCGGAGCCGCGTCGCGATCCCGCGGCCGACCCAGCCATAGCCGGCGACCGCTGCGGTCTTCCCCGCGATCAGGAGGTTCGTCGCCCGGATGATCCCGTCGATCGCGGACTGGCCCGTGCCGTAGCGGTTGTCGAAGAGGTGCTTCGTAAGCGCGTCGTTCACGGCGACGATCGGGTACGCGAGGACGCCTTCGCTCGCCATCGCGCGGAGGCGGTTCACGCCCGTGGTCGTCTCCTCGGTCCCGCCGCGGACGTCCGCGAGGAGCTCGCGCCGCTTCGTGTGCAGCTCCGTGACGAGGTCGGCGCCATCGTCCATCGTGATCTGCGGCGCCGTCGCGAGGACCGCGTTGATGTGCGAGTAATACGTGTCGCGGTCCTCGCCCTTGCGCGCGAACACCGCGATGCGCTCGTTCGCCACGAGCGACGCCGCGACGTCGTCCTGCGTCGAGAGCGGGTTGGACGCGCACAGCGCGACGGACGCACCGCCGTCCCGCAGTGCGATCGCGAGGTTCGCGGTCTCGGCCGTGACGTGCAGGCACGCGCCGATGCGCAGGCCACTGAACGGCCGCTCCGCGGCGAGGCGCTCCCGGATCCGCGACAGGACCGGCATCTCGCGCGCGGCCCACGCGATGCGGCGGGCGCCGAGCTCCGCGAGGGCGGGGTCGCTGACGTCGTGGGTGGGTGCTTTCAGGGTCGTGGTCATCACCTTCTCCAGATGTTCGTGATGCGCTCCCAGGGTGCCCGCCGCACGGCGGGGCCCTCGATGAACGCGGCGTGAGTGCGGTAGCCGAGGCGCTCGTAGACCGCGATGGCGGCCGCGTTGCCTTGGCGGACGTTGAGGACGACGTCGCGGTGCTCCGCGAGCGCGGCCTCGGTCACCGCCGACGTCACCGACGTCGCCATACCCCGGTCGCGGTACGGGATGCGCGTGAGGACGTTCCCGACGGCCGCGATCCCGGCCTGCGCGGAGCGCACGTGCGTGCCCGCCGCGGACGCGATGCGCCGGCCGTCGTAGATCCCGAAGTACAGCTCCCGCCCGAGCCGCTGCGGCGTGAAGTAGGTGCGCGACGCCTCGCCGTACAGCTCGATGACGTCCTCGAGATGCTCGGGCCCGAGCCGCGTGACGTCGTGCCTGACGCGCGGGCGGAATGACGCCGGATCCACGGTCATGCGCTGCATGACGTCGACGCGCTCGAAGCGGTACGTCTGCTCCAGGGCGAGGCGCGCCCGCGGCGGCGCGGCGACGATGAGCCGCGCCTCGCGCAGCCCGCGGAAGATCTCGGCGAGCGCCTCGACCTCGCCCATCGCGAAGCACGGCCGGAACGGGAGGACCTCGACGAGCAGGGCCGCCGCCGCGACGTCGCGGCCGCGCCGTGCGACCCACCAGCGCGCGCTATCGACGTTGTCGGGGTCGAGATCCGCGAGGGCGTATGCCGAGAGCAGGCGGTCGCGCTCGAAGAAGGCGCGGACGTCCGCGGCGGGTGCGCGTTCGTCGATGCGGATCTCAGGCACGAGCGGCGCCGCGGTCATCCGTCCTCCACCGGCTGATGGGGACACAGCGGGGCTCCGCCGTCCCGGAATAGATGCGCTAGCGGAAGTCTACCGCCACCGACTCCGAGAGAGCGATCGCGGCCCTGCCGACCGGCCCCGCTCAACCCGTACGGGCGGGGTTCGAGCGACCTCGTGCGGCGTCGCTATTCGAGCCTCCGGATCGAGGGCAGCAGCAGCCCTGCCAGCGTCAGGCTCGTCACGATCGCCCCGGCGATGACGAAGAGCGCGGCAGGACCGACGGTGCTCACGAGGAGAGCGGCCGCTATCGGCGCAACCGGAGCGAGCAGCGTGCCGCCGAACCAGTCGACGCTCGTGACGCGCCCGAGCATGTTCCGGGTGACGTGTCTTTGAAGCGCGCTCATCCAGAGGACCGCGAAGCACGTGAACGAGATCCCCAGGAGGAAGCTCGCCGTCATCGCGCCGGCGATCGTCGGGACCAGGCCATACAGGGCGATCGCCACCCCGCCGACCACCGCGAAGAGATACATGGCCGGTCCGGTGCGGCGGATCCGGACCTGCGCGATCGCCGCCGCACCGACCGCCTCGCCCACACCCGTGGCCGCGACGACCACACCGTACATCGGAGCTCCGCCGCCGATGACCTGCGTCACGAGCAACGGCAGCGCGACGACGACGGCCGCGATATGCGCGGCGTTCACCAGAGCGAACCCGAAGATCGTGACCCAGAGCCATTGCACCGAGAACACGAACGCGAGTCCCTCGCGAATGTCGGCGAAGAACGAGGACGCCGCCCGAGCTTCGAGAGGACGAGACCGCGTCAGGGCCACCAGACCCGCCGACCCGAGGAACGACACCGCATCGAACGCGAATGCCGCAGCGGGCCCCAGGAGAGCGACCAGCAGACCGCCGATGATCGGTCCGCCGGTGCGGCCGATCTGGAGCGACAGGCCACGGACGGCGTTCCCGGGGATCAGGATCTCCTCGGGTACGAGCTCGGGCACGATCGCCCCGAGCGCCGGGACGCTGAATGCGGTGGCCGCACCGAAATACGCGACCGCGACGTATAGGTGCCAGATCTGGATGACTCCGGCGAAGCCAAGGATCGCCAGGATCCCGACGACCAGCCCGCTTCCGAGCTCGGTCAGGACGATCAGCGTTCGACGCGCGACGCGATCCGCGACCGCACCGCCGACCAGGAGGAAAACGAGGTTCGATGCCGTGTAGATGGAGATCAAGGTCCCGAGCTCCAGCGCCGAGCCGCCGAGCTGGAGGATCTGGAACGGGTACGCGACGTTCGATACGAACGTTCCGATCAGGGTGAACGTCTGCCCGAGCCACAGCAGCCTGAAATCGCGGTGACGCAGCGGCGCGGCGACGCGAGGAAGCCTCAGGGCGCGCATGCCCATCCGCTGTCCCGGCTACGCTGCATTCGATCCGTTTCGCGCTGACTCGGCACCATCTCGCGAGAGCCTAGGTCGCATCACGCTTCCACTCGCGGGACCAGCGCCATTCGGCACGGCCGCGTTCCCTGCTTGGGCGAGAACTGGTCTGCAAACTGGTCACATGAAGTACGTGCCCCTGGCCGAGGCGAAGGCCACTCAGTGGCCTTGTCGATGAGGTCGCCAGCCGCGACGAGCGCGTCACGATCACCAAGCGAGGGCGGCCCGCGGCGGTCCTGATGAGTCACGACGAGATAGAGGGTCTCGAGGCCACGCTCGAGATCATGTCGGACCTGGAGTTCTACGCGGAGATCCTCCGCAACGAGGCGCGTCTCGCGCGTGGTGAGGGCCGCGCGTACACGCTCGACGAGCTGTTCGGAGAGGAGGAGCCGCGTGGCCGCACGTCGGAGGGTCGTTCTGCTCCCCGAGGCACGCGACGTCCTGCGGCGACTCCCGCCCGCAACGAAGCGAAAGGAGCGCGCCGCGCTCGACGCACTGCAGAGCGATCCGGCTCTCGGTGAGCCGCTTCATCGCGAACTGACCGGCCGCTTTCGCGTTCGCGTCGGCAGCCTCAGGATCGTCTACCGCGTCGCGGCGCGCGACATCGTGGTCAGTGCGATCGGATCGCGGCGGACGATCTACCTCGACCTCGAACGAGAGGCGCGAGCGGAAGGGCGCGACGCTGCCGAGGGCTAGAACTCGATCAGCGTCGCGATCTCGTAGCCCTGCAGGCGGTCGCGGCCCTTCAGGAACTTCAGCTCGATCAGGAACGCGAGCGCGACGATCTCGCCGTGGAGCTGCTTCACGAGCTCGATCGTCCCGGCGACGGTGCCGCCGGTGGCGAGGAGGTCGTCGACGATGAGCACCTTCTGGCCCGGCGTGATGGCGTCCTTGTGCATCTCGAGCGTCGCGGACCCGTACTCGAGGTCGTACTCGACGCTCACGACCTCCGACGGCAGCTTGCCGAGCTTGCGCACCGGGACGAACCCGACGCCGAGCGCGTACGCGATCGGGGCGCCGAAGATGAGCCCGCGCGACTCCATGCCGACGACGACGTCGACGTGCTTCCCCTTCACCTGCGCGAGAAGGCCGTCGATCGCGGCCTTGAACGCGGGACCGTCCTGCAGCAGGGTCGTGATGTCCTTGAACAGGATCCCCGGCTTCGGGAAGTCCGGTACGTCGCGGATCTTCCCCGCAAGGTCGGCGGTCGCGATCCTCACGGGCCGGATCATATGGCGGGTGGGCGCTCGACGAGATGCGGCGCCTCGAACAGCGACTCGACGCGGTACGTGAGGCCGTCGGTCCGGATCACCGTCACGTTCGTGTTCTCGGTCGGCGAGTGGTGCCGGTAGAGCTCGGGCAGCAGCCCGAGGAAGTGGCTGATGAGGATCCGCGTCACGCCGCCGTGGCCGACGACGCAGATCGTCTTCCCGGGGCTGGCCGCGACGATGCGGTCG
>DASWDY010000127.1:0-8362 GCA_036395035.1 Candidatus Limnocylindria bacterium
CCGCTCGCGACGCTCCGCGCGAACGTCGAGCTGCTGAGCCTCGGCAGCGACGCACCCGTCGGCGACCGCGACGCCCTCCTGGCCGACACCCTCGCGGGGATCGAGGACCTCACGACCCTCGTCGCTCAGCTGATCGATCTCGCGCGCGAGGACGAGCGCGTGCACGCGCGCGCGCCGGTCCGCCTCGACCGGATCGTCGCCGACGAGATCGACCGCATGCAGCGGCGGTATCCGCGCGTCACGTTCGCCGCGGATCTCGAGCCGGCCACGGTCGAGGGCGACGCGGACGCGCTCACGCGGGCCGTCGCGAACCTGCTCGACAACGCCGGGAAGTGGTCGCCCGCGGGGCGGACGGTCCACGTGGCGCTGCGGGGCGCGGTGCTCGAGGTCCGCGACGAGGGACCCGGGATCGACCAGACCGAGCTTCCACACGTCTTCCAGCGCTTCTACCGCGGCGCGCGCGCGGGCGGCACGCCCGGATCGGGTCTCGGCCTGGCCATCGTCGCGCAGGTGATGGCCTCGCACGGCGGCGACGTCGCCGTCCGCTCGGCCGAGGGCGGCGGCGCCGTGTTCACGGCGCGCTTCGCCCCCGTCGCTCCTTGATCGACGTTTCGGGCCGCTTTACCTCGCCCTTACCTGCGGCGGTCACGCTCCGATAGGCCGGGGCCGCGCCCCGAGCGAGAGGAGGGCCGGACCGTGGACCGCACCAAGGCGGCGACGATGGGTCGCCGCAGCCTGCTCCGGAGCGTCGGTGCCGCGGGCGTGACCGCGGCGGCGCTCTTCGCGTGCACGCCGGCGCAGACGACGTCCTCGCCGACCGCGCGGGCGGGTGCCGGCCAGCCGGCGGTGACCGCCGCGGCCCCGCGGCCCGGCGTCGTGCGTCTCAGCAGCGTGGTCATCCCGCAGGAGAGCGGTCTGTACGCGGAGATCCTGCCCGAGTTCGAACGGCGCTCCGGCCTCAAGGTCGAGGTCGCCACGGCGACCGACGTGCACGGACCCGCGCGCAGCGGGAACGCGGACATCGTGCTCTCGCACTACCAGCACGACGGCGTCGCTCCGTTCATGCAGGAGGGCTTCGGCGAGTGGCCGCGGATGGTCTTCTCGAGCCCGGGCGTGATCGTCGGGCCGAAGGCGGACCCGGCCAAGATCCGCGGGTCGTCCGACGCGGTGGAAGCGTTCCGGCTCATCAACGGATCGGGGGCGCCGTTCGTCGTCAACGACACGGATGGACTGCGCCACGTGGCGGAGGTGATCGCGCGGTCGGCCGGACTGTCGACGTCCGCGGGCTGGTACGTCGACAAGGGCACGCGGGGCCCGCTGGCGATGCAGGCGGCGGCGCAGTCGGGCGGCTACTCGATGTGGGGCCTCGTGCCGTTCCTGCGGACGCAGAAGCAGGCCTCGCTGCCGCTCGAGCCGCTGATGACGCGCGACCAGATCCTGAAGAGCGTCATGGTCACGATCGTCGTGAGCGACAAGAAGGTCGCGGGCGTGAACGCCGCGGGTGCGACCGCGCTGCAGCGTTACCTCATCGAGCCCGAGACGCAGGCGAGGATCCGCACGTTCCGCATGGCCGGCGTCACCGAGCAGGTGTGGTGGCCCGCGGCGCAGGACAATGACAAGGCCGCGTTCGGCAAGTGATCACGACCTAGACTCGGCCGCGATGAACGCGATCGAGACGCGAGGGCTCACGAAGGACTACGGGATGGGCCGCGGGATCCTCGACCTCGACCTCAGCGTGTCCGACGGCGAGGTCTTCGGGTTCCTCGGCCCGAACGGGGCGGGGAAGACGACGACGATCCGTCTCCTCATGGGGATGATCCAGCCGACACGCGGCTCGGGATCCGTCTTCGGCCTCGACGCGCAGCGGCAGTCGGTCGACGTCAAGCGGATCGTCGGCTACTGCCCCGGTGAGCTGCCGCAGTTCGGCGGCTGGCGCGGCGACGAGGTCGTCGCGTACCTCGCCGGCCTGCGTGGCAGCGGATCGGACGTGGACGTGGAGCCGATCGCGAAGCGGCTCGATCTCGACCTCTCGCGCAAGTACCGCGAGTACTCGCACGGGAACAAGCAGAAGCTCGCGCTCGTGCTCGCGTTCATGCACCGGCCCCGCCTCCTCATCCTCGACGAGCCGACGAGCGGCCTCGACCCCCTGCACCAGCAGGCGTTCTACGAGCTGGTCCGCGACGCGCGCGGGCGCGGCGCGACCATCTTCCTGTCATCGCACGTCCTCTCCGAGGTCGAGCACGTCTGCGACCGCGTCGGCATCGTGCGCGAGGCGCGTCTCGTGAAGGTCGGACCGATCGACGAGCTCACCGGCATGCGGAGCCACCGCGTGGAGATCGAGTTCGCCGACGACCCGCCGGTCGAGCGACTGCGCGCCATCACAGGCCTCGAGCAGCTCGCGATCTCGGACCATCACATGACCGGCATGCTGCGAGGGAGCTTCGATCCGCTCATGGCCGCGCTCGCCGGGCGAAGCATCGTCTCGTTCACGAGCCGCGAGCCGACGCTCGAGGAGATCTTCCTCTCGTACTACCGATGACGCTCTTCGGGCTCGCGCTGCGATCGCACCTCGGTGGCTTCCTCGTGATGTCGGCGATCGGCGCGATGTTCGGCCTGGCGAACACGCTCGCGTACGTGCAGATCGCGGGGTCGACGCCGGCGGACCGCGCGATCTTCGCGCAGCAGTTCGAGATCGTCGGACGGCAGCTCTCCTACATGCTGCCCATCCCGCTCGAGCTCGACACGATGGCGGGGTACCTCCAGTGGCGCATGTTCGGCGCGTTCGGGATGATCTTCGCGTTCTGGGCGGTGCTCGCCGGCAGCGGCGCCGGCCGCGGTGACGAGGATCGTGGCCTCGTCGAGACCTGGATCGCGACCGGCGTGACGCGCCTCCGCTACATCGCCGTGCGCGTCGCCGCCTTCCTCGTGGTCGCGACCACGGTCGTCGCGATCATGCTCGCCGGGACCTGGGTCGGCTCGGTCATCGGGAACGAGACGCTCGTGCTCGGACCGCTCGCGCTCCAGGGCCTCGATCTCCTCATCCTCACGGCCTTCTGCTTCGCGTGGTCGCTCCTCGTGGCGCAGGTCGCCACGACGCGCCGGGGCGCCGGCTTCATCGCGGGCTTCGTCCTCCTCGTCCTCTACCTCATCGACGGCGCGTCGCGGACCGGTGGCTTCGAGCAGGTCGCCTGGCTGTCGCCGTTCTGGCTGTACGACCGCAGCGCGCCGCTGCTGCGCGCGCGGGTCTTCGACATCCCGGCGGTCGCGGCGCTCGCCGCGGCCACGGTCGTCGACCTCGCGCTCGCGATCTCGGCCTTCGCCGTGCGCGACCTCGGCGCGTCGCTGCTCCGGCCGCGCGCGACGACGGGACGGGCGTCGGCGCGGCCGTCGCGGGATCCGTTCCTGCGGATGCCGGTCCTCGCGACCATCGACCAGCAGCGGTCCTGGATCATCGGCTGGATGGGCTTCTTCGTCGTGCTGGCGGCGTTCCTCATCTCGATCACCCGGACGATGGTCGACTCGCTGCTCTCGATCCCGTCCTTCCGCGTCTATATCGACCGGCTCGGCGCGATCGGATACGACACGTTCGTCTCGGTCATCTGGGGATCCACCGCGCTGCTGCTCGTGTCGCTGTTCGCGATCTTCCAGGTGAGCACCTGGGTCGCGGACGATGCCGAGGGCCGCCTCGAGGCCGCGCTCACGCAGCCGGTGAGCCGCGCGCGGATCGCTCTCGACCGGGTCGGCTCGCTCGTCCTCGCGTCCGCGCTCGTCATCGCCGCAGGCGCGGTGGCGGTCTGGATAGCCTCCGGCGCGGCCGACATCCAGCTCTCGGCCGATCGATTCGTCGTTGGCACCGTCGCGATGCTGGCGGTGCCGCTCGCGTTCGGCGCCATCGGCGCCGTCATCGCGGGCTGGCGCCCGCGCGCCGCGGTGCCGGTCCTCACGGTCGTCGCGATCGCGAGCTACATGACGCAGCAGTTCGCGCCGCTGTTCGAGTGGCCGAAGTGGGTCGAGAACTCGTCGCTCTACGCGCTCTACGGCCAGCCCATCGCGAAGGGCGTCGAGTGGGGCGGGATCCTCGTCCTCCTCGCGATCGGGCTGGGCGGCACCGTCCTCGGCGTCGCGGCATTCCAGCGGAGGGACGTCGGCCGCTGATCGTTCGATAGCATCACGCCTCCCCGTGCCACGCTTCGGCCTCGACTTCGGCACGTCCAACACGTCGCTCGCCGTGAGCGACGGCGCGTCCGCGCGCGTCCTTCCGATCGACGAGATCGCGGGCGTGACCATGCCGACGATCCTGTACGTGCGCCGCGACGGCTCGTCGCTCGTGGGCCGCCCGGCGATCGACGCGCACCTCGCCGATCAGCGCGCTCGCGGACCGGTGCGGCGTCAGGTGAAGCTGCTCGGCATTCGCATGGCCTCGTCCGACAACAAGGCGGCCGGGCAGGTCGAGGCGCACATCCTCGCGGACATCGACTCACCGGGACGGCTGTTCCGATCGCTGAAGTCGTTCCTCGGGGCGCCGCTCGACGCGCCGACCTCCGTCTTCGGGACGCCGATGTCGCTCACGGCGCTCGTCGCGCTCGTCCTCGAGCACGTGCGCCGGCGCGCGCGCGAGCTCACCGGCGCGAGCGCGGACGCGATCCGCATCGGACGTCCCGTGGAGTTCGTGGGCGGTGCCGGAGTGGAGACCCTCGCCCTCGCGCGGCTCGCCGAGGCCGCGGAGCTCGCGGGGCTCAAGGACGTTTCGTTCGAGGAGGAGCCCGTCGCGGCGTCGCGCGCGGCGGACGTCGGCGAGGGGCACAGCCTCGTGTTCGACTTCGGTGGCGGCACGCTCGACCTCTGCGTCGCCGAGCGGATCGGGCGCGAGGTGCGCATCGTCGCGACCGCGGGCCGCGGCGTCGCGGGCGATCGGTTCACGCAAGCGCTCATCGACCTGCTCGTCGCGCCGCGCCTCGGGGCCGGGGCGACGTGGGGACCGAAGCGCCTTCGCCTCCCCGCGTTCATCGTGAACGCGATCTCCGACTGGCAGGCGCTCTCGGCGCTGAACGAGAAGCCGATCCTCGACGCGCTCGACGACCTCATCCGCGCCGGTGCGCCGAAGCGGGAGCTCTCCGCCCTGCGCAGCGCGATCGAGCTGCAGCTCGGCTACGAGATCTTCGCCGCGGTCGACGCGGTGAAGATCGAGCTCTCGACCGAGGAGACGGCGTTCCTCACCTTCCACCGCGCGGACGTCGACATCGATGCGGTCGTCCCGCGTCGGCGGTTCGAGGTGCGGGCCGCGCCGCTCATCGATGAGATCGACGCGCTCATCAGTGACGTGCTCGCGCGCGCGGGCGTGCCCGCGGAGCGCATCCGCGAGGTCGTCATGACGGGCGGGTCGAGCGGCCTCCCCGCCGCGCGTGCGCTCCTCGCGCGCCGGTTCCCCGGCGCGACACGACGCGACTTCGCCGCGTTCTCGAGCGTTGCGACGGGCCTCGCCCTGACGGACGCGTAGTGCTGCGCACAGGCATCGCTCGTCCTCACGCGTCGGCCTTCGGCCGCCGCTCTCGTCCTCGCTTGCCTATAGGCTCGGCGGGTGCCGCGCCGCGCCCCCTGCGCGTTCTGCGAGATCGTCGCGCGGACCGCCGAGGCGCACGTCGTCCACGAGGACGGCAACGTCATCGCCTTCCTCGACCGCGCGCCGCTCATCAAAGGTCACGTGGTCGTCGCGCCGAAGGATCACGTCGAGACGCTCGACGACCTCCCGCCCGATCTCATCGTCCCGGTGTTCGGTGCCGCCCAGCGGATCTCACGTGCGTTCCAGCGATCGCTCGGCGCCGACGGATCGCTCACTCTGAGCAACACACGCGTGAGCCAGAGCGTGCCGCACGTCCACGTCCACGTCGTGCCGCGGCGCCAAGGGGATGGGCTCTTCCGAGGGGGGATGGTGTGGGTGCGGAAGCGCTACGACGACGGCGAAGCGGCCCAGCTCGCGACCCGCCTGCGTGAGGCGATCGCCGCGAGCTGAGCCGCTACCTCATGGGGCTGGGCCCCCGTGATAGAGCCAAGAAGAGTGCGGGGCTACTTCTTGCGCGCGGCGCCCTTCGGGGCGAGGACCGCGTCCTTGGCCTGCTTGGCGATGCGGAACTTGAGGACACGCTTCGCCGGGATCTGGATCTGCTCGCCGGTCGCGGGGTTGCGGCCCATGCGGGCCTTGCGGTCCACGAGGACGAGCTTCCCGAGCCCCGGGAGCGTGAACCCATCGCGGGCCTGCTCGTAGGAGAGCTTCGCGAGCTCCTCGAGCACGACGCCGACCTGCTTGCGGTCGATACCCGAGCGCTCGGACAGCTCGCGGACCGTCTCCGTTTTCGTCATCGCCACCTGTGCGTCCCTCCATCATGAAAATGGCCTGCCGGCCGTGGTCCGGCGCATTCTAGGCACGTTTTGACCCTCGGTCGGGCAAAGCCCTCCCTCGCGCCCGGGGGACGGTCAGGTCGCGGCGACGCGGCCATCCTGGAGGCGGATCACCCGGTCGGCGCGCGCGGCGAGATCCGCGTCATGTGTCACGACGACGAACGTCGCCCCGCGCTCCCGGTTGACCCGCCGCATGAGGGCCACGAGCTCGTCGGCCGTGTCGGTATCGAGCTCGCCGGTCGGCTCGTCGGCGAGGACGATCGCCGGATCGTTCACGAGCGAGCGGGCGATGGCCACGCGCTGCTGCTCGCCGCCGGACAGCTCCGACGGCCGGTGGCTGACCCGCCCGCCGAGGCCGACCTCCTCCAGGAGCGTCTCGCCCCGCCGCCGCCCCTCGCCGTTGCCCCCGGCGTACCGGAGCGGGAGCAACACGTTCTCGAGCGCCGTCAGGCCCGGCAGGAGGTTGAACTCCTGGAAGACGAACCCGATCCGCTTCGCGCGCAGGGCCGCCCGGGCGTTCCCCCCGAGGCGGCTCGTCTCGGCGCCCTCGAGGAGCACCTGTCCGCCGGTCGGCGTCAGCAGGAGGCCCAGGCAGTCGAGGAGCGTGGTCTTCCCGCTGCCCGAGCGCCCGACCACCGCGACGAACTCGCCGCGCTCGATGCGGACGTCGAGGCCGTCGACCGCCCGGACGAGGGTCGGCCCGCGCCGGTAGTGCTTGACGAGGCCGCGCGTCTCGATCGCCGGAGCGGCGTTCATTCGTACCGCAGCGCCGTGACCGGATCCAGCCGGGCGGCGCGGATCGCCGGGATGAGCCCGGCCAGCGCGCCGAGACCGACGGAGAACCCGATCGCGAGCAGGACCAGCCGCGGCGTGACGAGGAACAGCTCCAGGTTCTGCGCCGACGTCGACGCGTTGATGGCGGTGGTGATGGCCCAGCCGATCGCGAGGCCGAGCGCGCCGCCGAGCGCGCCGATCGCGGAAGCCTCGACGAGGAACTCGGCGAGGATGTCGCCGGTCTTCGCGCCGAGAGCCTTCTTCAGCCCGATCTCGCGGAAGCGCTCGATCACGGCCATCGACATCGTGTTGATCACCGACAGACCGCCGATGACGAGGGCCAGGAGCGCCGAGCCGGTCGTGATCGCGGAGAAGATGACCGACGCCGAGCGGAACTGGTCGACGAGCTGGCTCGGCGGCGTCGCCTTCACCCCGGGCACCTCGGCGTTCACGCGGTGGGCGAGCTCGTCGAGGTCGACGCCCGGCTTGCCAAAGATGTCGATGCTGTTCGTGAGCACGCTCGTGTCGACGGCGTCGCGGATCGCCGGGGCGAGCCGCAGGACCATGAGCTTCTGCGCGTCCTCGAAGCGGACGAACGCGGCGTTGTCCGGCGCGGTCAGGGTCTTGTCGAGCACGCCCACGACGTGGAACGGCCGGCTGTCGGTCCCCTCGCGCGGCTCCTTCGGCGGGACCGGCAGCTGCACCGTGTCGCCGACCGTCGCCCCGAGCTCGCGCGCGAAGTCCGCGCCGAGGACGACCTCGCCGGGGGCGCTGTGATCGAGATCGCGACCCTTCGCGAAGCGCAGCTTGAAGCTCGTGTACTGCGCGTAGCCGGGGCGCGTGCCGCTGATGAAGGGCGGTGGCCCGAAGCTCACGCCGGCGTCGTACTTCCCCTGGAGCGAGACGACCGGGAAGGCCGCCGCGACGCCGTCGATCTTCGCGACCTCGTCGACCTTGTCGACGCGGAGGATGCCGCCGCCGAACGCGCCGGAGCGCACGTCGGACGCGACGACGTGGTCCGAGAAGAACGCGACGCCGCCGTCGAGCAGCGCGTTCGTCTTCTCGGCCATCGCGCCCATCGTCGTGAGGGCGACGATGCCGATGACGATCCCGCCGATGGTGAGGCCGTTCCGCAGCTTGTGGCGAGCGAGGTTGCCGAGCGTCTCGAGCACGTCGCTGAGAGTACGGTCCG
>DASWDY010000128.1:0-3469 GCA_036395035.1 Candidatus Limnocylindria bacterium
GAGCCCGTGGAGGGCGAGGTCCAGGAGCTCGCGGGTCGGCCGCCCGTCCTTGCGGGCCACCGCCACCAGCGCACAGGCGTCGTGCTCCTCGACCACGCTTTCCCTCCAGATATGCGAAAGCCTCCGGTCTTTCTTTTCCCCGGAGGCTCTGTCGGGATCGCTCTGGGATCCTGCGACCGCGACCTAGCCTCGTACCTCCGCTGCTGCGGTGGTAATGGCGGTCGTCGCGGCTGCGGTGTTCACCAGGGCGCAAGGTAGCGGACGGTCAGGGTCGCGGGCTAGTAGTGGGACCGTTGCGGATCGGTGCCCAAGCTAGGTCGCGGCGACCCCGGCAACGATCTCGACACGATCGCCGACGCGCGCCGGTGTGGCGGCCTCGACGACGGTGCACACCGCACCGCGGCGGCCGAGGAGCGACCGCCGGAAGACCTCCGGATCCTCGACCTCGTTCATCTCGCCGATGTGCGTGCAGGGCTCGCACGGCCCGTTCACGCGGACGGTGATCCCGCCGAGGCGGAGCAGCGTGCCCGGCTCGAGCGTCGTAACGTTCCGCAGCCCTTCGACCGTGACCTGCTCGCGCAGGTCACCGGGCTTCAGGCCGAGATCGTCGAGCGTGGACCGGTCGACGACGAGCACGGACCGCGTCGTCCTCTGCACGTGGCTGTCACCCTCGATGCCACCGTCGACCCGTCCGACGACGGCATCGACAGGCGCCGGGTGGACGCCGTTCTTGCCGTGCAGCTGCAGCGAAACGATCCGCGCTCCCATCCGGCCTATTTTGACCCAGACGCAACGCGGCGCGTCGGCATTCGCGACGCGCTCTCCCACACTGACCAGATGCGGACCTGGTCGATCGGCCACGGTGCGCGGCCGCTCGCCGAGTTCCTCGCGCTGCTCGGCGAGAACGGGATCCGAACGCTCGTGGACATCCGCAGCTTCCCGGGATCCAGGCGGCATCCCCACTTCGGTCAGGCAGCGCTCGAGACGGCGCTGTCGACGGCCGGCGTCGCGTACGTCCACCTGCGGTCGCTCGGCGGACGCCGGCGAGAGACCGGAACGTCCGTCCATCGCGCTATCCGCGTCGCGGGCTTCCGCGCGTACGCGGACCACCTGGAGAGTGACGAGTTCCGCGACGGATACGCGCGGCTGCGCGAGCTGGCGGCGACCGTGCCCACGGCGTTCATGTGCGCGGAGACGCTCTGGTGGCAATGCCATCGCCGGCTCCTGTCCGACCGCCTCGTCGTGGACGGCTGGGAGGTCGCCCACATCCTCGGACCCGGGAAGACCGAGCCGCACCGGGTGTGGGATCTCGCGCGCGTCGATGGCGGTCGGCTGATCTATGACGTCGGCACGCTGCCGTTGGACGAGACTGTCGACAACGGCGGGTCCCGAGCGTCGTAAAGGGTGAGAACGCCTAAGGAGGCACTGGCCGTGAAGTACATGCTGATGTTCGTGAGCGACGAGGCGTTGGATCGCCAGGCGAGGCCGGAGGAGATCCAGAAGGGGTACGAGGCCATCGGGAAGTGGTGGGGCGAGCATGCCGCCGCCGGCCGGATCCTCGACGGCCAGGAGCTGAAGTCCACCAAGACCGCGACGACGATCCGGAAGAACGACGGCAAGGTCACCGTCACCGACGGCCCGTTCATCGAGTCGAAGGAAGCGCTCGGAGGCTTCGCGATCATCGACGTTCCCGACCTCGACGCCGCGATCGAGCTCGCGAAGGGGTGGCCGGTCCTGCAGACCATCGAGATCCGGCCGCTCGTCGAGAGCCGCGACGACAGCAACACGCCGAAGGACACGCGATAGGCACCGCGGCGAGCGCCGACCTCTCGACCGCGATCGACCGCGCGTTCCGCGAAGAGGCCGGCATCGTCACGGTGCGCCTGACGAAGCTCCTCGGCGACTTCGACCTCGCCGAGGAGCTCGTCCAGGACGCGATCGTCACGGCGCTCGAGCACTGGCCACGCGATGGCATCCCCGACGCGCCTGGCGCGTGGCTGCTGACCGTCGCGCGGCGGAAAGGGATCGACCGGCTGCGACGCGAAGCGCGCTATCAGCGGAAGCTCGCGCTCCTCGAGGAGGCGCCACCCGCCGTGACGACGTACACCGATGAACGGCTCGACCTCATCTTCACCTGCTGCCATCCCGCGCTCGGGCGCGACGCGCAGGTCGCACTCACGCTGCGCTCCGTCGTCGGCCTGACGACGGCCGAGATCGCGCGCGCATTCCTCGTGCCTGAGCCCACGCTCGCGCAGCGGATCGTCCGCGCGAAGCGGAAGATCGTCGAGGCGAACATCTCGCTGCGGCGCCCCGACGTGTCCGAGCTGCCGGAGCGCCTGGGGCAGGTGCTCGCCGTGCTCTATCTCGTGTTCAACGAGGGCTACCTTTCGAGCGGGCCGGAGCGAGCGACGCGGCGGGACCTCGCGGAAGAAGCGGGCTGGCTCACGTCCCTCATCGCGCGTGCCGTGCCTGACGAGCCTGAGGTGCTCGGGCTGCTCGCGCTCATGCGCCTGCACATCGCGCGGTCGGATGTGCGCTTCGACGACCGCGGGCGGATGGTGCTGCTGAAGGATCAGGACCGCTCGCGATGGGACCGCGGACGGATCGCCGATGCCATCCGCCTGATCGAACGCGCTGGCGCCATGCGGCGCCCCGGCCCGTATCAGCTGCAGGCCGCGATCGCGGCACTCCACGCGGAGGCGCCGTCGTGGTCCGCGACGGACTGGCCGCAGATCCTGCGGCTCTACGACGAGCTCCTCGCGATGACGTCGTCGCCGGTCGTCGCGCTCAACCGCGCGATCGCGCTACGCGAGGTCGCGGGCCCCGAGGCGGCACTGCGCGAGGTCGAGCGCCTAGCGGACGATCTCGACCGCTATCACCTGTTCCACGCGACGCGCGCGGAGCTGCTGCGCGATCTCGGACGCGGGGAAGAGGCGCGCGCCGCCGATCGCCGTGCTCTCGAGCTGACGGAGAACCCCGCGGAGCGTGCGCTCCTTGCCGAACGGATCGCTACCGCGAGCACCTGACGGTCGCTTCGGACCTAGCGCGGCTCCGCGCCGAGATGCGCGCGCAGCTTCTGCACCGCGAGCCCGCGGTGCGAGAGCGCGTCCTTCTCCTCCGGTGACAGCTCGGCCATCGTGCGGCCGTCGACGCCCACGATGAACACCGGGTCGTACCCGAACCCCCAGCCCTCCTCCCCGTGGCGCGGCGCCTTCGCGATCTCGCCGCGCACGATCCCCTCGAACAGCTCCGTCGGTCCGCCCGGATGCGCGAGCGCGACGACGCACACGAAGCGCGCGTCGCGCTGCGGCGCCTCCTCCATGAGCGCGAGCAGCTTCGCGTTGCGCTCCTCGGGCTTCGCGCGCTCGCCGAAGTACCGGCGGCTGCGAACGCCGGGCGCGCCCCCGAGCGCGTCGACCTCGAGGCCCGAGTCGTCGGCGACCGTCGCGATGCCCGTCGCGGCCGCGTA
>DASWDY010000129.1:0-10887 GCA_036395035.1 Candidatus Limnocylindria bacterium
GGTGCGATGCGCGGCTTCGGCGCGGTCCAGTCATGTTTCGCCTACGAGGCGCAGATGGACAAGCTCGCGGCCGCGCTCGGCGTCGATCCGGTTGACCTGCGCGCGCGGAACGCGCTGCGCGACGGCGACCAGATCGTCACGAGCCAGCCCGTGGAGGGCTCGGCGCCGGTCGCCGAGATCATCCGCCGCTGCGCCGCGCTCGCGCTTCCGCCGGAGCGCGCATCGAGCGATCCCCTGGACCTACCGGGCGGCGCGGGCAACCTCACGCATGGCGAGGGCGTCCGGCGAGGCGTCGGCTTCGCGGTCGGCTTCAAGAACGTCTGCTACTCGCACTCGTTCGACGACTTCTCCACGGCGCGCATCCGCCTTCAGCGCGACGAGCGCGGCCCGTTCGCGCGCGTGCACACCGCCGCGGCGGACGTCGGGCAGGGGATCGTGCTGGTGTGCGAGCAGATCGCGCGGACCGAGCTTGGCGTCGAGCGCGTCATCGTCGACACGCCGGACACGACGATCGGGTCCGCCGGCTCGTCCTCGGCGTCGCGGCAGACGTGGATGACCGGCGGCGCGGTGCTGGAGGCGTGCCGTGAGGTGAAGAAGGAGCTCGCGAAGCGCTCGGTCGCGCGCGGCCGTGCTCCCGGCGAGACCGATGTTGCCGAGCTACTCGACACGCCGATCGACCGGACCGTCACGCACCGCCATCGCCCGACGGAGCCGCGCAACTCGAGCACGCAGAACAAGGGGCACGTGGCGTTCCTCTTCGCGGCGCATCGAGCGGTCGTCGACGTGGACGTCGAGACGGGACTCGTGAAGGTGGTGCAGGTCGCGACCGCGCAGGACGTGGGCAAGGCGCTCAATCCGCTCGCGGTGATCGGGCAGCTCGAGGGCGGCATCGCGCAGGGGCTGGGGCTCGCGGTCATGGAAGAGGTGCAGCTCCGGGACGGGGCGGTGCGCAACGCGTCCTTCACCGACTACCTGTTGCCCACGATGCTCGACATGCCGCCGGTCGTGTCCGATCTCATCGAGCATCCCCATCCGGACGGGCCCTACGGCGCGAAGGGCGTGGGCGAGCCACCCACGATCTCGAGCACGCCGGCGATTGTCGCCGCGATCCGCGCCGCGAGCGGCCGCGAGCTGGACCGCGTGCCGGTGCGGCCCGACGACATCGTGTTCGGTAGGCCGTCGCGTTCCGGCTGGCGCATCATCCCCGGTGAGGATCCGCGAAAAGCCGCCAGATGATCCCGCTCGAGACGCTGCGCGCCGCTCCGAAGGTGCTCCTCCACGATCACCTGGATGGCGGCCTGCGGCCGGCGACGATCGTGGAGCTCGCGCGCGACCAGAACTACGGTGGCCTCCCGACGACGGACGCCGGCGAGCTCGCGCGGTGGTTCCACGCCAGCGCGGCGAGTGGATCGCTCTCGCTATATCTCCGCGGCTTCGCCCACACGATCGCCGTCATGCAGAGCGTCGATGCGATCGAGCGGGTCGCGTACGAGTGCGGCGAAGACCTCGCGCAGGATGGCGTCGTCTACGCCGAGATCCGCTACGCGCCCGTGTTCAGCACGCAGCGCGGCCTGAACCTCGAGCAGGTCGTCGACGCGGTCGCGCGTGGTTTCTCACGGGCGGAACAGCGGTACGCGATCACGCTGCGTCAGATCATCTGCGCGATGCGCGACCGCACCGACTCGCTCGAGATGGCCGAGCTCGCCGTCGCGTTCCGCGAATGCGGCGTCGTCGGGTTCGACATCGCGGGCGAGGAGGCGGGCCATCCGCCGAAGGCGCATCTCGAGGCCTTCCAGCTCTGCCGGCGCGAGAACTTCTCGATCACGATCCACGCGGGTGAGGCGTTCGGCCCGCCATCGATCTGGCAGGCGATCCAGTACTGCGGCGCGCATCGCATCGGCCACGGCGTTCGGCTCATCGAGGACATGGCCATCGCCGACGGTCGGGTCGTGAAGCTCGGCCCGCTCGCCGCGTTCATCCGCGACAAGCGGATCCCGCTCGAGCTGTGCCCATCGAGCAACGTCGACACCGGCGCGGTGCCGTCGCTCGAGGAGCATCCCATCCGCCAGTTCATGGAGCAGCGCTTCCGCGTCACGGTGAACACGGACAACCGCCTGATGTCGGACGTGACGCTGTCCGAGGAGTTCCGGCGCCTGTCGCGCGCGTTCGCGCTCTCGCTCGACGACATCGAGAAGCTCACGCTGAACGCCATGAAGAGCGCGTTCGTCGGCTACGACGAGCGCCTCGCGGTCATCTACGGCCGGATCAAGCCAGGCTTCGCGAAGCTGCGCGGCGAGCCGGCCGTCGCGGGCTACCCATTGCCGCCAAGCGCCTGACCGATGCCGAGGTACTCGACCGCACGTGCCGGCTAGTGCTGCTCCGGCATGAGCGCGCCGACGTACACGCCGACCGCGACGACCACCGCGCCGATCACGAACGACGACGAAACGGCTTCACCTCGCAGCGCGGCACCGAGCGAGACAGCGACCAGCGGCATCACCACCAGGGCGTACGACGACGCCGAGACGGTCCAGCGGCCGAGCATGAACAGGAACAGGCCGAAGAGACCGATCGACCCGATCGTCGCGAGGTAGAGGAGCGTCAGCTGCGTCTCGGGGCGCTGCGGCAACGTGTGCGTCTCGCCCACACCGAAGGACAGCGCTCCGAGGATCACCGCGCCCACGAGCATGCCGACGGCGTTCGTCCCGAGCGGATGCGTGCGCGGGAAGCGTTTTGCGATGACGGTCGCCTCAGCCGCCACGGCGGCGTTCGCGAGGATCGCGAGCAGGTATACCGCTGGCACGTCGGCGGAGAGCTGATCGCCGAACACGATCGCGATTCCGGCGGTGGCGACGACCGCGCCCAGCAGCGGCCGGATCCGGAACCGCTCGAGACCGTGCACGACCGCGAGCACGAGCGCGAACAGCGGAACGGTCGCGAGCACGACCGAGGCGGTGCCCGCCGGCGCCTTCTGCAGGCCGAAGTAGGTCAGGGCGTAGCCCGCGCCGAAGTTCAGCGCGCCGTAAAGGACCGCGCCGGTGAGCGCCGCGCCACGCGGGAGGGGGATGCGCCAGATCGGCAGCGCGATGAACAGCAGCGCGGCGGCGGGGACGAAGCGCAGCGTCGCGCCCCAGTACGGAGGGAGCTCGGCGTTGCTGTAGCGAACGGCGACGAAGTTGCTGCCGCCGATGAGGACGACGATCGCGAAGACCGCCAGCGTCAGGCGGTCCGGTCGGCTTACTTGAGCCAGACCAGATCGCCGAAGAAGAAGTCCTGGCTCTGCGCCACGGTGCGCGCCGTCAGCGCCTTCACGTCGACGATGAAGAAGCCGCCCTGCCCGACGTAGGCGATGCGCGCGCCGTCGGGCGACCACGCCGGCACCACGTCGTCGCCCGTCTGGCCGACGGACTTGATCCCGGAGCCGTCGCAGGGCGCGAGGAACAGATCGGATGGGACGTTCAGGTGGGCGAGCTTGCCGCCGCTCGTGCCGCGCGACACGGTGTGCCCCGCCGCGGAGAACACGATCTGGCATCCGGTCGGCGCGAAGCGCGGCGCCTGGAGGTACCAGAACGTGTCCTTCGTCTTCAGAAGCGGGCTGGGATTGGCCCCGTCGATGTCCGCGCGCCACAGGGCGTCGACCTGCCCGTCCTTGAGGTGCACGTAGATCAGCGTGCGGCCGTCGGGACTGATCGCCGGATCCGCACCGTCCTTCACGATGCGCTTGCGCTCGCCGGTGCGTAGGTCCAGCCGCTCGATCGCGTCGTCGTTGCCGGCGAAGGAGCCGTTCACGATGAGCGCGGCGCGGCGGTGGAAGTACAGGACGTTCCCGGTGGGGTCGAAGCGCGGGCTCGCGTAGAAGACGTTGTCCGACTCGTGCTGCACGACCGCGCGAAGGCCGGTGCCGTCGAGGTTCACCGTGTAGATGTCGGAACCGAAGCCGCGCTTCGGATCCGGTTGCGCCGTCAGCGCGAAGACGAGGGAGGTGCGTGACGGATTCAGCGAGGGGGTCGAGGGCGCGCTCTGCGGCGGGAGATCGACCACGCGGCCGAGCGTGCGCGCGGTGTCGTCGAGCGCGAGCAGACCACCCGGATTGGCGAGGAGGAACGTTGCCTGCGTCCCGACACCGGGCGCGACCGACGGTTTCCCCGATCCGCTCGACGAGCACGAGGCGAGCAGGATCGCCAGGAGCGCCGTCGCGATCCTCACGCGATGACCTCGCCCGAACGAGCCGCCTGCTTGCGTAGATGTCCCTGGATGCGGGCGGACGCGCGCGCGTAGTGCTGCACGGCGCTCACGAAGCCGGCATGCGACCACGTGAGCGGAGACACCGAGAGAGGCTCTCCGGTGTACGGATGCACCTGCTCGGCGAGGACGCCCGACGGAAGGGCCTTGCTCACACACCACTCGAGCAGCTTGCGCGGGTGCTCGAGGTCGTCCATCGACGTCGCCGTGGCGATGTACCACTCGGCGAGCCACAGTGTGCTGATGAACCACGGATTGCCCGGCACGCTCGCGAGATCCTGCGAGACCTGGAAGTAGTAGTCGTTCTCGTAGCGGGCGATACCACCGATCTCGGTCCGCACGGTGAGGCGCTCCTCGATGGCCTTCATCGTCGCCACCACGCGCGGATCGGTCGCCGGCAGCATGCCGAACAGGAAGATCCCGGCCAGTGAGATGTCGATGGTCGCGTCCTTGACGATCATCCCGTCGGGGAGCGCCGCGACCGTGCGGACGAACCGCCCGCGGTCCTCGTCCCATAGATAGGAGAGCGCGGCCTCGCGGATCTCCTGCGCGGCGACGGCATAGCGCTTGGCGAGCTCGTGCTGCCCGAAGGCGACCGCGAAGTTCCGCGCGGCGGTGAGCCCGGCCCACACCGCGGCGGTCGTGAAGGCGTGGATCCCGCGGCGCTCCTCCCACAGGTCGAACGACGGCGCGGGAAGCTTCGTTCGCGTCTCGCGGAAGGTCGCCATGAAGTCAGCGCCCGTGCGCACCAGCTTGCGGTACAGCGGGCGGATGAACTCGATGTCTCGGTCCCGCTCGTAGTGCTGCCACAGCGCCCAGATCGGAAGTCCGGTCTCGTCCTCCTGGATCGGGAGCTCGAGCCGTCCCTCGGGCGTCGACCACGCGTGCCACGAAGAGCCGAGCGAGCCGTCCGGGTTGTACTTGTGGAGCAGGTAGCCCTCGCGCGCGATGAGATTCCCGCACAGCTCGAAGAATCGTCGCGTCACCTCGCCGTAGCCGGCCAGATCGAGCGCGTCGGCGACGAGCGCTCCGTCCCGGGGCCATAGATAGGAGTAGGTGTCGCGGTTGAAGCGCAGGACGTCCGAGTCGTTGCCGGCGATGATCGCGCCGCGGTTGTCGATCTGCGTGCGGATGACCAGGGTCGAGCGCTTGTAGAGCTTCGCGACCGTTGCCGGCAGATGATCGGCGATGGTCTCGTCCTTGTTCGCCCAGAGTCGCCAGTAGTCCTTGGTGCGGGCGAGGAACGAGGCGGGCGTCCGCTCGCGCACGAGCTTGTCGAGCTCGCGCACCTCGTCGTACGACTGACCGACGGCGATCCAGAACGTCACCGTCGTGCTGCCGTTCGGCGGAACGCTGAACGACAGCGAACCCACGCTGTCGATCGAGCCCTGAGCGACGGGATTCCGCGAGAGCTCTCCGTCCTCCGCGTCGCGCCACGTGCCTTCCTTCCCGGGCGCGTCCTTCTGTCCGATCGCGAACGACGTCAGTCCGAAGGCGTGACCTCCGGCCGATCCCGAGAGCAGGAACGCCCGGCGTCCCTTGTAGTGGACGATCGACTGCGAGCGCGGGTCGTAGTAGGCCGAATCGCCGACGTCGTTGCCGAACAGGTGCGCGTCGAAGTGCTGGAAGACCCGCACGTCGCGCTCTCTGCCGAGCTCGTCCTCGACGGTGACCTCCTTGAAGTAGATGGTGCGATCGAAGTCGACGGCGTCGCGGCAGCGGAAGCGAAGCCCAAGGCCGCCGTGGCGCAGCTGCGTATCGCCCACCAGGGTCTCGTGCTCGTAGTCGATGTGCCGCTCCCAGCCATCTTCGCCGATCCAGCTGAATGCGCCGTCCGCCCACGCGCCGAAACGGCATGCGTTGCCGCCGGTGTGGTTCTCCTGACCGACGTGCGGATAGAAGATGTCGCGCAGCTGGTACCGCTGGTCGAAGGTGACCAGCAGATCGCCGTTCCCGAGCGGGAGATCCCGCGGCACCTAGATCGATCTCAGGCGGTCGTTCGCCGCGTCGCCGCGAGGAAGCGCTTCGCGTTCTCCTGCGCCGCCGCGGTGTCGCCGCGGCCGAGCAGGTCGGTGCGGATGAGCGGCTCGCCGATCCCGAAGCCGACGACACCCGCGGCCAAGTAGGCGGGGATCTCCTCGTACGCGACGTTGCCGGTGGCGACGAGCGGCAGGTGCATGAGTGCACGCCGCACGTTCGTGACGAACGCCGGGCCGCCGATGGTGGCGATCGGATAGATCTTGATGAAATCGGCGCCCAGCTCGGCGGCCTTGACCATCTCGGTCGGTGTCATCGTTCCGGGCATGGTCATGACGTCGCGCGCGCGGCCGACCTCGAGCATTTCGGGGACGAGCGCGGGGCTCACCAGGAAGCGTGCGCCGGCGATGACCGCGTCCTCGGCCTGCGCGCCGGACAGCACCGTCCCCGCGCCGACGATCGCGCCGCGGCGCGCGAATTCCTCGTCCGTGGCGAGCCGCGCTATCAATTCGTAGGCATCCGGGACGGTGAGCGTGATCTCCACGAGGCGCACGCCGGCCTCGGCCATCGTCCGTGCCGCGATCTCGGCGAGCTCGCTCGTCGAGGTACGCACCACGGCGACGACGCGATCCTCACCGAAGATGCGGATGAGATCGCGTCGCAGCACCACGGGTCGTTGCGAAACTGCCACCAGGTCAATCGTACCGCCGCGAGCCGCGCCCGAGGGCCGCGGAGACGCGAGCGGCGAGCTGTTCCGCGGTCGCAAGGTCGTCCGGACCGAACCTCCGGCGCGATCGCGCGTTCACGAGGATCAGCGCGCCGCGAACGTCTCCGTTGTCGCGGAGCGGCACGCCCATCCACGAGCAGACGCCGCGCTCCAGCATCATGCGGAGATGCTGCGGGGTCCACGCCAGCCGCTGTAGGCGATCGGGGTCGAGCTCGTCCCAGACGATCGGATGGCCGGTCTGCAGCACCTGCCAGATCGGGTGCGCGCTCTTCGGATCGCGCTTCTCGCGGCTCGCGAGCGCCCAGTTGTCGCGCTCCATCTCGATGTCCGCGGCCGCGAGCGCGACACGGCGCAGCTCGTCCTCCTGCAGGAGATCGATGGCGCAGAAGTCCGCGAGATCGGGAACGGCGATCCGCGCGATGCCCTCGAGCGCGCGGTCGATCTCGGGTCCGCCGAGCGTGTCGCCCGCCTGGAGGAGCAGACGCATTCGGCCCTCGGCGGCCTCCGCCGCCGCGCGAGCGCGCCGCTCGGACTCGAACAGCGTCGCGCGCTCGATCGCACTGGCGACCCGATCCGTGATCAAGCGCAGCAGCGCGAGCTCGTCCGGCGCGAAGACGTGCCCGGATTCGCGGCCGAGGTAGAGGAGCCCGATGAGCTGGCCGTCGCCGATGAGCGGAGCGATCGCGCCGGCCTGGATGCGCATCGAGAGGACCGCCTCGATCTCCGCCGCCGACAGATCGGTGATCGCGACGGCGCGGCGCGACTGGATGGCGCGCTCGCAGTCCCCGCCGCGCACGCGCAGCGGCGTGCGCGAGGCCTGGGCCAGGCCGATGCCCGCGCGGACGACGAAGCTTCCGGGCGGGTCCGCGGGAACGAGCGCGACGATCGCATCCGCCACGAAGATCGGACCGATCCGGCGAAGCATCTCGGGCAGCAGATCGTCGAGGGCCGTCCGTGAGAGCGCGGCATCGGTGATGCGCTGCAGTGCCTCGAGGCGAGCGGTCGCGACCTCCGCGTCCGCGCGCGCCGCACGCTCGCGCTCGAGGAGCTCCCGGCGATCGCGTTCCGCGCGGCGCATCGCGTCGGCGTCGCGGATCAACACGGTCCGTTCGGTGCGAAGCGCGCCGACCTCGCGGAGCATGCCCGACGTGAGGAGCGCGCTCATCGCGTAGAGCACGAGGACGAACGCGAGATACGGGATCTGGACCGGCATCTCCAGCGCCTGGCCGCGCCACAGGGCGATGCTGATGAACTCCACCGAGAGGACGACGGTCGCGGTGAACGCACCCACCGCGCCGAGCCGGAACGCCGCCGTGATGATGAACAGCACGCCCATCACCGGGAACAGCGTCCAGTTCGGATCGGGTGTCACCACCAGCATCGCGAGGAAGAGCACCGCGCAGTCCCCGAAGAACGAGACCATCGAGAGACGGTCCTGATCGGCGACGCTTCGCGCCCGGCCCGAGAGGACGTGCAGGCCGATGGCCCACACCGCCAGGAAGCCGGACAGGAGCAGCACGTAACCGATGCCGAGGGTGGGAAGGATCGGCGATATGAGCAGCACGGCGAGGGCGCCGCCGATGCGCGCCCAAGTGATCGCCTGCTCGAAGCGGCGCGGCTCCGGCCGGAACTCCGCTACGACCCGCCCACCCTCCGCTCCCTCACCGCTCGATGAGGAAGACCCGCGCTGGAGCACCATCACCCCCCTCGAACTTGATCGGCGCGCATACCAGCTCGTACTCGCCGGCGGCGACGTCGCTCAGGTCGAGCCCCTCGATGATCACGATGTTCGCCCCTAGCAGCGTCTTGTGGGTGGGATACCCCTCCTTCTCGGGGCCCTGGGGCTCGATCGACAGGTAATCGACACCGACGAGCCTGACGCCGCGGGACAGGCACCAGCGCGCCGCGGACGCGTCGAACGCGACGAAACCCCGGTCGAACGGCGCGGTCGGGTCGCGCCAGCGCGCGCTGTTGCGCGTCTTGAACAGGAGTCGCGCCGCCCCACGCGGGATGTCCGCGCCGTCGAGAAAGGACCCCGAGATGTTCCCCTGACCGTCGAACGCGACCACGCGGCAGGGGCCGACGAGCGCGTCGAGCGGCAGCCGGTCCACCGTGTTCGCTCCTTCTATGAAGTGGACCGGGGGATCGACGTGCGTTCCGGTGTGATTCCCGAAGGTCACGAGCGACACGTTGGCGGCGTCGCCCTTCGCGATGCGGCGCAGCGGCGCGAACGTCGGCCCGGGTTCGCCGGGCCAGGTGACCATCTCGGGACGCATCACCAGCGTGACGTCGTGGACCTTCATCTCATCTCCACCACCGTCTTGATCTGCATTGGGTCGTGGGGCAGGGCGGTCGCGGCGTCGGCGAGCGGCACGCGTCGGGTGATGAGCGACGCGAGGAAGCCCGGCCACCGCCGTTCCGCCTCGGCGATGTCCGCGATCCCTTGTCGGAAGTCGTCGGACTTCGCGTTCACCGTTCCCAGCACCAGGATGTTGTTCAGGACCAGCCTCTGGTTGATGACGTCCGCGGGCACTTCGAGCGAACGCATCGCGCCTGTGACGCTCGTCAGGATCACCGCGCCGTTCGCGCCGACCAGCCGCATGCACTCGAACGCCACGCCGGCGTTGCCGGTCGCCTCGACGACGACGTCGATCCGCTCGGCCCCCGTCGCCACCTTTTCGAGCGGCGTCTGGGTCGTCGCGGCGTAGGTCGCGCCGATCCGCGCGAGCAGCGCCTCCTTTTCGGGTTTGTGCACGCGCTCGACGACGACGACGTCGAGGCCGCGGAGCCGCAGGGCCAGCGCCGCGAGGATGCCGACCGGTCCCGCACCGGCGACGATCGCGGATCGTGGCTGCCACACCGTCATGCGCCGCTGCATCGCGGTCAGATGACGCCAGCCCTTCTCGGTGATGGTGAGGGGCTCGAGCAGCACGGCGACCTCGGCGATCTCCTCGGGGACCGCGAACAGATAGTCGGGACGCTCCGCGAACCGTTCCGCGCAGAAGCCATGGATCCCGCCGATGCCCCGCTCGCTGAATGTGCCCCAGAGGCACATGTCCTGCTCGCCGCTCCGGCAGTTCGGGCAGCCGTCGGGCCGGCGCACGCTCGCGACGACAGGCGTCCCCTTTTTGAATCCGTTCGAGTCGCGAGCGACGCGACCGAAGCTCTCGTGCCCTAGCACGAGGACGTCCGATCCGTCGGGAGCGCGGCCATACTCGCCGCGCTGGATCTCGGCGTCCGTCCCGCACAGGCCGACGCGAACGACGTCGACGAGGACCTCTCCCTCGGCCGGCACCGGCTCGGGAACGTCACGTACGGCGCCGGAGCCCGTGCGTCCCGGCACGACGGTGAGCGCTCGCATGCTCGGAGCATATGTTGAGGTGGACGGCGATACTGTCAGAAGTGGTCACGGCGATCGAGGTCGAGCGCGTCTTCCGCGACGCGGGCGCGTTCCAGGAGGGGCACTTCGTCCTCTCGTCGGGAAAGCATTCGTCACGCTACCTCGAGAAGTTCCAGGTGCTGCAGTGGCCGGCACGCACCGAGCGTCTCTGCGGGGACATCGCCGCGTGGGCCCGCACGCTCGCGCCGGACACCGTCGCGGGACCGACGACCGGCGGGATCATCCTCGCGCACGAGGTCGCGCGGCAGCTTGACGCTCGCGCGGTCTATGCCGAGCGCGCGGAGGATGGCAGCGGCGGACGCGAGTTCCGCCGTGGGTTCCGGCTCGGCGCGGGAGAGCGCGTGCTGGTCGTCGACGACGTCATGACCACGGGTGGCTCGGTACAGGAGACGATCGACGCCGTCGCGCGTTCGGGCGCAGCGGTGGTCGGCGCCGCCGTGCTGGTCGATCGCTCCGGCGGCCTGGCGGCCCTCGGCGTTCCCCTGCACGCGCTCTGGACGCTCGACATTCCGACGTTCGACCCGGCGCACTGCCCGCTCTG
>DASWDY010000130.1:0-2286 GCA_036395035.1 Candidatus Limnocylindria bacterium
GCCGTGCGCGAGTCGCTCGAGGTGCTCCTGCCGGTGCTCCCCCACGCGGTCGAGCTGCTCGCCGGCGAGAGCGGCGAGGGTGGTCACTCGCGCGGCCGCACCGCCTGATGCCCGGCGCGGTCGTCGCACTCGAATCGACCGTCATCGCGCACGGCCTCCCCCGCCCGCTGAACCTCGAGACCGCGCGAGCCTGCGAGCGGGCCGTCCGCGACGGCGGCGCGGAGCCGCGGACGATCGCGATCGCGGGCGGGCGCGTCGTCGTCGGCGCGGACGACGCGCTGCTCGAGCGGCTCGCGAACGAGGACGGTGTCGCGAAGGTCTCGCTGCGCGACATCGCGCCGGTCCTGGCGGGCGGCGGCCTGGGCGCGACGACCGTCGCGGCCACGGTGGCGATCGCGGCCGAGGCCGGCATCCAGGTCGTGGCCACCGGCGGGATCGGCGGTGTGCACCGCGACGCGGAGCGGACGTCGGATGTCTCCGCCGACCTGGACGCGATCGCCCGCCACCCGGTCTGCGTCGTCTGCAGCGGCGCGAAGCTCGTGCTCGATCTCCCGCGCACGCTCGAGGTCCTCGAGACGCTCGGTGTGCCGGTCGTGGGGTTCGGGACCGACGAGCTTCCGGCGTTCTACGTGCGCTCGAGCGGCCTCCGCCTGCCCCATCGGGTGGATGACGCGGCTTCAGCCGCGCGGATCGGGCGGATCCAGCTCGGGCGCGGCGCGGGCATCGTCATCGCGGTGCCCGTCCCCGAGGCGCAGGCGCTCGACCACGCCGAGGCGGAGCGCGAGGTCGAGCGAGCGGTCGAGCGAGCAGAGGCCGCGGGCGTCAGCGGCGCCGCGCTCACCCCGTATCTCTTGCGCGCGCTCGGCGAAGGCACCGCGGGACGCGCGCTCGCGGCGAACGTGGCCCTCCTGGAGCACAACGCCGCGGTCGCCGCCGCGATCGCGAAGGAGATCGCGCGCCTCTAGTCGCGATCCCCGCTAGCGCGGCTCCTCGCCATCGCGCCCCACGAAACGGCGGAGCCGGTCGCCGAGGTCGCGGTCGTCGCCTAGCGGCATCGCTGCCCCGAACACGTGAACGGCGATCCCGGCCTCGCGTCCTCGCACGGCTACCTCCACGGGACCGTCGAAACCCTTCCGCTCCGTCTCGGCGAGGCGCGCGATCGTCGCGTCGGACGCCACGATGGTCGAGCCGTACGTCTTGTTCAGCTCCTCGAGGCGCGACAGCGTGTTCACCGCGTCGCTGATGATCGTGTACTCGCGGCGCGTTCTTGGGCCAACGGTGCCGACCAGCACCTGGCCGCTGTGCAGCGCCACACCGACGCGGACGGTCGTCGCCCCTACCGGCCTGCGCTCGACGACGTCGAGGATGTGCCGGGCCGCGCTCACCGCACGCGATGCGTTGCCGCCGCCCTCGAAGAATGCCAGCACGCCGTCGCCCATGAACTTGTCGATCACGCCGCCCGCATCGATGATCTGCGGGCACACGACATCGAGGTAGGAATTGACGAACGCCACGGTGTCGGCCGGCGACATGTGCTCGACGAGACGGGTGAAGCCGCGGATGTCGCAGAGCAGGAGGGTCAGGTCCTCGACCCGGCCGGCCCGCTCGAGCGCGGTCTCCGCGAACGCATCGGCGAGTGAGGCGTCGCGCACTTCGATGACCGGCTCCTTCTTGCGGGAAAAGATCCTCATGGCGCGGATCCTATCCGCAGCCGGGCGCCGACCGGCTACCGACGCGTATCGAGACCGAGCATCTCCCGCATGCGCACGTAGCTCGCGACAGCCTCGCGCTCGAGCATGCCGACGAGGACGCCGTCCTCGATGACCGGCATCACCGGGAGGTCGCCGCTGCCGAACTGCTCGATCGCCGTCAGGAGACGCGAGCCCGGCGAGACGGCGGGGAGGTCCTTCGCCGGCGTCATGACCGCCTCGATCGCCGTCGAGGCCCAGTCGCGCTGCTCGACCTTGCGGAGGTCGGCGATGGTCACGATCCCGTTCAGCTGCGCGCCGTCCAACACGGCGATCGCCCGCGCGTTGTACGGGAGGATGTGCTCGGCGACGACGTCGGCGACGCTCGCGCGCGGATGCGCCGCGCGGAACTGCGCGGTCATGAGCGACCCGACGCGCACGCCGGACACGGCGACGGCGACGCGCTCCTGCTCGAGCGATGCCGACGCGGCGTTGTACAGGAAGTACGCGATCAACCCCATCCACACACCGCCGAAGGTGTCGTTCAGCGCGAACGCTCGCCACACCGCGACGACGACGAGGAGCGCCGCGACGAGCT
>DASWDY010000131.1:0-5675 GCA_036395035.1 Candidatus Limnocylindria bacterium
GATGCCGGCGCACGCCATGACCTCGAGCCCGACGAGGCCGAACGGCTCCTTCTCGGAGTTCGCGAGGACGCCGTCGGCAGTCGCGTAGAGCGCGCGCAGCGCGGGCTCGGAGACGAAGAAGTCGAGGAACACGATGTCGCCTGTCGACCGGCCGATCGCCGCGGCCACGTCCGCGGTCGGCGCGTCCGGCGCGAGCCGCAGTGGCTCGACCACGAGACCGCGGTCGCGCACCTGGCGCCAGACCGTGTCGGCGTAGTCCGCGCGGCTGCCGCGCATGACGAAGCGCGGGCGCTGCCCGGTCGCGCGCATCGCCGCGACGGCGTCGACGGCCCAGTCCCAGCGCTTGTCGCGGTCGAACCGTGCGACCTTCACGAGCGTCGGGCGGTCGCCGAACGCGGCGCGCATCGCGCGCACATCCTCGAGCGGGACCGGCCGGAGCCAGCGCTCGGCGATCCCGTTCGGCAGGACCGCCGCGTCGACGTCCTCGGCGGCGAGCGCCGCGCGCATGAAGCGCGAGACCGTGGTGACGGTCGCGGCGCGCTCGAGCGTCACGAGGTCGATGGCGCCGAGGCCGTACGTGTTGTTCGCGTTCCAGAACAGCGACGCCGCGCCGCGGCGCTCGCGCACCCCCAGCAGCAGCGCGGTCCCGATCGCGGCGTCGGCGGTCTGCCAATCCTCGAACAGGACGACGGTGCGCCGGCCGCGCTCCGCCGCGGGGACGATGACCTCGTCGACGAGATGTCGCGGGACCGTCCGCGAGAAGTCCCGCCACTTGCCATCCTCGCCGTCGTACACGTCCTTCGGGTGGTACGCGCTGATCCACTGGCCCCAACGCACGAGGGTCAGGCGACCGCCGAGGCGCTCCTCGACGTGCGGGAGGTCCGGGTCGCCGACGAACAGGTGCCGCACGTCGTAGCCGCGATCGACGAGCGCCTCGGCGAGGTCGTTCATCCGCGTCGCGAGGCCGCCGACGAACGAGTAGCGGTCGGGCCCTTCGAACGCGACGAGCTGGACCAGCGGACGCATGGCGTCGCGAGACTACCCGGCGCGATCGCTCCGGGTCGGGCACCATACCCGCTCACCATGCGACCGATCGACCGCATCCGACAGGACCCGGACGAAGTGCGGCGCACGCTCGAGCTGCGCGGCTTCGAGGCGCCGCTCGACCGGATCATCGAGCTCGATGGGAAGGTCCGTGCGCTCAAGACGGAGTCGGAGACGCTGAAGGCCGAGCGGAACCGCGCGAGCAAGGGGGGACCGCCGACGCCCGAGGTCCGCGAGCAGATGCGCACGGTGGGCGGCCGGATCAAGGCGATCGACGCCGAGCTCGCGGTCGCGCAGAGGCAGATCGACGAGGACCTCCTCTGGATCCCGAACGTCATCGACCCGACGGTCCCGCAGGGCAAGGACGAGAAGGACGACCCTGTCGTGTCGCAGGACCCCGTGCGCGACCTCCCGTTCCCGGCGAAGGCGCACTGGGACATCGGCGAAGCGCTCGGGATCCTCGACATCCCGCGCGGGACGAAGCTGTCGGGGTCCCGCTTCTACGTGCTGTGCGGCGCGGGCGCCGCGCTCCAGCGGGCGCTCATCGCGTGGATGATCGACCTGAAGCTCCCGCGTGGATTCGTGGAGATCTATCCGCCGTTCCTGACGAAGCGCGAGACGCTCACCGCGACCGGCCAGCTCCCGCACTTCGACGACAACCTGTACCGCGACACGCAGGACGATCTGTGGCTCGTGCCGACCGCGGAGCCGCAGCTCGTGGCGATGCACCGCGACGAGACGTTCGACGCCGCGGACCTCCCGCGGCGGTACGTCGCGTACACGGCGTGCTTCCGGCGCGAGCACATGAGCGCCGGGCGCGACGTGCGCGGCATCAAGCGCGGCCACCAGTTCGATAAGGTCGAGATGGTCGTCCACTGCCTTCCCGAGGACTCGCCGAAGGAGCTCGAGCTCATGCGCGAGCTCGCGATCGAGGTGCTCCGCGCGCTGCGGATCCCGGCGCGCGTCGTCGAGCGGTGCACCGGCGACCTCGGGTTCAACTCGCATAAGGGCTATGACCTCGAGGCGTGGGCACCGGGGCAGGCGGAGTGGCTCGAGGTCTCGTCGATCTCCAATTGCGGCTACTTCCAGGCCGAGCGCTCGAACATCCGCTTTCGGCGCGAGGCCGGCGGCAAGGCCGAGCTGGTCCACACGCTGAACGCGTCCGGCCTCGCGCTGCCGCGTCTGATGATCGCGGTCATGGAGAACTACCAGCAGCCCGACGGGTCCGTGGTCATCCCGGAGGCGGTGCGGCCCTACATGGGCGGACGCGAGCGGATCGCGCTCGGGGAGTTCCGGATCTAGGCGGCGGGCTCCTCGCTCAGAACGACCCGCATGTCCTGGCGCTGCCATGCATCCCCGGTGCCACATCCGCGGACGATCATCATCGCGCGGTGGCGCAGCGCGGATCGCCGCGGATCGCGGTGTCGTTCGAGGCGATACGCCGCCGCGGCGAGCGGTCCTGGCTCGTCACGTGGCGGATCCGGAACGGCGGAGCAACGCCCGTCACCGTGACGGAGGCATGGCACCCGCACGGCCGCTTCCATAGCTCTCGCCTGCGCCGCTCGCTCCGGATACCCGCGCGCGCGAGCGCGAGCCTCGAGCTGCCCGCACGCATCGACGCGGCGCCGGGCGACGAGATCGAGAACTGCTTCCTCATCCTGCGCGCGGGCCGTGGCCGCGAGGGCTGGCGTGCGCTGTCCCGTTTCACGCTGCGCATCGGCGACGACGGAACGCCGTCGGCGCGCGTCGAGGCGATCGACGTCCACCCCGCCGCGGACTAGCGTCAGGGTCATGCCACTGCCGGAACGTGACCGTTACATCTTGGAGCGCATGCAGGGCTGACGCCGCAACTGAAGGGCGACCTTCGAGGAGACCACGGGTATGGTCTCCAGCGCGGTGAGCATGTCGAAGAGCGAGCTGGTGCGCGCGCTCGCGCGGATCGCGCGTGAGCACGCGAGCGATCCGACATACAAGGCGATGCGCAAGGTCTTCCCCAAGAGCTGGCCCATGTAGGGCCGCGCGCTCCCCTTGCGGACCGGCGCAATTGGTATGACCATTCAGCCGTTGGGGATGGCGAAGCTCCAGGCCCAGGGCGTCGCGATCGAGTACTGGCTTGCCCGCTCCGAGACGCTGTTCACGGCGGTCAACGGTGTCGATCTCGAGATCCCGGAGGGTGAGTTCGTCGCCATCGTCGGGCCGTCGGGATGCGGCAAGACGACCTTCCTGAACGCCGTCGACGGGTTGATCCCGATCGCGGCCGGATCGCTGACCCTCGACGGTCGCGAGATCCGAGCGCCGGGCCGCGACCGCGCGGTGGTGTTCCAGCAGCCCGGACTGCTGCCCTGGCGCACGGTGACCGGCAACGTGATCTTCGGCGTCGAGGCGCAGGGGACCATGCCGGCGAAGGAAGCGAAGGAGCGCGCCCAGCAGTACATCGAGCTCGTCGGGCTGAAGGGCTTCGAGGATGCCTATCCCGGTGAGCTCTCGGGGGGCATGCAGCAGCGCGTCAACCTCGCGCGCGCTCTCCTCACCGACCCGGAGATGCTCCTCCTCGACGAGCCGTTCGCCGCGCTCGACGCGCAGACGCGCGAGCTGATGCAGCTCGAGCTGCTGCGGATCTGGAACAAGGACCGCAAGACCGCGCTCTTCATCACGCACGACATCAAGGAGGCGATCTACCTCGCCGACCGCGTCATCGTGTTCACGAAGCGCCCGGGCCGCGTGAAGGTCACCATCGACGTCGACATCCCGCGCCCGCGCACGCTCCGAGTGAAGCGCGACCCGAAGTTCCTCGGTTACGAGGATCAGGTCTGGGAGAGCATCCAGGAAGAGCTCGCCGGTCCGGCGGAGCGCCTCGTGGCGGGCGTGCCGGCGTGAGCGTCAAGGAGGCCGACCGCATCCTGGCGGCCCGAGGCCGGATCGTCGAGGATCCCGAGCGCCGGTCGGTCATGCGGCCGACGCGCTGGAAGCGCTACGAGGCGCCCGCGGTCGGCACCGCGAGCGTCGTCTTCGTCCTGACCACCTGGCAGCTGGCCGCCAACGCCGGGCTTGCCGGGATCTTCCTGCCTGGCCCTCTCGCGATCGTGCAGGCGGGCATCAAGCTCTTCCAGAAGGGCGACATCTGGGTCGACATCGCCACCAGCGCGGAAGAGGTCGCGATCGGGTACGGCCTGGCCGTCGTCGCCGGCCTCGTGCTCGGTCTCCTCATGGGGTGGTACACGCGGTTCCAGTACGCGCTCGACCCGTACGTGAACTTCTTCTACAGCACGCCGCGCATCGTGCTCGTGCCGCTATTCATCGTCTGGCTCGGCATCGACATCGAGTCCAAGATCGCCGTGATCTTCCTCGGCGCGCTGTTCCCGGTCATCATCAACACGATGGCGGGGGTGCGGAACACCGAGGCCGCCCTCCTGCGCGTCGCGCGATCGTTCGGCGCCTCCGATGCGCTCATCTTCCGGCGCGTCGTGCTTCCCGGGTCCGTGCCGTTCATCCTGACGGGCTTCCGGCTCGGCGTGGGCCACGCGCTGACCGGCGTGGTCGTCGGCGAGCTCATCGCCGCGAGGCACGGGGTGGGGAAGCTGATCTCCGACTACGGCGTGACGCTGCAGATGGACAAGATGTTCGTCGGCGTGATCATCATCGCGGGCAGCGGCATGCTCCTCACGACGCTCCTCGGACGTATAGAGAAGAGATTCCAGAGCTGGCGACCGGACATCAGGCGATAGGGGACCGAGAAATGAACGCTAGGAAGGCGGGAAGGACCAGAGGATGAGGCTCAAACTGGCTGTCTTCGCGGGTGTCTTCGCGATCCTGGCTGCCGCATGCGGCGGCTCGACACCGGCCGCGACGAGCGCGCCGACGACGGCACCGACGCAGGCCGCCGCCACGACGGCGCCCACGGCGACGCCGCGGCCGTGCTGCACCAAGGTCATCGCGGCCTACAGCAACATCACCGGCGACGACTGGGTCATGTACTACGCGTTCGAGAAGGGCATCTTCAAGGAGCAGGGCCTCGAGGTGGACATGCAGTCGATCAGCGGCGGGGCGCAGACCAGCGCCGCGCTCCTGGCGAACAAGATCCACATCGGTCAGTTCGGCGGCTCGGAGGCGCTCAGCGCGGTCGCCCAGGGAGCCGACCTCGTGCTCGTCGGCAACATGGCGACGGTCTACCCGTACATCCTCTACGCGCAGAAGAGCATCAAGACCGTGGCCGACCTCAAGGGCAAGAAGGTCGGCGTCTCGAACAAGGGCGGCTCGAGCGACATCGCGACGCGCGCGGCACTGAAGGCCAACGGCCTCGACCCGGACAAGGACGTCCAGATCGTCGCGGTCGGCTCGCACGCGAACCGCACCGCGGCGCTCCTGAACGGGTCCATCGACGCGGGCGTCGACGACCCGCCCGAGGACGAGGAGCTCGTGAAGGCCGGCCTGAACCCGATCATCGACCTCGCGTCACAGAAGCTGCCGGCCGCGAACACGGGGATCATCGTGCAGCGCAGCTACCTGAACGCGAACCGGGACACGATCCAGGCGTACATCGACGCGACCGTCATCGCGCGGGCGAAGATGGTCAAGGACAAGGAGGGCTCGGTCGCGGTCCTGAAGAAGTACTTCAAGAGCGACAACACCGC
>DASWDY010000132.1:0-7237 GCA_036395035.1 Candidatus Limnocylindria bacterium
CTGACACCCGTCTGGGGCGACGGCCACGACACCGGCATCTACACCTTCAAGATGCTGCGGCGCGCGGCGGGGCTCGAATGAAGCTGTTCAGCAAGAAGAGCGCGCTGCCCGAGGAGGTCCAGAAGCGCGTCCCGCCGGGCCAGTACCTCACGGAGAAGTGGCCGGTCCTGCACTACGGGCCGATCCCGCCGTTCGACGCGAAGCGGTGGGATCTCCGCGTCTGGGGCGAGGTCGAGAACGAGATCCGCCTCACGTGGGAGGAGTTCCAGAAGCTCGACCAGACGATGGTGCAGGCCGACATGCACTGCGTGACCACCTGGTCGAAGCTCGACCAGAAGTGGGAAGGGGTCCCCTTCAGGCGGATCGTCGACCTCGCGAAGCCGAAGCCGTCCGCCAAGTTCGTGATCTCGCACTGCGAGTACGGCTTCACGGCGAACGTGCCGATCGAAGCGACTCAGGACGACGACGTCCTCATCGCGCTCCGCGCGAACGGCGCGCCGCTCACGCCCGAGCACGGCTCCCCGGCGCGTCTCGTGATCCCGAAGCTGTATGCGTGGAAGAGCGCGAAGTGGCTCCGCGGGATCGAGTTCGCGACGACCGACAAGCCCGGTTTTTGGGAGCGCAACGGCTACAACAACGTCGGCGATCCATGGAAAGAACAAAGGTATTGGGGCGATTGAAGTAAGAGCGGGTCGGTAGGCCCGCTCTCTTCTATTAGCGGACGCCGCGCTCCGGGGCGTCGGGCCCGTCGTAGTGCGCCTTCACGAACTTCACGATCGGCACGTCGTCGAATCCGGGGAGCTTCAGCTGCCAGCGCCACGACGACACCGCGATACGCGCGTCCGTCATCCCGGCGTATGGCTCCAGGATCACCTTCGGATACCCGTTCTGCAGCAGCACGCGCACGATGTCCTTCAGCTTGGCGAGCTCCTGATCGGTGAGCCCCTTGTAGACGATGAGGACACCGCCGTGCTCGAGGTTGTGGACGACGGCCTCGTCGGGGAAGGTCGTGTCCTTGATGCCCCACGCGATCGGGCCGGCCGGCTGCGCCCAGTGGCCGCCCGACGTCGGCGGGAGAGTGCCGTACTGCACCTTCTGGCCGGATTGGACGTGCGGGTTGCCCTCGTCGGGGAACTGCTGGCCGATGACCTCGTTCGTCGGGTCGTACTTCTTGTCGTTGATGCTCACGGGCGGCGTGCCCGGCGCGAACACCCCGAGCTGGTACAGCGCGAAGACGATCGCGGCCGCGGCGGCGATGACGCCGACGCCGATCCACATGCCACCGATCCGACCGCGGCGCGGCGCGGGACCGTGCGAGCGCGAAGGACGCTCCCGGCGCAGCTGCTCGCGTCGGTCGCGACGCGTGACGACCTTGCTCATCCCTGATCAGCGTACAGGCTGGCTATGCTCGCCGCATGTCCGTTCGCGTGCGCTTCGCGCCTTCACCGACCGGCGAGCTGCACATCGGCAGCGTGCGCACGAACCTCTACAACCATCTCTTCGCGCGGCAGAACAACGGGACGCTCATCCTTCGGATCGAGGACACCGATCAAGAGCGATACGACCCACGGGCGCTCGCGAGCATCTACGACGGCTTGCACTGGGTCGGGATCCACTGGCAGGAGGGACCTCGCGAAGGCGGGCCGCACGCCCCGTACGTGCAGTCCGAACGCCTCCCGCTCTATCAGCGTCATGCGATCGAGATGATCGCGATGGGCGCGGCCTACCACTGCTTCTGCAGCCCCGAGCGCCTCGCGCAGATGCGCGCCGCGCAAGCCGCGCGCAAGGAGATCACGCGCTACGACCGCCTCTGCCGACGCATCGATCCGAAGGAGGCGGCCGACCGCGCGACCCGCGAGCCGCACACCGTGCGCCTCAAGGTGCCGGACGAGGGATCCGTCGCGATCGAGGACCTCGTGCACGGGCACGTCGAGTGGCCGCTCGCGACGCTCGACGATCAGGTGCTGTTGAAGTCGGACGGATTCCCGACCTACCACCTTGCGGTCGTCGTCGACGATCACCTCATGGGGATCACCCACATCTTCCGCGGCGAGGAGTGGCTGCCGTCGGTGCCGAAGCACCTGCTCATCTTCCGCGCGTTCGGATGGCCGGTCCCTCCGATGGGCCACGTGCCGCTCGTGCTCGGGCAGGACTCGAAGAAGCTCTCGAAGCGGCACGGCGCCACGCGGACGAGCGAGTTCCGCGAGCAGGGCGTCCTGCCCGAGGGGCTCGTGAACTACCTCGCGCTCGTCGGCTGGCAGCCCGGGACCGAGGAAGAGGTCTTCTCCATGGAGGAGCTGATCGCGCGCTGGCGCATCGAGCAGGTGCAAAAGGCCGGCGGCAAGTGGGACTACGAGCGACTGCGCTGGTTCAGCGGCGTCTGGATGCGGCGGCTCCCGGACGACGTCCTCTGCGACCGCTTGCTCCCCTTCCTCCCGCCGGAGTGGGATCGCGGTGTCATTCGGGCGACGATCCCGCACATCAAGGAGCGCATGGAGATGCTCACGCAGGCGAAGGACCTCATCGCGTTCCTGTTCTCGGACGACCTGCCGACCGAGCCCGCTCGGTACCTGCCGAAGAAGCGCGCGGCCACGGAGACGCGCGACGTCCTCGCGCGTGTGCGGGCTGCCATCGCGGGCGTCGAGCCCTTCGCGGCGGCGGCCATCAAGACGGAGATGGAGCGGCTCGCGGCGGAGACCGGATGGAAGGACCTGAACATGGCCACCCGCCTCGCGGTGACCGGGACGAACGTGGGCTTCGGGGTGTACGAATCGATCGCGCTCCTGGGGCGTGAGCGATCGGTGGAGCGGCTCGATCGAGGGATCGGGATCCTCAAGATCGCGTAGATCGCGTACGGTCAAGCGGCGGATCCGGGCGCATGCCGTACGCCCACGACGTCACAAGCACTGATGCGTTCCCACTAGTGCGAAGCCCCGCGCTGGGGGGCCGCTGTGGCCGTATGGCCAAGGGGAGACGGAGATGAGGATCGCCGTTCGGGAGGCCGCCAGCATCGTGCTGGCCGTGGCGCTCATGGCGCCGTTCGCGCAGCCCGCGCTCGCGGACGAGCAGTGGTGCTCGACCGACCCCGTGTTCCTCGTCGCTGGCGTCCAGTTCCGCGCCTCGGCGGGCTTCACCGCCGATCCCGCGACGGTGCAGCAGGTCACCTACGAGCTGAGCGTCCCGTCGAACGTGGAGGTCTCGGTCTACGCCGCCGACAACGCGAACACGCCGGTGCCGGCGTACGCGACCGTGACGTATGACGGCGCGCCCTGGGAGAGCGGACCGATCCCAGTGACGCTTCGCGTCACCGTGGTGACGTCGTCCGGGTTCGCGGTCGCGATCACCGTGTACGGAGCCGGCATCCAGCAGCCACAGAGCTTCACCGGCACGGCAGGCGAGACCGCATCGATCCCGCTCGAGCTCGCGCTTCCCTGATCCCGCGCGTTCGTAGAGAGGAAGGGGAGGTCGCGGACATGCGGGACCTGCGCGCGGGTCTTCGAGCCTACGTGCTCGGCGTGCCGGCGGCGGCCGTCGTCGCCGTCCTTGCCGGTGCCGCCATCGCGCCCGAGTCGGACCTGCGCCCCGGCCTCGCCGCGCTCGTGTTCGCGCTCGCGACGCTCGCGCTGCGCGAGCCCATCCACCTCACTCGCCGGACGAAGCTCACGCTCGAGGACGCCATCACGTTCGCAGGCGCGCTCGTCCTTCCGCCGGCCGTCGCGATGGTCGTCGCCGGCGCGAGCACCGTAGCCGGGCTGCGGTTCCGCACCGGCACGCCCTGGTATGACCGCGCCTTCAACGGCGGCAAGACGGCGCTGGCGATCGGCGCGGCCGCCGCCACCTATCACCTGCTCGCGATCGCGCCCGCCGACTCGATCGATCCAGCGGCGGCCGCCGTCGCGGCGGGGGCGAAATACCTGACCGGCGTGACGCTCGTCGACGTCGCGGCCGGGCTCCAGCTGCATCGCTCGCCGTTCGCGAGCTGGTGGCAGCGCCGCAAGACGGCGATCCTCCCGATGACCGCGCTGCACCTCTTCGGGATCCTCGGCGCGGTGGCCGCGCTCCGCCAGCCGTGGGTGCTCGTGCTGCTCATCGTCCCGACCGCATCGATGCTCGTCCTGCTCCGCGAAGGCCGGCGCGCGCGCGAGCGCGCGAGCGCCCTGCTCTTCGAGCTCGCCGACCTCGCGGACCTGCGCGACCCGTACGCGCACGGCCACTCGCGCGCGGCCGCGGACGTCGCCGAGCGCATCGCGCAGCGCCTCCACCTCCCACCGGACCAGACCGCGCTCGTCCGCGACGCCGCTCGATTGCAGGACATCGGTCTCCTCGATCTGGTCCCCTCCTCGGTCGCGATCGACATCAGCGGCGCGCGCCGTCATCCGGACCTGGGTCGGCAGCGCCTCGCCCAGGTCCCGGAGCTGTGGGAGCACGCCGGCCTCATCGGCATGCACCACGAGCGGCCCGATGGCACGGGCTATCCGCGGGGTCTACGGGGCGAGCAGGTCCCCATCGAGGCGTCGATCGTGGGCATCGCCGATTGGTACGTCGGCGCGCGCTCGCCGCGGCCCGACAGCGCGGCGCTCGACGACGCGGAGATCGAGCGTGAGCTCATCGATGGTCGTGGCACACGCTGGCACACATCGGTCGTCGACGGCCTCCTCGCGCTCCTCGCCGAGGAGCGCGTTCGCGTCGCGCGGCCGGGCACCTCCGCGGCGATCGCGTGACGATGAGCGGCCCCCCGGAGCAGGCGCTCGCGGGCGGACCCGCGGCGCGGCGTCTCGACCTCCGCGCGTACACGCTCGGCGTCCTCCTGGCCGGAAGCGTGGCCGTGGCGGGCTTCATGGTCGACCTCTCGTCCGCGGCGTGGCTGCTCCTCGCCCTCCTCGCCACCGTCATCAGCACAGCGTTCGAGGGCAGGCGATCCGGCGGCGTCGCCCTCGCGATCGGGATGGCGTTCACCCTCGACCGCGCCCCGATCATCGACGTCGCGACGTACGGCGCGATCGGCGTCGCGTGCATCGCGGCCGTCTCGTCGCTCCGCGAGGAGCGACAGCGGTCCGAGTTCGTGCGCGAGGAGGTCGCGCATGCGCGCCAGTGGATCCAGCAGCTCGTCGACGTGCTGCCCCAGGGCGTGGTCGTCCGTGACCGCGGCGGCCGCCTCGTGCTCTTCAACGAGGAGGCCGTCCGGCTCCTCGGCGCCCCGGTGCCGCTCTCGCTCCGCGAGTCCGTGCGCAGCTTCGAGCCGCGTGAACCGGACGGGGCGCCCCGCGCCAGCGAGACGTTCCGCTTCTCGCGCGCGCTGGCCGGCGAGACGGTGAATGGCGACGAGCTCGTCGTCCGGGACATCGCCCACGCGATCGATCGCACGCTCGTGTCGAGCGTCGCCCCGGTGCGGGTCGGGAGCGAGATCGTCGCCGCCGTCGCGACGTTCACCGACATCAGCGAGATGCGCGACCTCGAGCGCGAGCGCATCCAGTTCTTCTCGATGCTGGGCCACGAGCTGAAGAGCCCGCTCACCGCCATCTCCGCGCAGGGCGAGCTGCTCGCACGTCTCATCGCGAAGGGTGCGCCGCCGGACCGGCTGCGGTCGACGCTCGATCGGCTCGAGCAGCCGCTCCGCCGCATGACGGGGCTCGCCGACGAGATGAGCGACCTCGCGGCGCTCACGAGCGGCCAGTTCCAGGTGCACGCCGAGCGCGTGGATCTGCGACCGATCCTCGCCGGTGCCGTCGCCCGCGCGGCAGCCGCGAGCGATCGTCACGAGCTGCGGCTCGACATGCCAGGCGAGGTGCAGCTCATGGCCGACGAGTTCCGGCTCGGCCAGGTGCTCGACAACCTTCTCGGCAACGCGGTGCACTACAGCCCCGACGGGGGGACCGTCCGCGTGCGCGTGACCGTCGAAGGTCCCGATGGCGTGATCCGCGTGATCGACCAGGGCATCGGCGTGCCCGAGGGCGAGCGCGACCGCCTCTTCCAGCCGTTCTTCCGCGCGAGCAACGCGCACATCCGGCGCGGGACCGGCCTCGGTCTCTACATCAGCCGGGACATCGCGCGGCGGCTCGACGGTAACCTCGTGCTCGAGGCGAGCGGCCCGAGCGGCAGCACCTTCACGCTCGCGCTCCCGCTCGCCGCGCGCGTGGAGCGGACCTAGAGCTCGAGCGGCGGGTAGTAGCGCTCGGGACCGCCCATCCGCGTCACCTCGCTCAGCCAGTCCGTGCCGTAGAGGCGATCGCGCTCCGCGCCCGCGAGCGCCCAGGCCTGGCGCTTGTACGTCCAGTTCTCGGGCTGCAGCCGATGGGCCTCGCGGAAGTGGTGCGTCGCACGGTCGTTCCCTCCGAGGCGCCGCAGCGCGAGGGCGAGCTCGAAATGCGCGGCCGCTTCCCCTTCCTCGCGCGGGCGCGGGCGGCTCCGGCGGACGACCTCGTCGGGAGCGAGGGCGAAGCGGCTCGCACTGCCACGATCGACCCAGTCGCGGAGCGCGGCGATGTACCGCTCGGCTTCGACGTGTAGCTGCTTCGTGACCTCGATCCCCTCACGCTGCCGCGGCGTGGCATCGGGCGGGACCTCGCGGTCGAGGAAGGCGGGACGGCGCGGGTATGCGGTCTCCGGCGGTCGCACGATCGTCCCGCGCTCGTCGATCCACACGCCGCTCGGCACGTTGACGATCCCGAACAGCGCGTCGCAGACATGCTCGGCGTCGATGAGCGATGGATGTTCGGGCCGCGCCGCCTCGATCCATGGCCGCGCGACGTGCGCGCCACCGCTCTCGAGCGCGACGGTCACGATCTCGAGGCCGCGTCGGTGGAGCTCGCTTCGCAGCTCCTGCCACACGGGCAGGTCAAGGCGGCACCCTCACCACGGCGCCCAGGCGACCAGCAAGACCTTCTGTCCGAGCAGCGAAGACAGGTGGAAGGTCCGGCCGTCCAGATCGGACAGCTCGAGGTCGGGAGCGGTCGCCGACACCAGGGCCCGACCGCCGGACTCGGGACCGACCGCGAACAGGCCGGACCCGTCGTCCGCGACGAGCGGTGCGCCGAGCGCGGCCGCGATCGCATCGACGGCGATGGTTCCGTCCGCCGCGGGCGCGATCGGGATGCATCGATCCCCTTTGCACAGACCCTCGCGGGTGACGGACCAGCCGGTCCCGCGTTCCAGCTCCGCCGCGGTCACGGTCGGCGATCCGAAGATCACGTTCGGTCGCCTCGACCTAGCGGTCGCGCTCGCGGCGCACGAACAGCGC
>DASWDY010000133.1:0-5148 GCA_036395035.1 Candidatus Limnocylindria bacterium
CGCGGTGCCGCCGTTCGCGTTCGCCGGCGGGTTCGGCGTCACCGGGATCTCCGCTGGTGCCATGGTCCTCGCGAGCGAGCGCGCCAGTCTCAAGGCCGCGGTCGCGCTCGGCGTCGCGATGGCCCTCTTCGCGGTCGTCCAGGCCTTCGCGTTCCCGCTGCTCGTCGCGCCGTTCTTCATACCGCGCTGAGAACGAAGAGGCCCCGTCCAACGGACGGGGCCTCGAACGATCGATCGCGGTGAGCTCTCAGGAGGCGGGGGCGCCGCCCTCAGGCTTCGGCGGCACGGCCTCGGGACGCGGGGTTTCCGGCCGCGGCGCCGCTCCTTCCGGACGCGGGAACTCCGGTCGCGGACCCTCGGGACGCGGGCCCTCGGGACGCGGTCCATATGGACGGTACGGCGGCCGTGCGGGACGCTCCGGGGGCGGACCGCCGGCGATCGCGCGGTCGCGAGCCGACATCATCCCGCGGACGTGATCCGCGGTGTACGGCAGGAGGGCCATGTAGCGGGCGCGCTTGAGCGCGACCGTGAGCATGCGCTGGTGCTTCGCGCACGACCCGCTCTTGCGGCGTGGCTCGATGCGCGCGCGGTCGCTGAGGAAGCGCTGCAGGCGCGGCTTGTCCTTGTAGTCGATCCGCTTCACCTTCTCGACGCAGAACACACAGACCTTGCGGCGCGGGCGCCGCGCGCCGGGCGGGCCGAACGGTCGCGAGCCGCCGGCGGGCCGGGGTCCGCGCGGACCACCCATGGGTCCACTTGGACGCGGCGCCGCCCCAGCGGCCGGCGCAGCGCTCTCGCGCGGCGCGTTGGACGCCTCTCCTGGCGTCTGGGGCATCTCAGTGGACATCACGTGCTCCTTCTCTGACTAGAACGGGATCTCGTCGGGGTCGAACTTCTTGCCTTCGTCCTCGCCCGGCGCGGCGGTGGTCCCGCCCATGCCTTCGCCGCGGTCGCGGCGCGAGTCGAGGACCTGGAAGTTGTCGGCGGAGATCTCGAGGCTGATGCGCTTCACGTCGTCCTTGCCCGTCCACTCGCGCGGACGGAAGCGGCCCTCGACGAACACGAGGCGGCCCTTCTGGACGATCTGCTGCGCGGTCTCGGCAAGGTTGCCCCAGCACGAGACGCGATACCAGTCGGTCTCCTCCTGCCGCTCGCCGCTCTGCGAGCGTCCCTGGACGCGGTTGACCGCGACCGAGAACTCGCAGACCGGACGACCGTTGCCGGTCATCTTCAGCTCCGGGTCCTTGCCGACGTTGCCGATGATCAGGATCTTGCTCATCGAAGCCATGTGATCGGTCTTCCTTCCTCTTACAACCTAGCGAGAGCGATCCGCGGCAGCTTGCTGACGCGGGAGCACGAGCGACGGGTGTACATGCGAAGCATCTACTCGTCGCGCCTCACCACGAGGTACCGAAGGACATCCTCGGTCAGTCTGATCGTGCGGTCGAGCTCCCTCGATTGTTCGGCGGGGAGCGAGAACTCGACGACGCCGTACTGACCTTCGCGGTGTCGGCCGAGCTCGTACGCGAGGCGGCGACGGACCGGAGGATTGACCTTCTCGACCTTGCCGCCGAGGGACGTGATGGTGCTCTGGATGCGTTCGTTGATCGCGCCCAGACGCTCTTCGTCGGCGCTCGGTTGGACGAGATACATGATCTCGTAAGGGCGAACTGCCATGCCACACCCCCTTTCCCTGGATCTGCCGCGGACCGGCTCCCGCCGCGTCGACGGGGACCCTCTCCTGCGGTGTCGGCAGGTGGGTCGGGCCCGGGGCGAAAAGGCGCAGCGGCCGTGGACCGTTGCGGTACGCATAGTCTAGGGCACTCCATGGCGGCACGACCCGCGAACGGTCGGCGCGACCTTGAACCGGGAGGCCCACCTGCTCCGTAGCGACGGCACGGCGGACTGCGACGCCTGCGGTCTCCCGCTCTTCCCGCACTCCCTCGATGACGTCGTCGTCCACCTCGAGTGCGCCAACCGCCATCATGCGACGGCTCCCATCCCGCGCGACGAGAGCGTGCGCCGGGCGGTCGACGGCTGGATCGCCCGCCGCTGGGCGCAGCTCCACACCCAGCACGAGCGCTGGGGCACCGACGACCTGGAGGAGAACGATGACGGCCGACGCTGATCTGCGGCTCATCCGCGCGAGCGAGCGCACCACGGACACGCAGCGGACCTCGGGCATGACGCGCGAGGTCGCCATCGCCAAGGAGGGGCTCTGGGCCGCCTTCGTGCGGACGGCGCCAGGCATGGCCTCGGGCTGGCACCACCACGGCGCGTACGAGACCGCGATCTACGTCATCAGCGGGCGCGCGCGGTTCGAATTCGGCGGCGGCGGCAGGAACGCGATCGACGCGCGCGCCGGCGACTTCGTGCACGTCCCGCCCGGCGCCGTGCACCGCGAGTCCAACCCCGATCGGAGCGAAGGAGCGATCGTCGTCGTACGCGCCGGCACCGGCGCGCCGAACGTGAACGTCGAGGGGCCGGCCTAGCTCCCGGCGGTCCTCCGCCCCGTGCGCTGCGCGTAGACGATCGCGCCGACTCCGGCAGCGAGGGCGATCACGGTCGCCGCGGCGGCGACGGCGGTCTCGGACCCGGTCGCGCTATCGATGCCGGTCGGGTCGCGGTCGGGCGGCTTGCCCGGCCCGAAGAAGCGCTCCTCCTCCGCGGTCGGCGGTCCGGGGTGGCTGCCGCTGCAGGCATCGGTCGTGTACCCGGCGGGGGCGTGCTGCTTCAGGTACAGCGTGTGAGCGGTCCCGGTGGCCATCTGATAGTCGACGCTCGTGGCCGCCGGGCTGACCCCTCCGCTCCCGGTGTCCGGACCGATGCCGACCCCGATCCGCCCATACGCGCTTCCCTTGTAGACGCGCTCGACCCGCACGAATCCGAAGCGCCCGGGTGGCCCGCCCGGCGGCCCCTCGAAGCCTTCGACCTGCGCGAACACGACCGCGTCCGCGCGGTCGGCGACCTCCTGGATGGACTGCTGCGGGATGCACGAGGCATCGGCCGGCACGCCCGCGAGCGCGACGGCCGAGAGGGACCAGAGGGCCGCGATGGCCAGGCGGATCGCTCGCACAGGCACATGGTGACAACGTTCGAACGGGCCGTCAGTTCCCGTGCGACCGATATCATTCGCATGCCGCCGTAGCCCAATTTGGCAGTAGGCAACCCGCTTAAGACGGGTCAAGTGCGGGTTCGAGTCCCGCCGGCGGCACAGGCAGCGGCTTTCCGCGACACTTCCCTCACCCCAACGACATCGAGGAGGCCGCCGCGTGGGCTCCAGCCCGACCCGCTTCGTCATCATCGGCAACGGCGCGGCCGGCACGTACTGCGCCGAGCAGCTGCGCAAGGACGACGCCGCCTGCGAGATCCTCATGGTCACCGACGAGCCGTACACGCTCTACAACCGCGTGTCGCTGCCGCGGTACCTCCGCGGCGTCCTCCTCGAGCAGCGCGTGTACGTCCGCGACCAGGAGTGGCATGACAAGAACCGCATCGACCTGCGCCGCGAGACAAAGGTCATGGCGGTCGACTTCGACGGCAGGAGCGTCGCGCTCGAGCCGGGCGGCGAGATCCCGTACGACCGTCTCCTCATCGCGACCGGCGGCCGTCCGAATCCGCTTCGCGTCCCGGGCGCGGACCACGCGAAGCACGTCTTCAACTTCCAGTACCTCGACGAAGCGAAGGCGATGGTCGCGCGCATCGCGGAGTCGAAGGTCGCCGTCGTCCTCGGCGGATCGTTCATCGGGTACGAGCTCACGGAGGCCTTCGCGCACCGAGGGCTCGAGACGCACTGGCTGATGCGTGGTCCGTGGTTCCTGCGAAAGGCGCTCGACGCCGAAGGCGGCCAGGTCGTGCGGCTCCTCGCGGAGGACCAGGGCGTCCACATGCACGTCGATCAGGCCATCGCGAAGCTCGAGCCGAAGAACGGCGTCAGCCACGTCGTGGGCACGTCAGGGTTCGAAGCCGATGCGGACCTCGTCGGCGTCGGGCTCGGCCTGACGATGAACACGGACGTCTTCAAGGACACCGCGCTCCAGACGAACGTCGGCGTCCTCACGAACGAGTTCCTCGAGACGAACGTCCCGGACGTCTGGGCCGCGGGCGACGTCGCCGAGTTCTACGACGTCGTCTCACAGCGCCACCACCGCATGGGCACCTGGGACAACTCGCTCAACCATGGCCGCCACGTCGCGAAGAACATGCTCGGCGCGAAGCAGCCTTACGTCGAGGTCCCGACGTACGCCTCGGGCATGTTCAACTCGAACATCTCGGTCATGGGCGTGACCACCGAGGAGGAGCCGGAGGCCGAGGCGATCGTCGAGGCCGACCCCGGGGCCCGCAACTACAAGCGGCTCTTCTTCCTGAGGGGCGAAGGCGGTGTCGACCGTCTCGTCGGCGCGATCCTCATCGGCAAGATGAAAGGCCGCAAGAAGATCCTCGAGCTCATCTCGAGCCGCGTGCCCATCGAGCAGCGCCACGCGGTCTTCGAGATGCTCGCGATGCCCGAGGTCCCCGCGAAGGCGCCGCCGAGCGCGGGCTAGATGCTGCAGAGCGTCTCGTTCCCGGTCGCCGGGACGGAGGTGCTCGCGATCCTGCACCTCCCGAGCGGTGAAGCGACGGGCGCGATGGCCCTGCTCTGCGACCGCGGGATGCAGTACGAGCATCCGGACGTGCTGCTGACTGCGAACGCGCTCGCCGATGCCGGCGTTGGCGCCCTCCGCTTCGACTGGCGCACGCCGCGACCGGCTCTCGACGACGCCGTCGGGGACGTCGTCGCCGCGCTGCGGCTCCTGAGGGCGCATCCGGCGCTCCCCGGCGCGATCGGCGTCGCGGGGTTCGGGTTCGGCGCCGCCGTCGCCGCCGTCGCCGCCGGACGCGACTCGCGCGTCAAGGTCGCGGTCCTCGGCGGTGTCCCCGCGGAGGTCGACGGCTCACGCAGGCCTCTGGTGGAGGTGACGCGCACGCGCGCCCGCGTCCTCATCGTGCGCGGCGAGGACGCGGACGACGCGGACCGCTACGGGCCGGTGCTCTCGCAAGCACGGGTGACGCACCGGCTCATCGATCGTGACCGGCGCGACCACATGGTCCGCGAGATCGCCTCCTGGGCGAAGGAGGCGTTCTCGGCTACTTGACGACGACGGTCGC